>NZ_CP113062.1:928115-1237487 GCF_026625765.1 Frigoribacterium sp. SL97
CTCGACGAGGCCGTCCTGGTCGCTCTTCGACATGCGGCGGTTGTTGAGCTTGACGCCCGCGAGCACGTTGTCGCGGATGCTCATCGTCGGGAACGGGTTGGGGCGCTGGAACACCATGCCGACCTGTCGACGGACCAGGACGGGGTCGACGCCGGGGCTGTAGAGGTCGTTGCCGTCGATCAGCACCTCGCCCTCGACGTAGGCACCGGGGATGACCTCGTGCATGCGGTTCAGCGTGCGCAGGAAGGTCGACTTGCCGCAGCCGGACGGGCCGATGAACGCGGTGACCGTGCGGGGCTCGATGGTGATGTTGACGTCTTCGACAGCCTTGAACTTGCTGTAGTAGACGTTGAGGTCGTTGACCTCGATGCGCTTGGACACGGTGATTCCTTCGGGGTGGGAGCCGGGCGGGAGCCGGGACGGGGTGTGGGTCGGGGCGGCCGGGTCAGCGGCCGAGCTTGGGGGCGAACACGCGGGCGATCAGGCGGGCCAGCAGGTTCAGCGCCATGACCATCAGGATCAGGGTGAGGGCGGAGGTCCAGGCCCGGTCGATGAAGGCCGCCGCGTCGGTGCCCTGGCTGACGTACGAGCTGTAGGCGAACACCGGCAGCGACTGCATGCGACCGTCGAAGAGGTTGTAGTTCATGCTCGCGGTGAAGCCGGCCGTGATCAAGAGCGGAGCGGTCTCGCCGATGATGCGCGCGATGGCCAGCATGACGCCGGTCGTGATGCCCGCGACCGAGGTGGGGATGACCACCTTGACGATGGTCAGCCACTTCGGGACGCCGAGGGCGTAGGCCGCTTCTCGCAACTCGTTCGGCACGAGCTTCAGCATCTCTTCCGTGCTGCGCACCACCACGGGGATCATCAGGACGGCGAGGGCCACGGAGCCGGCCGCGCCCATGCGGACCCCTTCGCCGAAGAAGATCACGAACAGGGCGTAGGCGAACAGGCCGGCGACGATCGAGGGGATGCCCGTCATGACGTCGACGAAGAACGTGATGGCGCGGGCCAGGCGGCCCTGACCGTACTCGACGAGGTAGATGGCGGTCAGCAGGCCGATCGGCACCGAGATGACGGCGGCCAGCGCCGTGATCAGCAGGGTGCCGGTGATGGCGTGCAGACCACCGCCGCCGGCTCCGACGACGTTGCGCATCGACATCGCGAAGAAGTCGGCGTCGAACCGGTTGGAGCCCGACGTGACGACGGTGAAGAGCAAGGAGACCAGCGGAACCAGCGCGATGATGAACGCCGCACTGACGGCGGTCGTGACGACGCGGTCCTTCGCACGGCGGATGCCCTCGATCTGCATCGCGACGACGAAGACGAGCACGGCGTAGAGCACGGTGCCGAGGATGATCGCCCCGACCCAGTTGAAGGAATCGGTGACGCCCGCCGCGTTCAGGAGGGCGAAGACGACGCCCATGACGACCCAGCTGCCGAGCAGGATGACGAGGGGCGCGGCCTTGGGCAGGCGCCCCGTCGTGAGGGCGTTGACCGTGCGGGTGGACCGGCGCACGCCGGCGGTGGTGGTGGCCATCAGTTCGCTCCCGAGAAGGCCTTGCGGCGGTTGATGACGTAGCGTGCGATCGAGTTGACGATCAGGGTGATGACGAACAGCACGAGGCCGGTCGCGATGAGGGTGTTGATGCCGATGTCGTGCGCCTCGGGGAACCGGAGGGCGATGTTCGCCGCGATGGTCGAGGAGTTCGTCGACGTCAGGATCGCGGGGTTGACGACGAGGGCCGGCGAGAGCACGAGCGCCACCGCCATGGTCTCGCCCAGGGCACGACCGAGGCCGAGCATCGCGGACGAGATGACTCCGGGGCGACCGAACGGCAGCACGGCGATCTGGATCATCTCCCAGCGGGTGGCGCCGAGGGCGAGGGCGGCCTCTTCGTGCAGTACCGGCGTCTGGAGGAAGACCTCACGACTCAGGGCGGTGATGATCGGCAGGATCATCACGGCGAGCACGATCGAGGCGGTCAAGAGGGTGCGACCGGTGCCCGAGACCGGGCCGGCGAAGAGCGGGAACCAGCCGAACGTGCTGACCAGCCAGTCGTAGAAGGGCTGGATCGCGGGGGCGAGCACGATGCTGCCCCACAGGCCGAAGACGACCGACGGCACGGCGGCCAGGAGGTCGATCACGTAGCCGAGCCCCTGGGCGAGCTTGCGGGGGGCGTAGTGCGAGATGAAGAGGGCGATGCCGATGGCGACGGGGAGGGCCATCAGCAGGGCGAGCGCGGCGGCGTAGACCGTGCCGAACGCCAGCGGTCCGACGTACTCCCAGAACGAACCCGGGTAACCCGAGAGCGAGACGTCCTCGGGAGCGGCCGTGAGGGCCGGGATGCTCTGCACGATGAGGAAGAGCGCGACGGCCGCGAGGATCGCGAGGATGAGACCACCGGCGACGACCGTGCTGCCCGAGAAGATCCGGTCGGCAGGACGTCGCTTGGGCTTCGGGACGACGGCGGGGGCCGAGGTCGTGGCGGGGGCGGTCATCGGACGGGGTCCTCCGGAGGCTCGGGTGGGGTTCGGGGACGAACACGGGTGCTGGTGCTGGTGCTTGTGCTGGTGGTGCCTGTCAGGCCGACGGCCCGGGAACGCACGCGGTGCGTTCCCGGGCCCCCGGGGTGGTGCCGTGTTACTTGATGAGCGCGATGGCGTCGGCGACCTGACCCGAGAGGGTGCTCGAGATCGGGGCCGAACCGGCGGCGTCGGCCGCGACCTTCTGGCCGTCCTCGCTGGTGACGTACGAGAGGTACGCCTTCACGAGCTCGCCCTTGGCGGCGTCCTCGTAGGACTCGCAGGCGATCAGGTAGCTGACCAGGACGATCGGGTAGACGCCTGCGGCGCTCGAGGTGCGGTCGAGCTTGATGGCGATGTCGCCGTCGGTGCGACCCTCTTCTTCGGGCGACTCGTCGACGATGGCGGCTGCGGCCTCGGCCGAGTAGCCGACGAAGTCGTCGCCGACCTTGACCTTGGCGACGCCGAGGTCACCGGCGCGCGAGGCGTCGGCGTAGCCGATGGTGCCGGTGCCGTTGGTGACGGCGTCGATCACGCCGGTGGTGCCCGAGGCGCCCTCGCCGCCGAACGCGGTCGGCCAGGTGCCGTCGGCCTCTTCGGTCCAGGTGTCGCCGGCCGTGGCGTGCAGGTAGTCGGTGAAGTTCTCGGTGGTGCCCGAGTCGTCCGAGCGGTGGACGGCCGTGATGCCCGTGCTGGGCAGGTCGGCGTCGGGGTTGTCGGCCTTGATCTCGGAGGCGTCCCAGGTGGTGATCTTGCCGCTGAAGATGCCGGCGAGGGTGGCGGGCGTGAGGTTGAGCTCCTTCACGCCGTCGAGGTTGAAGACGACCGCGATGGGCGAGACGTAGGCGGGCAGTTCGACGATGCCGGTGTCGGGCGTGCAGCCGGCGAAGGTGCTCGACGAGATCTCGTCGGTCTTGAACGCACGGTCGGAGCCGGCGAAGTCCGCGGCGCCCGAGATGAAGCTCTCACGGCCGCCACCCGAACCCTGCGGGTCGTAGTTGATCGTGACGTCGGGGTTGGCGGTCTGGAAGCCCGCGACCCAGGCCTCCTGCGCAGCCTGCTGCGACGAGGCGCCGATGCCCGAGATGGAGCCGGAGAGGTCGCTGGCCGATGCGTCGCCCGAGGGCGAAGCGCCGCCTTCGTTGCTGGCGCAGGACGCGAGGAGCATGGTTCCGACCGCGGCGATCGCGACGATGCTGCCGGTGCGCTTGAAGTTCACAGGGGGGTCCTTTTCGGGATGTGATGGCTGGGTGCTGTGGGCCAGGTGCCGACCCGTGCGAGACGCTACGGCGACGGGTTAACCACGGTCGCCTGCCCCGGTGAACGGAAGGTGAACGAGGGGGGAACATCGGCCCGGACAGGCGCGTCCGGACGGCGGTCGACCCCGGCCCGGTGCGGGCGGGGGTCGACCGTCTCGGCGTCGCGGCGAGCCGAGGAGGCGCGGGTCAGGCGGCCGGGCCGTGCGTCTCGATCGCGACGAGCGCCGTGTCGTCGACCGAGACGTGTAGCACCGTGAACTCGGCCGTGCCGAGCGAAGAGGCACGGCGCAGATCGATGCGGTCGCCCCCCTTGGTACCCAACGAGATCTGTCGGATGACCTCGGGCAGCACCGGGCCGTGGCTGCAGATGACGGCCGCGGCCTTCTTCTTGAGGCGCTTCTTGACGACGCCGGCGACGTCGTCCGTGCCCTGCTCGAAGGCGTCCTGGCTGATCGCGTCGGTCTGCTTGACGCCGACCCGGGTCAGCTCGGAGAGGGGCTCGAGGGTGGCCAGGCAGCGCGCCGCCGTGCTGCTGACGATGCGGGTGGGGGCCCAGGCCGCGATGACGGGGGCGACCGACCTCGCCTGGCGGCGGCCCTGGGGCAGCAGGGGGCGCGTGGCGTCCGAGCCGTGCCAGTCCGACGGCGAGGTCGTCTTGGCGTGGCGGAGGGCCACGATCGGGAAGGTGCGGGCCGTGCCCGTCGCCACCCGGTCGGCGAAGCGCTGCAGGACGTCGGCGTCGCGGGCGTAGGTCAGCATGGCCTTCGCCTTCTCGATGCCGACCCACTCGATGGCCGCGACCTCGTGGTTGGGCGTGAACGTCCCGGCCGCGGCGAAGGACTCGTCGGTCACCTCGGCGGACCAGTAGTGCACCACCTTGTCGCGACCGCCGGGCAGCAGGTACTCGGCCGTGCCGAGCGGGGCGCCCAGCGTCACCCGGTAGCCCGTCTCTTCGTGGATCTCGCGCACGGCCGTCTGCGGCGTCGCCTCGCCCGGGTCGACCTTGCCCTTCGGCAGCGAGACGTCGCCGTGGTGGTCGCGGTGGATCAGCAGCACCCGGACCTTGCCGTCGACCAGCCGCCAGCAGACGGCACCCGCGGCGACGACCGTCGTCGAGGTGATGGTCATCGCTTGGAGCGCTTCCGCTGCGTGATGGCCTTCATCTGGGCGTTCTGCAGATCGGTCAGCGAGCGGCCGTCGGCGTCACGCGCGTGGCGGGTCCAGGTGCCGTCGGCCTCGAGCCACCACGAGGCGGTCTCGTCCGACATCGCCTGCTCGAACAGGTCGGCGACCTCGGCGAGGTGGTCGGCCTGCGTCAGGCGCACCAGGGCCTCGACGCGACGGTCGAGGTTGCGGTGCATCATGTCGGCGCTCCCGATGAAGACCTGCGGGTCGCCGTCGTTGAGGAACCAGAACAGACGGCTGTGCTCCAGGTACCGCCCGAGGATCGACCGCACACGGATGTTCTCGCTCAGGCCCGGCTCGCCCGGCTTGATGGTGCAGATGCCGCGCACCCAGACGTCGACGGGCACCCCCGCCTGGCTCGCCTTGTAGAGGGCGTCGATGATCTGCTCGTCGACGATGGAGTTGATCTTGATGCGGATGCCGGCGGGTCGGCCGGCCTGGGCGTTCTCGATCTCGTTCTGGATCTGCTTGAGCAGACCTCGGCGGAGGGTAGCGGGGGGCCACGAGCAGCCGCTTGAACTTCTTCTCGATCGCGTAGCCCGAGAGTTCGTTGAACAGGCGCGTCAGGTCTTTCCCGACCTGGTCGTCGGCGGTGAAGAGCCCCATGTCTTCGTAGATGCGGCTGGTCTTCGGGTTGTAGTTGCCCGTTCCGATGTGCGTGTAGTGCTTGAGCGTGCCCTTCTCCTGGCGGATGACCAGGGCGAGCTTGCAATGGGTCTTGAGCCCGACGAGGCCGTAGACGACGTGCACGCCGGCCTTCTCGAGCTTGCGGGCCCAGGTGATGTTGTTCTGTTCGTCGAACCGCGCCTTGACCTCGACGAGCGCGAGGACCTGCTTGCCGGCCTCGGCGGCGTCGATGAGCGCCTCGATGATCGGGCTGTCACCGCTGGTGCGGTAGAGCGTCTGCTTGATGGCCAGCACGTTGGGGTCGGCCGCGGCCTGTTCGAGGAACGCCTGCACGCTGGTCGCGAACGACTCGTACGGGTGGTGCACGAGGATGTCCTGCCGGGCGATGCTCGCGAACATGTCGGGCTTCATGTTCGGCTCGGTCTGCTGCAGCTGCACGGCCGTGGTCGGCAGGTGCTTGGGGTACTTGAGGTCGGCCCGCGGCATCTTGGTGATCTCGAACAGGCCGGCCAGGTCGAGCGGGGCCGGCAGCTTGTAGACCTCTTGATCGGTCACGTCGAGTTCGCGCACGAGCAGCTCGAGGGTGACCGGGTCCATGTCGTCGGTGATCTCGAGCCGGATCGGCGGACCGAACCGGCGGCGCAGCAACTCGCGCTCGAGGGCCTGGATGAGGTTCTCCGACTCGTCCTCGTCGACCTCGACGTCCTCGTTGCGGGTGACGCGGAACACGTGGTGCTCGACGACCTCCATGCCGGGGAAGAGGTCTTGCAGGTGGTTGGCGATCAAGTCCTCGAGGGGGATGAACCGCACGCGCCCGCTGTCGTTGTCGGGCAGCTGCACGAAGCGCGGCAGCATCTGCGGCAACCTTGAGGCGCGCGAACTCCTGTCGCATCGTCTTGGGGTTGCGGACGCGGATGGACAGGTTCAGGGACAGCCCCGAGATGTAGGGGAAGGGGTGGGCCGGGTCGACCGCCAGGGGCATGAGGACGGGGAAGATCTGCTCGGCGAAGATCTCGCGCATGCGGACCCGGTCGGCCTCTTCGAGGTCGGACCAGTTCTCGATGTGGATGCCCGCGTCGTCGAGGTCGGGCTTGACGAGGTCGAGGAACGCCCGGGCGTGGCGTTCTTGCAGCTCGTGGGCCTTCCGGTTGATGTCGGCCAACACCTCGTTCGGCCCGCGCCCCACGTTGGTCGGCACGGCGAGGCCCGTCGCGATGCGGCGCTTGAGGCCGGCGACCCGCACCATGAAGAACTCGTCGAGGTTGCTCGCGAAGATCGCCAGGAAGTTGGCCCGTTCGAGCAGCGGCGTGGTCGGGTCTTCTGCGAGCTCGAGCACGCGCTGGTTGAACGCGAGCCAGCTCAGCTCGCGGTCGAGGTAGCGCTCGGCGGGCAGGGTGCCGTCCTCGAAGCTGACGATCTCGTCGAAGTCGTCGAGGAAGTCGGGGGTGACGCCGGCGCCGTCGACGCGGGGTTCGCTGCTGTCCATCGCACCATCGTGCCACCCCCGACCGCCTCGCAGCGTCGTCCCGGGTAAACGCGAGATGACGTGTGGACACCCGGCCGCGGGGGAGGAGCGGTCGAGGGGACGACGACGCCCCCGCCGGGTGGGCGGGGGCGTCGTCGCAGTGGAGGACCTGCGGTTACTTCTCTTCGTTCTTCAGGGCGAGGCCCAGGGCGAAGAAGGTCGGCGCCCAGTGGCCGATGAAGATGCCCCAACGGTCGGACTGGGCCTTGTCGGACGAGTCCTTGCCCTGCGAGGCGATCCAGGCCACGAGGGCGATCACGATCGAGGCGAACCCGCCCCAGTAGGCGTGCTTGCTCTGGAGGCCGAGATCGGAAAGGAACTTGACGGGGTTCATGTTGTTCTCCTGACGATGGGATGCGTGCCTTGCGCGGTGCCTCAATCCACTCCCCGGTGCTGGGAGTGCGGTGGCAGGTCGGCTCGGACCCCAGGAGTACGCGTCGCCGCCCCGCTTCTGTACCCCGGCTGTACCCCTTGGGTCAGGTGAGCGGCGTGGCGACGCTCGAGGTGAACGTGGCGCCGTCGGCGGTCACGTCGCTGATGAGGCCGCCCACCCGCACCGGCACGGGGGCGAGCGAGCCGTAGACGCCGCTGTTGCCCGCAGCATCGACGCCCTGGGCGGTGAAGGAGGCCGAGCCCGGAGTCGTGGTGCTCACCGTCCACCCGCCGTCCTGCCAGTCACCGACGGTGAACTGCGGCGCGGACTCGAGTGTCCACTTCTGGCCGGACAGCGTGTACCGACCGGACTCCGTGTCGTACAGGCCGAAGCTGCAGCCCTCCGGACGCAGGTCGGTCGAGGCGATGCAGCCCGCCACCCAGGCGTCGACGGCCGCGGTCGCCGCCTCGGTGCCGGCGGGCGTGAGCGCGGTCGTGAGCAGGGTCGGTTGGGCGATGGCGTCGGCGCCTTCGACCACGGCGGTGGCGGCGGTCGCCGAGTACGACTCGTTCTCGGCGGCGAGGGCGACCTCGTAGCTGCCGGGGAAGGCCTTGAGGCTCACCGATCCGTCGGACCCCCGGGTCACGGGAGTGCCGTCGACGGCGATCTCCGCCGATGCCGGTCCGGCGACCTGCACCGAGACCGTGCCGAGGTCGACCGGCTGGAGCGCCCATCGGTCGAAGAAGAGGAGATCGCGCCCGTCGCGCACGAGAGTGAACTCCTGGGCGTGGGTCGACCCGTCGCCGCGGTGCACGACGGTCTCGACCTGCGCGTCGTCTCCGTCGGTCGAGACGGCACCCACCTGGAACCCGTCGACCCGGTCGCCGGCCGCGGCGTAGGCGTCGTCGGTCAGCAGCACGTCGCCGTCGGCGACCTCGGTGCCGTCGAGCGCGAGGGCGCGTTCGACCTCACCGGCCTGGACCGCGCCGAGGTAGTCGCGGACGGTCGCCTCGGGCCGGTGGGAGGCGCTCATCGTGGCGAACGTCACGGCACCCGCCACGACCAGCACGAGCAGCAGGGCTACGCCACCGATCAGGCCGATCAGCAGTCGTCGACGTCGTGCGGCCTCTTCGGGCGTCCTCGGTGCCGGGGGAGTCGGAGCCTGCGCGTACGCGAACTGCGAGGTCGGCTGGCCCGAGGCGTCGTACGGCTGCTGGTACGCCCCCTGCGGCTGTCCCTGGTCGCCCTGCTGCGGCGAGGAGCCGTAGAGCTGGTCCCCGTAGCCGGTCGCCTGGTGCGGGTTCCCCTCGGGCTGCTGCCCGTACGGCAGTCCCTGGTACGGGAACGCGGCGGGCTGCTCGTGGCCCCCGGCCGGTGCCCCGTCGTGCTGCGGCTCGTCGTGCCCCTGGTCGTCGCCGTCCGGTCTGGTCTGATCGGTCATGATGCCCCCTCGATCGCTGTCATCCGATCCGCAGCATATCGGTGGACCGGAGGGGCCCGCACCCCCCGAGGACGGGCCGTGCCCGGGCGGGGTTCAGCGGGTGAGGGTGTACTGCACGTCGACGGCGTGGTCCGTGAACCCGCGGGCCGCGTAGAGCCGGAGGGCGGCGGTGTTGTCCCCTTCGACGTACAGCGCCGCGGTGCCGGCACCGCGCTCGGCGAGGCGCGCGAACCCGGTGTCGACCACCGCGCCTCCGAGTCGTTCGCCCTGGTGGTCGGGCGAGACGCCGACCGCGTAGAACTCCCCGGGCTGACCCTCGTCGAGCTTCAGCCAGCAGAAGGCCAGCAGGTCGTCGCCGCGCCAGAGCAGGAGGAAGTCGTCGGCGTCGAACCACGATTCGGCCTGCCGGGCGTCGAGGTCCGCCTGGACGAGCGAGCCCTGCTCGGGGTGGTCGGCGAACGCGCGGGCGTTGAGGTCGAGCCAGGCCTCGTCGTCGACTCCAGGCCGGAACGAGGCGACCCGGTCGGCGTCGCGGAGGCGGGGCGCACGGGGGTCGGCGGGGACGTCGGCACGCTGTTGCAGCAGGCGACGGGTCTCGGCGAGGCCGAAGCGCGCGGCGAGCACGCGGGAGCCGGGGTGGTCACCGTGTGCCCAGAACAGCAGCGGGCCCTCGGTCTCGTCGACGAGTCGTTGCAGCAACTCCGCACCGCGACCCTGTCGGCGGTCGTCGGGATGCACGACGAGCTCGGTCTCGCCCTCGCGCAGCACGGCCGCGGCGTGCGCGTCGCCGACGACGGTCGCGACGCCCGACCGGACGTCGACCAGGGTCTGGTCGGAGAACGGCGGGCTGCCGTCGGCCGTGGTGGCCGCTCGGGCGAGCGTGGGCACGAAGGAGGCGCTGGTCGCGTCGGCGGCGTCGGTCACCGCGACACCGTGCTCACGAGACGACCGCTTGGGCGTCGTCGTCGTAGACGTTGAACCGGTAGCCCACGTTGCGCACCGTGCCGATCAACGACTCGAGGTCGCCGAGCTTGGCCCGGAGCCGTCGCACGTGCACGTCGACCGTGCGCGTGCCGCCGAAGTAGTCGTAGCCCCAGACCTCGCTGAGCAGCTGTTCACGGGTGAAGACGCGGGAGGGATGCGTGGCGAAGAAGCGCAGCAGCTCGAACTCTTTGAAGGTGAGGTCGAGGGGGCGACCGTGCACCTTCGCCGAGTAGCTGGCCTCGTCGATGACGACACCGGAGGCGTGGATCTTCGAGCCGTTCTGCGACTGCGCGAGACGACCGGTGACCAGTCGGATGCGGGCGTCGATCTCGGCGGGGCCGGCCGTCTCGAGGATGACGTCGTCGACGCCCCACTCGCTGTTGACGGCGGTCAGCCCGCCCTCGGTGAGCACCAGGACGAGCGGCACCGTGACGCCCGTGGTCCGCAGGATCTTGCAGAGCGACTTGGCGCTGGCGAGGTCGACGCGGGCGTCGACGAAGATCAGGTCGCTCGAGGGGGCGTTCACCAGTTGCGCGGGTTCGGCCGGGATCTGCCGGGTACGGTGGCTTAGCAGGGCGAGAGACGGCAGGACCTCGGGGCCGCCCGCAGACGTCAGTACCAAGAGCTGCGCCACACGACCTCCAGTGAATGTACTGTCGAGCAGTCTAAAACATGAGACACCGCCACTCCGACCATCCGATGCTAGGGCAGGTCGGCAGGTCGGCAGAACGGCGGACACGAACGAGGGACGAACGGTGCAGACAGGCGAACGAGACGTCGACGCGACGACGGCACGGCTCAAGCCGATCACGGTCGTCCCGGTCTGGGCCGCCACGCTCGTCGTGGCCGTGCTGATCGGCCTGCGGTCGCCCGCCTCCGAGTACTGGGACCACGTCGTCCTGGCCCTCGGCGGGGCCATCGTCCTCACCTTCGTGCTGCAGCTCGCCACGAGCCAGAAGGACGGCCTGGTCTCACGCACGATGCTCAGCACCTGCGGCAGCCTGGTGATCCTGGCCGTCGTGACGGGCGTCTTCGCACTCGTCTGAACGCCCGACCTCCGGCTCGTCTGAACGGTCGCCCCGAAGGGCTGGGCACGTCCGCGGTCGCCGGGTAGGCTCGACGGCATGGATTCCCTGCTCGCACTCGAGGTGTTCTACATCGGGCTCCTCGGCCTCGCCACCCTCGCCATCGGCTTCGTCTCGGTCGTCGTCCTGCTCAAGTTGTTCAAGGGTCAGCGCTGACCGCTCCATGATCGACATCCCCACCGACCTGCCGTCCGAGCTCGTCCCCCTCTCGTGGTTGATCGGCGTCTGGCAGGGCACCGGCGTCGTCGACTACAAGATCGGCGAGGGCGACCCCGACTCCGAACCGGGCACCGAGCGTCGCACCCACGAGTTCGGGCAGCGCATCAGCTTCAGCCACGACGGCCTGCCGTTCCTCAACTACAGCTCGTTCACCTGGCTGCTCGACGACGAGCACACGCCACTGACGAGCGAGACGGGCTACTGGCGGCTCGAACGTCCGGCCGAGCCGGGTGACCGCGGCCCGGGGATGCTGCCCGGCGTCGGCGTCCAGCCCTTCACGTCGGCCCGGGCGGTCGAGATCCTCCGCACGCCCGACGACGGCTTCGGCCTCGAGGTGCAGATCGCCCACCCGACCGGCGTGAACGAGCTCTACCTCGGTCGGGTCAAGGGGCCGCGGATCGACCTCGCGACCGACGCCGTCGTCCGGTCGAGCAACGCGAAGGAGTACTCGGCGGCCACCCGCATGTACGGCCTCGTCGAGGGCAAGCTCTTCTGGGCATGGGACATCGCGGCCCTCGGGCAAGAACTGCGCTCGCACGCATCCGGGCAGCTGGCGCGCGTTGACTGACGTCGGCGGCCCGTCCCTCGACACCACGGGTCCCGTGGTCTCGCCCTTCTCGTCGCGCGACGGCTTCGTCGACGACGGCTCGGGCGTGGCGTCCCACTACGGCAATCCTCTCGGCGAACAGCGGCTGCTCGCCCGGGGGGCGGCGATCGTCGACCTCTCCGATCGTGGCGTGCTGACCGTCACGGGGCCGGACCGGCTCAGCTGGCTCAACTCGCTGACGAGCCAGGCCCTGGTCGGTCTCGCGCCGGGCGTCTCGACCGAGACCCTGCTGCTCGACGCCAACGGCCGCCTCGAGCACGCCGCCCGCGTCCTCGACGACGGCGAGACCACCTGGCTGCTCGTCGACCGCTCCGAGGTCGAACCGCTCGGCACCTGGCTCGACCGGATGCGCTTCATGCTGCGCGTCGAGGTCGTCGACCGCACGGCCGACGTCGCGACGATCGGCTCGATGCACGACCTGCTCGACGGCCCCGACGGCTCCGAAGGCCCTGACGGCTCTGCTCCGATCGTCCCGGTCCTGACGTCACACGACACGGCGCTCGTGTGGGTCGACCCCTGGCACGAGGTCGCGGCCGGCGGTCACAGCTACGCCGACTCCGACCGTCACCCGGGTCACGACTGGACCTACCGCGAGAGCCTCGTCCGGCGCTCCGACCTCGACGCCCTCGCCGCGTCGCCGGCCGACCGGCTCGCCGTCGCGGGCACCCTCGCCCTCGAGGCCCTGCGCATCGAGGCCTGGCGTCCCCGGCTCTCGACCGAGGTCGACGAGCGGACCATCCCGCACGAGCTCGACTGGATGCGCAGCGCCGTCCACCTCACCAAGGGTTGCTACCGCGGGCAAGAGACCGTCGCCAAGGTGCACAACATCGGTCACCCGCCGCGTCGGCTCGTCATGCTCCACCTCGACGGCAGCGACGGCGTGCTGCCCCCGCGCGGTGCCGAGGTCGTGCTGGCCCCGGTCGCCGGCGGTGCCCCCGACGCGGCCGCCACCGCAGGAGGCGCGGTGTCCGATCCCGAGGCGACCGCACCCAAGTCGGTCGGGCACGTCACGAGCGTCGCCCTGCACCACGAGCTGGGCCCGGTGGCCCTCGCGCTCGTCAAGCGCGGCACCGACGAGGCCGCACCGCTGGCCGTCGTCGTCGACGACCTGATGATCGCCGCTGCGCAAGAGATCGTCGTGCCCGCCTCGGCTGGTGCCGCCGCAGGCGTTCCCCGGTTGCCGCGCCTCGGCGCCGTCCGCCGCTGACGGCCTGGTGACGCGGTGCACCCGGGCCCGGTCGTGACCGGGCCGACGCGCGGCGGCGGGCTGCGACGCGGCTGGCACCGCGCCTCCTCGTCCTTCGACGTGCGCGACGCGACGGCGCGGACGATCGCGTCCGGTCCGGCGATCGTCCAGATCGTGCTCGCCGTGGCGGGGGCCTACGCCATCACGCACTACGGACTCGGGCACGCGGTCCCCCTGCTGGCCGTGACCGTCACGATCTCGTCGCTCGGCCTGGCCCGTGACGCCCGTCCGCGTCGGGTGCTCGAGAACGCGGTCGGCGTGCTCATCGGCATCGCGCTCAGCGAGGTTCTGCTCATGGTGGTGGGCAAGGGGCTGTGGCAGATCGCCCTGGTGCTGTTCGTGACGCTCCTCGTCGCCCGGTTCTTCTCGTCGAGCAGCGCCTTCGCGGCGGCCGCCGCGACCCAGTCGATGCTCGTCATGCTGCTGCCCGACCCCGACGGAGGGGCGTTCGTCCGCAGCATCGACGGCGCGGTCGGGGGAGCGGTGGCGTTGCTCGTCACGGCGATCGTGCCGCGCGACCCGGTCGGCCTGGCCCGCCACGACGCCCGGCGCCTGTTCGACGAGCTCGACCGGGCCTTCGCGGCGCTCGTCGGCGCCCTCCGCGCCGACGACGCCCCGCGGGCCGACGACGCCCTCGAGCGGTTGCGGTCGACCCAGCCGGTGCTCGACGACTGGTCGTCCACCCTCGAGTCCGCCGAGTCGATCGCGCGGCTGTCACCGTTCCTCCGCTCCCGGTTGCCCGACCTGCGGCAGCAGGCGACGGTCCGGCGCTACGTCGACCTCGCCGTGCGCAACCTGCGCGTGGTGGCGCGACGGCTCGACACGCAGCTCGGCGACGGCGTCGACCGGTCGGCCCTGGCCGACCTCCTCGAGTCGACCTCGCGCGCGGTCGCCGTGCTGGGCCGGTCGGTGCACGACGTCGAGCAGCGGCCCGTCGCCCGTGAGGCCCTGTCGGCCGTCGCCCGTCGACTCGATCCGACGGTCGTGCTGCCCGGGGCACCCGTGACCGAGGCGATGGTCGTGCTGATGCTGCGCCCGCTGCTCGTCGACCTGCTCATGGCCACCGGCCTGGACCACGACGAGGCCCGAGGCCGACTCGCCCACGTCTGAGGACACCCGCCCCGCCCCGACCCGACCCGGCTCGCCCCGACCCACCCGACCGGGCTCGACCCGGCTCAGTCGCGCGGCGTCACGGCGGCCCAGGGCAGCGAGAGCTCGCCGAGCCGCCAGCGGGACCGCCCGCCGAGCACCGGCCAACCCATGTCGCGGAGCCCCTGCACCGTCGCGAGCCACCGTTGGACCGGCCCGTAGACCGAGAGCGGGGCCGCCACCGCCCACTGCCGGTCGAGGTCGACGAGCAGGTCGTGCACGCGCTCACCCGGCACGTTGCGGTGGATCAGGGCCTTGGGCAGCCGTTCGGCCACGATCGAGGGCAGCTCGAGCCCGGCCAGGCGCAGCGAGATCGTGAACGTCGTGGGCCCCTCGGGGGTCACGTCGATCCAGCTCGCGACTCGCCCCACCTCGTTGCAGGTGCCCTCGACGAGGACGCCTCCGGGCTGCAGCCGGCCGGTCATCAACGCCCAGGCGTCGGCGACCTGGGACTCGTCGTACTGCCTGAGCACGTTGAACGCCCGGATCACCGCGGGTCGCCGGTCGCCGTCGAGCGGCACCTCGAAGCCGCCCCGCCGGAAGCTCACGCCCGGCCGCGCCGAGAGGCTCGCCAGCCGGACGCGCTCGGGCTCGATCTCGATGCCCACGACCTCGACGTCGTCTCGCACCTTCAGGAGGCGCTGGTGCAGTTCGAGAGGAGTCGTCGCGCTCGCCCCGTACCCCAGGTCGACGACGAGCGGGTCGTCCGCCCGCCGGAACGACGGGTGCGCGGCGATCCAGCGATCGACGCGGCGCAGGCGGTTGGTGCCGGTCGTCCCTCGCGTGACGGAACCGATGGGCATGAGCCAAGTCTGCCATCGGGCCGTCGCGATACGCTGGCGGCATGACTTCGACCCTCATCCTCCTGCGTCACGGCAACAGCGAATGGAACGCGAAGAACCTCTTCACCGGATGGGTCGACGTGCGGCTCACCGAGCAGGGGCGCCGAGAGGCCAAGCGTGCCGGCGAGCTGCTGCGCGAGGCCGACCTGCTGCCCGACATCCTCTACACGTCGCGCCTGACCCGGGCGATCCAGACCGCCGACATCGCCCTCGACGAGGCCGACCGCCTCTGGATCGACGTCAAGCGCTCGTGGCGTCTCAACGAGCGCCACTACGGGGCGCTCCAGGGCAAGGACAAGGCGCAGACGCTCGAGCAGTACGGCCCCGAGCAGTTCCAGACCTGGCGTCGCTCGTTCGACGTGCCGCCGCCCCCGCTCGACGACGAGAGCGAGTTCTCGCAGGCGCACGACAAGCGCTACGCCGAACTCGGCATCGACGCCCCGCGCACCGAGTCGCTCGCCCTCGTCATCGAGCGCATGCTGCCCTACTGGCACAGCGACATCACCGAGAGCCTGGCCGCCGGTGACGTCACCCTCGTCGTCGCACACGGCAACTCGCTGCGTGCGCTGGTGAAGCACCTCGACGGCATCAGCGACGACGAGATCGCCGAGCTGAACATCCCCACGGGCATCCCGCTCGTCTACGAGCTCGACGACGACTTCGTGCCCACCGGCCCGGCCCGCTACCTCGACCCCGAGGCCGCCGCCGCCGGTGCCGCCGCGGTCGCGAACCAGGGCAAGAAGTAGCGCCTCCCGACGTTCCCGCGCCCCGCGCCCCGTTCTCGGGGGCGTGGGGCGCTTCGGCGTCCGGCACCCCCGGCGCCACAGGGTTCGGGGCGGTCGTCAGTCGAACCGCTCGCTGATCTGCACGACCAGGTCGTCCATGTCGACGGGTGCGCTCGTGTCGACGCGGATCACGGGCCAGTCGCCGAGTGGCCCGGCCGCGGCGGCCCACGTCGGCCACGAGGCCCGGGCCGATTCGACCGTGCCGTGCGCCGGGTGACGACCGCCGGCCGCGAGCCGGTCGACCACGCGCTGCAGCGCGGTGTCGGGGTCGACGTCGCACCACACCTCGACCGTGCGGGGCGACCCGGCACGCTCGACGCCGGCCCGGGCGAACTCGAGGTCGCGCTCCCGGTGCCAGAAGGCGTCGACGACGACACCCGCCTCGACCTCGCCCGCCATCGCCCAGACGGTGTCCATCGCGATGCCGCCGAGGGCCTCGGGGGCGATCATCGGCCCGGCCAGGTCGACCAGCGCCTCCTTGACGGGGTCCTTCGCGAGCAGCGGGCATCCGAGCACCCCGGCGAGCGTGGCCGAGAGGGTGGTCTTGCCCGATCCGGGCAGACCGTTGACGAGGATCGCGACTGAAGCCATGCCCCCATCCTCGCGGACGACGCAGGCCCGACCGGACGCAGGAGGCGCGGCGCCCGTCGAACGGGCACCGCGCCTCCTGTGGTCCGAGGGTCGATCAGACCTCGGGCGCGACCCAGTCGCCGGTCGCGAGGTACTGGACCTTCTTGGCGATCGAGACGGCGTGGTCGGCGAAGCGCTCGTGGTAGCGCGACGCGAGGGTGGAGTCGACCGTGTCGACGGCCGCGCCCTTCCAGGTCTCGCCGAGCACCTTGTCGAAGACGCTGAGGTGCAGCTCGTCGATGCGATCGTCGTCGTTGCGGATCTCTTCCGCCAGGCGGACGTCCTCGGTCGTGAGCAGCTCGGTGAGCTTGTTCGCGATGGCGACGTCGAGCTCGCCGAGCTCTTTGAACGTCGGACGCAGCGACTTGGGCACGACCTTCTCGGGGAACCGGTAGCGGGCGAGCTGGGCGATGTGCTCGGCCATGTCGCCCATGCGCTCGAGCGAGGCGCTGATGCGCAGCGCGCTGACCACGATGCGCAGGTCGCGGGCGACCGGGTTCTGGCGGGCCAGGATGTCGATGGCCAGCTCGTCGAGGGCGATGGCGCGCTCGTCGATCTTGTCGTCGTCGGCGATGACCTGCTCGGCCAACGAGACGTTCGACTCGTTGAAGGCCGTGGTCGCGTTCGCGATCGAGACGGCGACGAGGCCGGCGATCTCGACGAGACGCTCCTGCACCTCCAGGAGTTCCTGCTGGAATACCTCGCGCATGTCGTGTTCGACCCTCTCGTCGTGGGGGCTCGGTGGCCCTGGGAGCACGGTGGCTGTGAGCGACGTGCGGGTCGCACGGTCGGCTCGTGACGTGGGGCAGAGTCGCCCGCACAGTCCCGACGATGGTCTCCGGTGAAGGTTAACGACCGGTGATCACCGCCTGAACTCTGACCAAAGTACAGCGGATGGGACGACCTCCCGTTCATCCGCCCGCTGGGGGGTCACTACTGTGAACGACATGGAATCCGCCTGGCTGGTGCCGTTGTCGCTGGCCTTCGGGGTCGTCGTCGGCGCCGCGATCGTGGTGGTCGTCGTCTCGGCCCACCGACGAGCCGTGCGTGCCGCGGCACTCGTCGACGTCGCCCTGCCCGACGGCATCGACGCCGTGCTCGACGCACTCGAGTCGGCGGGCCTCGTGGTCGACCCGTCGGGCAACGTGCTCAAGGCCTCGGCGGCGGCACGTCAGCTCGGCCTGGTCTCGGCCCAACAGCACCTCGTGCACCCCGAGGTCGAGACGATCGTGGACGCGGTGCGTCGGCACGGCGACCCGGTGGTCGAAGAGCTCACCCTCCCGCGCCTGCCCGGCAGCGAGGCCACCATCGCCGTGCACGTGCGGGCTGCTGCACTCGGTGGACGATTCGTGCTGGTGCTCGCCGAGGACCGCACCGAGGGTCGTCGGCTCGACGACATGCGCCGTGACTTCGTCGCGAACATCAGCCACGAGCTCAAGACGCCGATCGGGGCCGTCGGCCTGCTCGCCGAGGCGCTGGAGTCCGCGTCGTCCGACCCCGAGCAGGTGCGCCACTTCGCCGCTCGGCTGACCCGAGAGGCCGGCCGCCTCGGCCGCCTCACGCAGGACATCATCGAGTTGTCGCGTCTGCAGGCGACCGACGCCCTCGAGACCAGCGAGTCGGTCGACGTGCGCCACGTGGTCGACACCGCCGTCGACCGCAACCGCGTGGGTGCCGAGGCGAGGGGCATCGACCTCGTCGTCCGGGGTGGCAAGCACGCGCACGTGATCGGCGACCAGGCGATGCTCGTCACTGCCGTCGACAACCTGGTCGCCAACGCGATCAACTACTCGCCGGACGGTTCGCGGGTCGGCATCGGCGCCACCCTCGACCAGGCCGGCGTGGTCGAGATCTCGGTGACGGACCAGGGCTACGGCATCCCCGACGACGAGCTCGACCGGGTGTTCGAGCGGTTCTACCGGGTCGATCCGGCCCGCTCGAGACGGACCGGCGGCACGGGACTCGGACTCGCCATCGTGAAGCACGTGGTGCAGAACCACGGCGGCGACGTGCGCGTCTGGTCGCAGGTCGGCAAGGGGTCGACCTTCACCCTGCGCCTGCCGGCGGCGGACGTCGACCCCGTCACCCGATCGATCCCGACCACGGCCGCCTCGGCACCCGAGCACCAGGAGACACGATGACCATGGAGACCCGATGACCCACATCTTGATCGTCGAGGACGAAGAGTCCCTCAGCGAGCCGCTCGCCTACATCCTGCAGCGCGAGGGCTACCAGGTGAGCGTGGCCGAGGACGGCCCGGCCGCCGTCGCGGCGTTCGACAAGACCGGTGCCGACCTCGTGCTGCTCGACCTCATGCTCCCGGGCATCCCGGGCACCGAGGTCTGCCGCGTGATCCGCACCAGGTCCCAGGTGCCGATCGTCATGCTCACCGCCAAGGACAGCGAGGTGGACATCGTGGTC
Source organism: Frigoribacterium sp. SL97 (assembly GCF_026625765.1). NCBI lineage: Bacteria > Bacillati > Actinomycetota > Actinomycetes > Micrococcales > Microbacteriaceae > Frigoribacterium > Frigoribacterium sp. SL97. The sequence goes on from NZ_CP113062.1 coordinate 947,020, forward strand.
GGCCTCGAGCTGGGTGCCGACGACTACGTCACGAAGCCGTACTCGACGCGGGAGCTGCTCGCCCGCATCCGGGCCGTGCTGCGCCGCCGCGTCGACCCCGACGACCTGTCCGACTCGATGCTCGAGGCAGGCGACATCCGCATGGACGTCGAGCGTCACGTGGTGACGGTCCGCGGGGACGACGTCGCCATGCCCCTCAAGGAGTTCGAGCTGCTCGAACTGCTCATGCGCAACGCCGGCCGGGTGCTCACCCGCGGTCAGCTGATCGACCGGGTCTGGGGTTCGGACTACTTCGGCGACACCAAGACGCTCGACGTGCACATCAAGCGCATCCGCTCGAAGATCGAGGCCGTGCCGTCCGAGCCGAAGGCGCTCGTCACGGTGCGCGGTCTCGGCTACCGCATCGAGGCCTGATCCCGAGGGCGGGCCGTCGGCCCGTCCCCACCGCGCCGACGGCCCCGAGGAGGCGCGGTGTACGGAGTACGCGAGAGGCCCGGCACCGCACTCGGCGGGCCGGGCCTCTCGGCTGACGTGGCGGAGACGCTACGGCGTCGGCGACGAGGAGGGTGCTTGCTGGGTCGCCTCGGGCAACGGCGTCGACGACGGCGTGGCCTCGCCGGACGGCGTGGGCGAGGGCAGCAGGGTGGCGTACTCGCCCAGCGCGCCCGTGAGGACGGGTACGACGAACGACTTGCCGGTCTCGGTGCCGTACTGGACGAAGATCGTCACGAGGGCACCCGGGTCGGAGTCGAGGGACTCCATGAGGAACTGGTCCTGACCGGGCTCGGTGCCCAACGAGACCTGCGACGAGCCGTCGACGTCGACGGTCTGGGTCTTCTTGCCGTCGGTCGTGGGGTACTCGAACGAGACCTCGGCGGCTTCGTCGCTCGTGTTGAGCACGACCATGCTGAGGCTGGCGGTGCCGCCGTCGCCCTCGCTCGCGGTGAGGGCGATCGCGTTGCGCACCTGGATGGCGCCCACGTTGACGCTCGTGCCGTCGCTCGCGTCGTACTGCTTGGTGGTGGCCTGGGGGCTGATGAAGTTGCAGCCGGCGGCGGTCAGGACGACCACGGCACCGACGGCGGCGGCCGAGACGAGCCGCGTCGTCAAGCCACGCGACTTCAGGGTTGGGGCTCGCACAGGTGTCCTCCAGGATCAGCGTCACGACAAACGTACGTCGGCCAGCTTATCCGCGCCCGCAGGGGTCGGTTCCTTAGGGCAGCCTTACCAACGACGGCTTATGGTATCCTGGGTGTCGCAGAATGGAGCCTGATTCATGCAGTTCGAGGTCGGCGAGACCGTTGTATACCCGCATCACGGGGCAGCGACAATCTCAGAAGTCAAGAAGCGGATCATCAAGGGCGAAGAGAAGCTGTACCTCAAGCTTCGCGTCACCCAGGGTGATCTGACCATCGAAGTACCCGCAGACAACGTCGACCTGGTCGGCGTGCGAGACGTCATCGGCAAAGAAGGGCTGGACCGCGTCTTCGACGTGCTCCGCGCCCCCTTCACCGAAGAGCCGACCAACTGGTCGCGCCGCTACAAGGCGAACCTCGAGAAGCTCGCCAGCGGTGACGTCATTAAGGTGTCCGAGGTCGTCCGCGACCTCTGGCGTCGCGATCAGGACCGTGGCCTCTCGGCCGGCGAGAAGCGCATGCTCGCCAAGGCTCGTCAGATCCTGATCAGCGAGCTCGCGCTCGCCGAGAAGACCGACGAAGAGAAGGCGTCGAGCGTCCTCGACGAGGTCCTTGCGTCCTAGCACTCCCGACGACCGCTCGGTCGACGACGGCGGGGTCCACACCCCGTTCGCCGCCGGTCGGGCGGTCGTCGTCGTTGCGGCCGGAAGCGGCACGCGCCTCGCGCTCGGCAAGCCGAAGGCCTTCGTCGAGGTGGCCGGGCGCAGCATCCTCGAACGCTCGCTCGACGCCGTCTTCGCCTCGGCCGTGCCGACGCAGGTCGTCGTCGTCGTGCCCGAGGCGCTCGTCGACGAGTCCCGCACCCTCGTCGACGCCCTCGCCGGCCCGGCCCGTGACTACGCCTCCGTCGTCGTCGGCGGTGCCACCCGCCAGCAATCGGTCGCGGCGGGCCTGACGGCCCTGGGGCCCGACGTCGAGACCGTGCTCGTCCACGACTGCGCCCGACCGTTCACGCCCACCGCCCAGTTCGACCTGGTCGCGACGACCGTCGAGGCGAGCGGTGACGGCGTCGTCCCGGGGCTCCCGGTCACCGACACGATCAAACGCGTCGACTCTGACGCCGCCTTCGTCGTCGACACCGTCGACCGCAGCGAACTCGTCGCCATGCAGACGCCGCAGGGGTTCCCGCGCGCCGCCCTCGACCACGCCTACGCGACGGCGTCCGTCGAGCACACCGACGACGCGGCGCTCTTCGCCGCCGCCGGTCACCGCGTCCGCGTCGTGGCGGGCGACCCCGTGGCCTTCAAGATCACCACCCCGTGGGACCTGCGCCGGGCCGAGACGATCGTCGCCGAGACCGAGGCGACCCGGCCGGGTCCCGAGGCGAGCGGTGGACCGGCCCCGCGCCTCCTGACCGGGGTCGGCACCGACGTCCACGCGTTCGACGCGGCCCAGCCGATGCACCTCGGGCTGCTGCACTTCCCGGGCGAGGCGGGCCTCGCGGGCCACAGCGACGGCGACGCGGTCGCCCACGCGATCGTCGACGCCCTGCTCTCGGCCGCGGGCCTCGGCGACATCGGGTCGAGTTTCGGCACCGACGACCCCCGGTTCGCCGGGGCGTCCGGCGACGTCTTCCTCACGGCGACCCTCGAGCTGCTCGCGGCGGCGGGGGCCGCTCCGGTCAACGTCGCCGTCCAGGTCGTCGGCAACCGGCCCCGGCTGTCCTCCCGCCGCGTCGAGATGCAGGCGGGGCTGACGCGCGTGGTCGGCGCCCCGGTGAGCGTGTCGGCCACGACGACCGACGGGCTCGGCTTCACCGGTCGGGGCGAGGGCGTGGCCGTGATCGCGACGGCACTCGTCACGCACGACGGATCGTCCACGCGCCACGGGGCGTCCCCGGGCGACGCGACCGAAGCCGCGTCAAATAGGCTGATCACGTGACCATCAGGCTCTACGACTCCCGTCAGCAGACGCTCGTCGACTTCGTCCCGCTCGTGCCCGGCCAGGTCGGGCTGTACGTCTGCGGACCCACCGTCCAGTCGTCGCCCCACATCGGGCACCTGCGCTCGGCTCTGGTCTACGACCTCTGGCGTCGCTGGTTCACCTACCGTGGCCTCGACGTCACCCTCGTGCGCAACGTCACCGACATCGACGACAAGATCCTCGCGCTGGCCGCCGACACGACCGAAGAATGGTGGGCGCGCGCCTACCGCTACGAACTCGAGTTCACCGCCGGCTACCAGGCGCTCGGCATCCTGCCGCCGACCTACGAGCCCCGGGCGACCGCCAGCGTCAGCGAGATGCAGCAGATCATCACGACGCTGCTCGAGAAGGGGCACGCCTACGTCGCCCCGGACGGCTCGGGCGACGTCTACTTCGACACCGCCGCCTGGCCGACGTACGGTGCCCTGACCAACCAGTCGATCGACGACATGGCACCCGCGGCCGACGCCGACCCGCGGGGCAAGCGCGACTCCCGCGACTTCGCCCTCTGGAAGGGCCACAAGGCCGACGAGCCCGAGTCCGCCTCGTGGGCCTCGCCCTGGGGTGAAGGGCGACCCGGCTGGCACATCGAGTGCTCGGCGATGTCGGCCCGCTACCTCGGCGAGGCGTTCGACATCCACGGCGGCGGGCTCGACCTGCGGTTCCCGCACCACGAGAACGAGCTGGCGCAGTCGACCGCGGCCGGCATGGGCTTCGCCTCGTACTGGATGCACAACGGCCTCGTCGCCGTCGAGGGCCAGAAGATGTCGAAGTCCCTCGGCAACTCCATCTTCGCCGCCGACTTCCTGGCGCAGGCCCGTCCCGTCGTCGTCCGCTACTTCTTCAGCGCCGCGCACTACCGGTCGACCATCGACTACCACGAGGGCGCGCTGCTCGAGGCCGAGGCAGCCCTCGACCGCGTCGAGACGTTCCTCGAACGGGCTCAGCGTCGCCTCGCCGACACGCGCTTCGCCGGGGTCGGTGCCCGCGTCGTGCCCGACGAGTTCGGCGAGGCGATGGACGACGACCTCAACGTCCCCCAGGCCGTGGCCGTGCTGCACGACACGGTGCGCGCCGGCAACGTGGCCCTCGACGACGGCGACCTCGACACCGCCGCGCGCTCCTGGCAGCACGTGGCCGCCATGGTGGCCGTGCTCGGCATCGACCCGACGGCGCCCGAGTGGCGCGCCGGTGACGAGGTCGACGCGCACCGCGCGCTCGGCACGCTCGTCGACGTACTCTTGGCCGAACGCCAGCAAGCCCGGGCCGATCGCGACTTCTCGCGGGCCGACGAGATCAGAGGCGTCCTGACGGGCGCCGGCATCACCATCGAAGACACCCCCAGCGGGTCGCATTGGAGCCTCGAACAGTGAAGAACACCAGCGGAGCACGCAAGGGCCGTCCCGGCAGCAGTGCCGTGCGTCAGGGCAGCAAGGGCAAGCAGGTCGGCAGCGGCGGCCAGGGGCGCCAGGCGCTCGAGGGCAAGAAGCCCACCCCCGCGGCGGAGGACCGCCCGTACCACCCCGCGGGCAAGGCCAAGGCGGCGCGCGAGCGACTCGAGGCGGCCCGTGGTCGTGGCGGAGCCGGTCCCCGTGCCGGGTCGCCGATCGCCGGTCGAGGCGGACCGGACGCCCCCCGTCGTCGCCCCAAGTCGGCCGACGACCACGAGATGGTGACCGGTCGCAACTCCGTCGTCGAGGCCCTGCGGACGCGCATCCCCGCCACGACGCTCTACATCGCGGCCCGCATCGAGATGGACGAGCGCACGAAAGAGATCCTGCAGCTCGCCACCCGCCGCGGCCTACCGATCCTCGAGGTCATGCGCCCCGAGCTCGACCGCATCACCGGGCACGACTCCGTGCACCAGGGCGTCGCGCTCAAGGTGCCGCCGTACGAGTACGCGCACCCCGTCGACATGCTCGAGGCCGCGGTCAAGCGCCAGCAGAAGCCGCTCTTCGTCGCGCTCGACGGCATCACCGACCCGCGCAACCTCGGAGCGATCATCCGCTCGGTGGCCGCGTTCGGCGGGCAGGGCGTCATCGTCCCGCAGCGTCGTTCGGTCGGCCTGACGGCGTCGGCCTGGAAGACCTCGGCCGGTGCGGCCGCGCGCATCCCCGTCGCGATGGCGTCGAACCTGACCCAGACCCTCAAGTCGTTCAAGGAGCAGGGCGTGTTCGTCGTGGGCCTCGACGGTGACGGCGACGTCATGCTGCCGGGGCTGGAGCTCGCCGACCGCCCGATCGTGGTCGTCGTCGGCAGCGAGGGCAAGGGCCTGTCGCGCATCGTCGCCGAGACCTGCGACGCGATCGTGTCGGTGCCGATCACGGGTGCCGTCGAATCGTTGAACGCCGGCATCGCGGCCTCGGTCACGTTGTACGAGATCTCGAAGCTCCGCGCCGAGCGCAAGAAGAAGTAGCGCAGGCGCCCGCGAGACGCGGGGCCTCGAGGAGGCGCGGGTCGGCTGGTCGCCGGCCCGCGCCTCCTGCGTTCTCAGACCTTGCTGCGCCAGTCCTCGTCGGCGTCGGCCTCGTCGGCCTCGAGCTGGGCGGCCTCGGGCAGCGTGAGGGACTCGGTCGCGGGCTCGATCACCATCTGCTCGTCGCGACGGTGGCGCAGCACGTCGTTGATGTACGAGGTGAGGGCCTCGGCGATCGGCACGTCGCGGTTCTCGGCCTGCGACTGGTACCAGCGGTGCTCGAGCAGCTGGTGGAAGACCTCGGCGGGTTCGAGCCGTCCGCGCAGGTCGCGGGGGATCGAGCGCACGACGGGCTCGAAGACGCGCGAGGCCCACTCGTGGGCGATCATCTCTTCGTCAGAGTCCGACTGGTCGGTGCGCATGCGGTACGCGTCGAGGTCGTTCAACAGTCGACGGGCCTGGTTCTCTTCGACGTCGAGGCCGGTGAGTCGGAGCAGGCGGCGCGAGTGGTGCCCGGCATCCACGACCTTGGGCTGGATCTTGACCTGGCTGCCGCCCTCGGCCGTCTTGATGGCCAGTTCTTCGATGTCGAAGCCGAGGTCGTTCAGGCGCTCGACGCGGTCGTTGATGCGCCAACGCTCCGAGCTGTCGAAGGTCTCGGCCCCGGTCAGTTCGGTCCAGAGGCTGCGGTACGCGGCGACGATGCCGTTGCTCACGTCGACCGGGTCCAGGTTGTCGTCGAGGCGACCCCCGGCCTCGAGGTCGAGCAGTTCGCCGGCGATGTTGACGCGGGCGACCTCGAGGTCGTTCTCGCGCTGCCCGTTCGAGAGGCCGCCCGGGTAGAGCTTGCCCGTCTCGGCGTCGACGAGGTACGCCGCGAACGCACCGGCGTCCCGGCGGAACAGCGTGTTCGACAACGACACGTCGCCCCAGTAGAAGCCGATGATGTGCAGCCGGACGAGCAGGAGGGCGAGCGCGTCGACGAGGCGACGAGCCGTGTCGGGGCGCAACGTCTGCGAGTACAGCGCCCGGTAGGGGAGCGAGAACTTCAGGTGCCGTGTGACGAGCACCGGGTTCAGGGGCGACCCGTCGGCGTCCTGGCGGTTGGTGATGACCGCGAGCGGGTCGACGCACGGGATGTCCATGCGCTGCAGCGTGCGCAGCATCTCGTACTCGCCGCGGGCCATCTCGCCCGACGTCTCCTTGATGGCGATGACGAAGCCGCTGAGGTGCGCGAACCGGACGAGGTGGCGCGAGATGCCCTTGGGCAGGGTCGCGATGGCCTCGTCGGGCCACTCCTCGAGCGGGAGGGCCCAGGGCAGGTCGAGCAGCGCCGGGTCGGCCGTGGCCGAGGTGATGTTGAGGGAGTCGGGCATGAGGGCCTCTCGTGCGGGGGAGCGCCGCCTGAGGCGAGGCGGCGGGGGAGGTTCGGGAGGCGCGGGGCCGGAACGCGGGACGGCCCGCCGGGTCGATCGGAGGAGTGCTCCGAGCGGACTCGACGGGCCGACCCGACGGGGTGCTACGCGCTGACGACGGCCTTGTCGCCGAGGCGCTCGCCGCTCTCGGTGTCGAAGACGTGCACGTGGTGCGCCTGCGGGGTGACGTAGATCGTCTCGCCCAGCTTGGGGTGGTTGCGACCGTCGACGCGGACGACGACGTCGACGCGGTTGCCGTCGACCTCGGTGTGGCCGTAGAGGTACCCGTCGGCGCCGAGCTCTTCGACGACGTCGACGGTGACCGCGAGGCCCTCGCCGGTCGTGTTGACCACGACGTCCTCGGGACGCACGCCCACGGTCACGCTCTTGCCGTTGGCCTGGCCGACGGTGTCGCGGTCGACCGCGGTGACGGCGGTGCCGAACTGGATGCCACCGTCGACGACGTCGGCGGGCAGCAGGTTCATGGCGGGCGAGCCGATGAAGCCGGCGACGAAGACGTTCTGCGGCTTCTCGTACAGGTCGCGCGGCGTGCCGACCTGCTGCAGGACGCCGTCCTTCAGCACGGCGATGCGGTCGCCCATGGTGAGCGCCTCGGTCTGGTCGTGCGTGACGTAGACCGTGGTGACGCCCAGTCGGCGCTGCAGCGACGCGATCTGGGTGCGGGTCTGCACGCGCAGCTTGGCGTCGAGGTTCGACAGCGGCTCGTCCATGAGGAACACCTGGGGCTGACGCACGATGGCGCGGCCCATGGCGACGCGCTGACGCTGACCACCCGAGAGGGCCTTGGGCTTGCGCGAGAGGTAGGGCTCGAGGTCGAGCAGCTTGGCGGCCTCGAGGACGCGGGTGGCCCGCTCTTCTTTGCCGACGCCGGCGATCTTCAGGGCGAAGCCCATGTTCTCGGCGACCGTCATGTGCGGGTAGAGCGCGTAGTTCTGGAAGACCATCGCGATGTCGCGGTCCTTCGGCGGGACGTCGGTGACGTTGCGGTCGCCGATGTAGATGTCACCCGAGTTGACCTCTTCGAGGCCTGCGAGCATGCGCAGGGTGGTCGACTTGCCGCAACCGGAGGGGCCGACGAGCACGAGGAACTCGCCGTCGGCGACCTCGAGGTCGATGCCGTCGACCGCGGCGCGGGTGCTGCCGGGGTAGAGACGAGTTGCCTTGCTGAACGTGACTGACGCCATGATCTTCTCCTTCACCGGCAGGTACGTGCCGGACGATCCGTTGTGAATGGACGGTGATCAACCTCAGAGGTCTGCGGTGACCACCACCGATCAGCATGCCATGAAAATCTCTCGGATCGCCACGGGAGCGCCTCTTCTCCACCCGCTCTCGCCCGCGCCTGGCGGACTTCTGCCAGGCTCGCCTCGTACCATGTTTCGTGGCCACGACTCGTGGCGACCGTCCCCACCACCCGCTCGACGCGACCATGCGAGGCCGTCGCGCACCGGAGCCCCATGACTGACCTGAATCCCGACGACTCGTCGTTGACCAAGAACCAGCGGCGCGCGGCGGCCCGCCAGAAGGCCCAGCTGGCGCGCCAGAAGCAGAAGCGGCGCCAGCGCGCGGGCAAGTGGGCGCTGCAGGGCGGTCTCGCCCTCGTGGTGATCGCGATCGTCGTCGGCGTCGTGCTGGTCATCACGAACAGCATCCGCCCGGCCGGCCCCGGCCCCGCCAACATGGCCAGCGACGGCATCAAGATCGGCCAGGGCTTCGAGGCCGTGCAGACCGGGGCCCTCGGCCCCGACGACGAGCCCACGGCGTCGGCGTCCACGGCGTCGAGCGACACGGTCGACATCGTCGTCTACCTCGACTACCTCTGCCCCATCTGCGGCGAGTTCGAGCAGGCGAACAACGACTACATCAGCGGCCTCGTCGAGTCGGGGGCGGCGACGGTCGAGTACCACCCGGTCGCCATCCTCACGAACCAGTCCCTCGGCACGAAGTACAGCAACCGGGCGGCCAACGCGGCGGCCTGCGTGGCGAACTACTCGCCGAACTCGTTCTTCGACTTCAACACCGCGATGTTCGAGCAGCAACCCGAAGAGGGCACGCGCGGTCTCGACGACTCGCAGCTCGCCGACATCGCGACCGGCGTCGACGGGGTGACGAAGGCGAGCGACATCACCAGGTGCATCGACGACGACGAGTTCGGTTCGTGGGTGACGGCGGCGACCCAGCGGGCCATCGACGGTCCCTTGCCGAACAGCGACCTCGACGCCCTCACGGGCACGCCGACGGTCCTCGTCAACGGGCAGAAGTACGACGGCAGCCGTCCGTTCACGGTGCAGGAGTTCCGCAGCTTCGTCGTGACGGCGGCCGGCAACAGCTACACCGAGTCGGGTACGGCCAGCCCGGCGCCGACCCCGACCGAGTCGGCTCCTGCCGAGTCGGCCCCGGCCGAGACGCCGGCCGGCTAGGTCGTCATGCGGGGGTGCGGGAGCACCCCCGTGCGGTCCCGGGCGGCCACGGGCAGCTCGTGCAGCACCACGTCGCGCACCTCGCCCGCGTCGAGGGTCAGCGTGAGGTAGGTGGCGTGCGGCTGGCGACGGCGGTCCGTGGGCGACCCCGGGTTCAGCAGGCGCAGGCCCGCAGGGGTCGTCGTGTCCCACGGGATGTGGCTGTGCCCGAACAGCAGCAGGTCGGTCTCGGGGAAGTCACGGTCCATGCGTCGCTCGCGCGCCTCCTTGGCTCCCGTCTGGTGCACCACGGCGAGGCGCACGCCCTCGATCGTCGTGCGGGCCACCTCGGGCAACCGGGCGCGCAGCGCGTCGCCGTCGTTGTTGCCCCAGACCCCGATCAGGAGGCGCGCGCGGGCCTCGAACTCGTCGAGCAGCGGTTCGCCGGTCCAGTCGCCCGCGTGCACGACGACGTCGGCCCTCTCGACCGCGGTCCACACGGCACCCGGAACGGCCTTGGCCTTCTGCGGCACGTGGGTGTCGGACACGACGAGGACGGAGGTCGGCATGCCTCCCACGCTAGGCGCGCGTCGGGTCGCGGGGGCACCGATCCGGCCCGATATTCTCGTGACGGGGTTGGCTGTCCTAGTCGGGCCGATCACCCCCGACGCCTCCGTCGGCGCACCGGCACGCGGCCGTGTCCGGCCGTGCCCTCCCCGGCGCCCCTCTCGACCCCCGCACCCCCAGAAACGAGGACGACACCGTGGCACTCTTCCGCAGCCAAGAAGCCGAGGTGGCCAAGCAGGACGCCGCGGTCCGGCACTCCCTCTGGGCCGACGCGTTCGGCACGCTCGCGACGCGCGCCGTGCAGATCATCGCGGTGCTCGTCGTCGCGATCGGCGTCATCTACGTCTTCCTCAGCCTGAGCCTCGTCACCCTGCCGGTGCTGCTCGCGCTGATCTTCGCCTCGGCCATGCTGCCGGTCGTCGCCTTCCTGCGGCGCCACAAGGTGCCCTCGGTGCTCGCGACCCTGATCTGCCTCTTCGCCGTGTTGATCATCCTCGGGCTCGTCGCCTGGCTGATCGTCTGGGCCGTCGAGAGCCAGGCCAGCTCGCTCGCCGACTCGGCCACCTCGGGCTTCAACAAGCTGCAGGACTGGGTCACGACCCTTCCGTTCTCGATCAGCGACCAGCAGATCGACGACGTCCGCAACACGGCCGTCGACTTCGTGACGAGCTCGCAGTTCGGTTCGGGCGCACTCGCCGGCGCCTCGGCCGTGGGCAGCTTCGCGACGGGCCTCGTGCTGATGATCGTCGTGCTGTTCTTCTTCCTCAAGGACGGCCCGGCGATCTGGGAGTTCCTGCTGCGCCCGTTCAAGGGTGAGAACTACGCCCGCGCCCGTCGCATCGGCGACAAGACGGTCACCACCCTCGGCGGCTACGTGCGCGGCACGGCGACGGTCGCCGCCGTCGACGCCATCGGGATCGGCGTCGGCCTCTGGATCGTCGGCGTGCCGCTGGCCCTGCCGCTCGCGGTCATCGTGTTCCTGACGGCGTTCATCCCCCTCGTGGGCGCCACGGCCGCGGGCATCCTCGCGGCGCTCGTCGCCCTCGTCGCACTCGGCCCCGTCCAGGCGCTGATCGTCGTCGGCATCGTGGTCGTCGTGAACCAGCTCGAGGGCAACTTCCTGCAGCCGGTGCTGATGGGCCGCACGTTGCAGCTCCACGGCCTCGTCATCCTCGTCGCCCTGACCGCCGGCACGATCCTCGGCGGCGTCGTCGGGGCCGTCATCGCCGTGCCGCTCATGGCCGTCGTCTGGGGCATCACCCAGGTCTGGAACGGTGACCACCAACCGGCCGAGATGTTCCGCCAGAAGCGGCCCGAAGAGGTCCGCTAGCGCTCACGGGCGAGGCGGGACGCGCAGGAGGCGCGGTGCGAGGACGACTCGCACCGCGCCTCCTGCGCGTCCTCGGTCGGGAGCCCCCTCGCGCGGGCGTTCGAGAGAAATGTGCAGCAACTGCACTCAAATGGTTGCGGATCGTCAACGAAAGCGTATGGTTGACATTCTGCAACCAACGGACCCGGCCAACGGCGGTCAGTCCTCACCATCTCGAACCACCGGAGCGCACCTTGTCGCAGACCACGACCGCCGCGGGCACGAAGCCCGCGGCACCCCACGAACCGGGCGAAGCGCCCGGCATGAGCCACCGCGAAGTCCTCACGGCCCTGTCGGGCCTGTTGATGGGCATGCTCGTGGCGATCCTCTCGTCGACCGTCGTGTCGACCTCGCTGCCGCGCATCGTCAGCGACCTCAACGGCAGCCAGACCTCGTACACCTGGGTCATCACCGCGACCCTGCTGGCCACCACCGTCAGCACCCCGCTGTGGGGCAAGTTCAGCGACCTGACGAACCGCAAGGTGCTGCTGCAGGTCGCCCTCGTGCTGTTCGTGCTCGCCTCCGTCGCCGCAGGTTTCTCGCAGAACACCGCGACGCTGATCACCTTCCGCGTCTTCCAGGGGCTCGGCGCCGGTGGCCTCACCGCGCTGGTGCAGGTCGTCATGAGCGACATCATCAGCCCGCGTGAGCGCGGCCGCTACATGGGCTACCTCGGCGCCGTGATGAGCGTCGGCACCATCGGCGGGCCGCTGCTCGGCGGCGTGCTCACCGACTCGATCGGCTGGCGCTGGAACTTCTTCGTCGGCGTGCCCGTCGGCGTCGCCGCGCTCATCGTCATCCAGCGCACCCTGCACCTGCCCCCGAAGCCCAAGAAGGCCGTCGTCGTCGACTACTGGGGCGCGGGCCTGATCGCCGGCGGCGTCTCGCTGCTGCTCGTCTGGGTGTCGCTCGGCGGCAAGCAGTTCGACTGGAACTCGACCACCAGCTGGCTGATGGGCGTCGGCGCGGCCGTCCTGCTCGCGCTCGCCGTCGTCGTGGAGTTCCGCTCGAAGGAGCCGATCATCCCCCTGACGCTCTTCACGAACCGCACCTTCACCTTCGCGGTGATCGCCTCGCTCAGCGTCGGCGTCGCCATGTTCGGCACCAGCGTGTTCCTCGGCCAGTACATGCAGCTCGCGCGCGGCCAGTCGCCGACCATGGCGGGCATCCTGACCCTGCCGATGGTGCTCGGCCTGCTGATCTCGTCGATGGTCGCCGGTGCGCTCATCTCGAAGTACGGCAAGTGGAAGCCCTACATGATCGTCGGGTCGATCCTGCTCGCCGCCGGCCTCTTCCTCATGTCGACCATCGAGTACGACACGAACTTCGCCATCGTCTCGGTCTTCATGGCCATGATGGGGCTCGGCATCGGCATGGTCATGCAGAACCTCGTCCTCGTCGTGCAGAACTCGGTCGACGTCAGCGTCGTCGGTGCCGCCTCGTCGAGCGTCGCGTTCTTCCGCAGCCTCGGCGGCACGATCGGCGTCTCGGTCATGGGCGCCGTCCTCGGCACCAAGGTCTCGGGCTACATCACCGACGGCCTCACCGACGCCGGGGTCGACCCCAGCGCGCTCGGCAGCGGCGGCTCGACGAGCATCCCCGACCTCAGCACCGTGCCCGGCCCGATCCGGACCATCATCGAATCGGCCTACGGTCAGGGCGTCGCCGACGTGTTCCTCATCGCGGCGCCGCTGGCGATCATCACCATCGTGTTCGTCTGCCTGCTGCCCAACGTCGAGCTCGGCACCAAGACCGGCCTCCAGCGTGCGGCGGCGAAGACGGACGACCCGGCGGACGGCGCTGCCTCGGCCTCGGCCTCGGTCGAGCACGACGGAGGCGCGGCTCCGGTCGACGCGAACGCCGCGTCCCCGGCCGCCAAGGGAGCCGCGGCCACGGCCGGCCTGGCCCCCGCCGTGTCGAGCGCCCCGGCGACGGAGTCGACGCCGGCACCGGTCTCGCCGATCGACGAGGGCCGCGGTCCCGCCGAGGGCCAGCGCCGTCACCACGGCCACACGACTACCGCCACCGGTACCATCGACACGATCATCGCGACGGGCGCCGCCGAGGTGGCAGGGCACCCGGTGCCCGCCGACGAACTGGCCGAGAGCCCGGTGTTCTCGTCCCTGGTCGAGGAGAAAGATGTCGCAGCCGACCGTTGACGGCCAGCCCGAGGGTGCGGTGCTCGACGCGCCGCGCCCCTCGGGGGCGACCCTGCCGACCAGGCCGCACCGCACCTCCTCGGGGCTGCGGGGCAGGCCGCACCCCACCTCCCGGGTCCCGACGACGACGGGCGCGAGGGCCTCATGGCCGGCGTGGTCGACGAGATCGGCTCGATGATGGTCGAGGCCAAGCGCACCATCGCCGCGGCAGCGTCGCGCTTCGACCCGGACGTGCCGCCCACGGCCTTCTACGTGCTGCGCTACGTGATGAAGCACCAGCCGTGCAGCGCCGGCGACATCGTCAAGGCGATGGCGATGGACAAGAGCGCGGTCAGCCGGCAGGTCACGCTGCTGCGCGAGGCCGGGTTCGTCGACGTGGTGCCCGACGCGGCCGACGGTCGGGTCATGACCCTGCGCAGCACCGAGCGCGCCGAGAGCCGCATGCTCGAGGTGCGCCACGAGAACCGCGCCGTGTTCCGCAACCACGTCGAGGGCTGGTCCGACGACGAGCTCGCCGAGTTCGCCGGCTGGCTGCGCCGGTTCAACACCCCCGCCGGGTAGCGCCGGAGCCGTCCGGCAGCGCCCCGCACCACGACGACGAAGGCCCCCTCCCGTGATGGGAGGGGGCCTTCGTGCGTGCAGGTGGGTGCTAGATGGTCGCGGTGTCGATCACGAAGCGGTAGCGGACCTTGCTGGCGACGACGCGCTCGTAGGCCTCATCGACCTCGTCGGCGCCGATCGTCTCGATCTCGGCTCCGATGTGGTGCTCGGCGCAGAAGTCCAGCATCTCTTGCGTCTCGGGGATGCCGCCGATGTTCGAGCCGGCGAGGCTGCGACGGCCACCGATCAGCGAGCCGGCGCTGAACGACTGCGGGTTCTCGGGCAGGCCGACGAACACCATGGTGCCGTTCAGGCGCAGGGTGCGGGCGTAGGCGTCGATGTCCATGTCGGCCGAGATCGTGTTGATGATCAGGTCGAACGAGCTGCGCAGCTGCGTGAACGTCTCGGGGTCGCTCGAGGCGTAGTAGTGGTCGGCACCGAGCTTCAGGCCGTCCTCCTGCTTGGACAGGGTCTGGCTGATGACGGTGACCTCGGCGCCCAGCGCGTGGGCGATCTTGACGGCCATGTGGCCGAGCCCACCCATGCCGACGACCGCGACCTTCTTGCCGGGGCCCGCGCCCCAGTGCTTCAGCGGCGAGTAGGTGGTGATGCCGGCGCAGAGCAGCGGCGCGGCCTCGTCGAGCGAGATGCCCTCGGGGATCGACAGCACGTAGTTCTCGTCGGCGACGATCTGCTTGGCGTAGCCGCCGTAGGTGGGCTCGCCCGAGTACTGGCGACCGTTGTAGGTCGCGACGTTGCCCTTGACGCAGAACTGCTGTTCGCCCGCGAGGCAGTTCTCGCACTCGCGGCAGCTGTCGACGAAGCAGCCGATGCCGACGCGGTCGCCGACCTTGTGCTTCGTGACGTCGGAGCCGACCTCGGTGACGATGCCGGCGATCTCGTGGCCGGGCACCATCGGGAAGATGGCCTTGCCCCATTCTTCGCGGGCCTGGTGGATGTCGCTGTGGCAGATGCCGGCGAACGCGATGTCGATCTGGACGTCGTTCGGGCCGACGTCGCGCAGTTCGACGGTGGAGTGCTCGAAGGGGGCGCCGGCGGACGGCGTGAGCAGGACGGGGACGGTGGTGGGCATGAGATGACCTCTCTGCGAGTGGTGGTGCGGTGGTGGTGCGCGCCCCGCGGGCGCGACGGATTCCGACGACGTTGTGGGATGCAACCCAGCCTAGGCGGCACCTCCGACACCGGCTCTCAGAGAAGCGGCGGACCGGAGGAGGCGCGGGTCGTCGACCCGAGGAGGCGCGGCTCAGCCGAGCAGCTCGGCCTGCCAGACGAGCGCGGCGGCCCCGACCAAGGGGCTCTCGTCGCTCAACCCGGAGCGGACGACCCGGACGCGACGGGCGTACTCGTTGACCGGCGCCTCCTGGACCGCGGCCCGGACGAGGTCGAGGTAGTCGTCGCTGACGCGCGAGAAGCCGCCGCCGATGGCGACCACGTCGAGGTCGAGGAGGGTCGTGACCGACGAGATCGCCTCGCCCACGGCGTTCGCGGAGCGACGCACCGCCGCGACGGCGATCGCGTCCCCGGCGACGTAGCCGGCGGCGAGGTCCTCGCCGCGCTCGCCCGTCCAGCCTCGTTCCCGGGCCCAGGCGACGACGTTCGGGCCCGAGGCGATGACCTCGAGCGTGGCGGCCCAGGCGCTCTCGCCCTCGGGGCGGTCCGCGATCTGGATCTGGCTGATGTGACCGGCGTTGCCCGTGCCTCCCGAGAGCAGCCGGCCGTTGACGATCAGGCCGCCGCCGACGCCGGTCGAGACGGTGATCGCGAGGGCGTTGTCCGCCCCCTGCGTGGCACCCACCCAGTGCTCGGCGAGGGCGAGGCTGACGCCGTCGAGCCGCAGGGTGACCGGGGCCGCGTCGGGCAGGGTCGACGCCGCCAGGGCCGCCACCTGCTCGCGCAGCGGATAGCCGCGCCAGGCGTGCAGGTTGATCGGCGAGACGGTGCCGTGCACGAGGTCGACGGGCCCGGCGCTGCCGATGCCCGCCCCGACGAGGGCGTCACCGTCGGGCAGGGCGTCGAGGGCGTGCGCGACGACCGCGCGGACCGCCTCGGCGAGTTCGTCGGACGTCGACCCGGCACCGGTGGGGCGTCGGTCGCGACTTCCGTCGAGGAGGGCTCCGTCGGAGGCGACCAGCGCCGCCTCGACCTTCGTTCCGCCCACGTCGACGGCCAGTGCGTAATCGGTCACGTCGGCCAGCGTAGCGGGGGAGTGCGGCCCGACCGCGTGCCGGAATAGGGTGGCTGCCGGCACGCTGACGAAAGGCACCCCCATGGACACCACCGACGGTCGGGTCGCCGTTCTCGGCGACGCCCTCATCGACGAGCTCCGCACCGACGAGGGCTCGACCGACCACGTCGGCGGGGCCGGCCTCAACGTCGCCGTCGGGCTGTCGCGCCTCGGCGTGCCCACGACCCTGCTCGCCTCGATCGGGGACGACGCCGACGGCGAGGCCATCCGGTCGTTCCTCGCCGAGCACGGCGTCGAGCTCGTCCCGACGATCAACCCCCTCGGCACCGGCCGGGCGGTCTCGCTGCGGGTGGCCGGCGAGCCGACCTACGTCTTCACCGACGCCGCCGTCGCCCGCGGTCTCGACTTCTCGCCCGAGCAGCGGGCCGTGCTCGACGCCGCCCGCGTGGTCGCCGTCAGTTCGTACCCGTTCGACGACGCCCCGCTGACCGATCGCTTGCTGCGCGCGGTCGGCACCGACCCCGTGCGGCTCGTCGTCGACCCGAACCCGCGGCCGGGGTTCCTGCCCGGCGGGGCCGCGCAGATCGCCGACTTCGCCGCCGGCTTCGAGCGGGTCGCGGCCTCGGCCCTGCTCGTCAAGATCGGTGACGACGACGCCGAACTCGTCGCCGGGCGCTCGCTCGACGACTGGGAGGAGGCGCTGCTCGCGGCGGGCACCGGGGGAGTGCTCGCGACCCGCGGCTCGGCCGGGGCGGGTCTGGTGCTGGCCCCGTCGGCCGGCGACACGGCGGGCACCTCGCTCACCCGCGGCATCTCGGACGCCGACGGCGAGGTCGTCGACACGATGGGTGCGGGCGACGCGACCTTCGCGTCGATCGTCGCCTCGTTGCTCGCCGAGCGGCGCGGGCCCGGTTCGGTCGACTGGGCGGCCGCCCTCGGGCGGGCCATGGACGTGGCGGCGGCGACGGTCAGGGCTCCGGGAGCGCTCCTCCGGCTGCCCCGGTGACGTCGGCGGGTCCGGTGGTGCGCGCCTCCTGAGCCCGCCCGCCTCGCCCGCCGGGCGGGAGGCTCAGCCGAGCGACTCGGCGACCGCCCGCGCCTTGCCCGACAGGTACCAGTGCGAGCGTGCACCGGTCTCGACCGGCTGCATGCCCACGACGACCTTGCCGCGCGAGTGCTGCTCGGCGAGGTCCTCGAACGCCTGGGCGATGTAGTCGAACGGGTAGAAGCCCGAGACGAGCACGCGCAGCTTGTTCTCGGCGATGAGCTTCGCGAGGGCCGAGAGGATCATCGCGGGTTCGGTGTCGTCGCGCTCGGCGCCGATGAAGCGGATCTCGCGCTCGAGGCGGTCCTCGCTCGAACTGAACCGCGCCGGCAGGACGCCGAGGTCGGCGCTGAGGGCCGGGTTGTCCCCGCCGAAGTTGTCGATGAACGCCGTCACGTGGCGGTCGGTGCCCGCGGCCTTGTCGATGCGCTCGCGCAGGCCCTCGCCGTAGTCGACGGGCACGACGCCGATCGAGCGCAGGTAGTCGTGGTTGCCCGGGCTGCAGGTGCCGATCACCTTGGCGCCGAGCTGCAGGGCGAGCTGGCACTCGATGTGGCCCACGCCACCCGCCGCGGCCGTGATCACGACGACGTCGTCCGGCCCGAGGTGCAGGCTGCGGACGGTGTCGTACGCGGTGGCTCCCGCCAGGTAGAGCCCTCCGGCGACCTCCCACGGGACGTGCTGCGGCTTGGGCACGACGGCGCTCGCCGGCACGGCGATGTAGGTGGCGTGCGCGCCGCCCCCGACCGCGTGACCGATCACCTCGGCGCCGACCGAGAAGTTGCGCACCGCGGCACCGCGCTTCTTCACGATGCCCGCGAAGCACGAGCCCTCACGGGCCGGGAAGTCGAGGGGCAGCCGGTCGACGAAGTCTCCCTGCCGGATGAAGTTCTCGATGTGGTTGAGGCCCGCGCAGATCACCTCGACGACGACCTCGTCGTCGGCCGGTGTCGGCAACGGCTGCTCGACGAAGTGGAGCTGCGAGACGTCTCCGTACCCGTCGAACTCGATGGCCTTGCCCGGTCGTGCCATGACGTGCCTCCACTGCTGTCGTCGCGGCGGCGCCTGTGCCGTCGCGAGGGTGAGTGAAGTGTGCGCCCTCCGGGCCGCCCTCGCCCGGAAGCGCGCTTCGAGTTGCCTGGACGCACCGTGCCGCGGTGGCGGCGTCGACCGTCAGGAGGCGCGGGTCGGCCTCGTCGTCAGAGCTGGTCGGTCGGCACCGAGAAGGTGTCGCAGGCCGTCGCGCCCTGGCTGCGCCCGGTCTCGAACCACTTCTGGCGCTGCTCGGCCGAGCCGTGCGTCCAGGTGTCGGGATCGACCTGGCCGCCGCCGGCGGACTGGATGCGGTCGTCGCCCACCGCGGCCGCCGCGTCGAGCGCGTCGGCGACCTGCTGGTCGGTCACGGGCTCGAGGAACGTGGTGCCGTTCGCGTCCTGCACGGTGGACGCCGCGCCGACCCAGGCCCCGGCGTAGCAGTCGGCCTGGACCTCGAGCCGGATGGTGTCGGAGCCCGGGCCGGTGCCGCTGCGGTCGGCGCGGTCGAAGGCGCCGGTCAGCTGCTGGACGTGGTGGCCCCACTCGTGGCCGACGACGTACATCTGCGCGAGGGGGCCGCCGCTGGCGCCGAACTGCGACCGGAGCTGCTCGAAGAAGTCGGTGTCGACGAAGAGGGCCTCGTCGGGTGGGCAGTAGAACGGGCCCGTGGCGCTCGTCGCCCCACCGCAGCCGGTGTCGGTCGAGCCGCTGAAGAGGAAGAAGTCGGGGGTGCGGTAGTCGGTGACACCGAGTGCCGGGGCCTCGGCGGCCCAGTACGCGTCGAGCGAGTCGGCCGCGCCGACCATGCGGCAGTCCACGCTGTCGTTGGCCTGCGCGCCGGTGGTGCACTCGGACGACAGGTCGCCCTCGCTGACCGGCTGGGCGCCTCCGCCGGCCGTCCCGCCGCCGAGCAACCCCGAGACGTCGACGCCGGTGACCTGA
The DNA here is from genome assembly GCF_026625765.1 of Frigoribacterium sp. SL97. NCBI lineage: Bacteria > Bacillati > Actinomycetota > Actinomycetes > Micrococcales > Microbacteriaceae > Frigoribacterium > Frigoribacterium sp. SL97. Next base: position 966,313 of record NZ_CP113062.1, read on the forward strand.
CTGATGAGGAAGACGGCGATCAGGCCGACGATGCCGATGCCGGCGACACCCACCGTGCGACCGCGACCGCGTCGCTTGACCTTGCTGCCGTCGAGGCGCGCGTCGTCGTTGAAGGACATGTCGCCGACGGTAGCGCAGGGCGGGGGTCAGTGCCCTTCGGCGGCTTCTTTCGCCTCGCGCTCTTTGCGGAGCACCTCGCGGCCGGCGTTGCGCTCTTTCACGCGCAGTTCTTCTTCGCGCACGTCGGCGTGGATGCCGCGTTCGGTGCGGAGCCAGTCGGGCATCTCGTCGAGCAGGGCGTGGATCTCGTCGGTGGTCATGACGTCGTCGACGCCGGCCCGGGCGAGGCCGGAGGTCGAGATGCCGAGCTTCTGGGCGACGACGGGTCGCGGGTGGGGACCGGTGCGGCGCAGCTCGGACAGCCACTCGGGCGGGTTCGTGCTGAGCTCGGCGAAGGCCTCGCGCGTGACGGGGGCGGCCTGGAACTCGGCGGGCGTGGCCGGCAGGTACACCCCGAGCTTCTTGGCGGCCGTGAAGGGCTTGAGGGTCTGCGGCTGCTTGCCGGACGGCGCGTCGGAGGTCATCTGCCCAGGGTACCGGGCCGATACCCTCGACCCATGACGACCGAGCCGGCCCGCACCCCGTTCCGCATCGGGGTCGTGCCCGGCGTCACCCTGTCGAAGTGGTCGAGGCTCTGGGAGGAACGCCGTCCCGAGACCCCGCTGGCCTTCGTGCCGCTCGCCGACGCGGACGCGGTGCCCGCCCTCGACGACGCCCGGGGCGACGACCGGGTCGACATGGTCCTGGCCCGTCTGCCGATCGAGGTCGAGGGGTTGTCGGTCATCCGCCTCTACGACGAGCGAGCCGTCGTCGTCGTGCCCAAGGACCACGCCGTCACCGCGGCCGGCCTCGAGGACGAGGTCGAGGCCGCCGCGTTCGACGACGAGCATCGTCACGACCTCGACCCGTCCCTCTCGCTCGCCGATGCCGTCGCCGTCGTCGCGACCGGGGCCGGAGTCGCCGTCATGCCGCAGTCCCTCGCGCGATTGCACGCCCGCAAAGAGGTGACGTACCGCTACGTCGCCGACCTGCCGCCGACCACGATCGCGCTCGTCTGGCCCGAGGGCGAACTCACCGACGACCTCGACGACTTCATCGGCGTCGTGCGGGGTCGGACGGCCCGCAGCTCGCGATCGCGGAGGCGCGACGAACCCGAGCAGGCCGCCACGGCCCGCAAGGGGTCGGCTCCCGACCCGCGCGGGGCGAAGCCGAAGCGCACGCCGCCGAAGGGCCGAGGGCCGCAGCGCGGCACGGGCCGCAGCCGACCGCGCCGCGGGCGCTGATTCCTCTCGCGTGACCCCGCCGGCGCCGACCGGTCTGACAAGCTGAGCGGATGTCGAAGGAGACCCGCATGTCGAAGAAGATCTGTCTGCTCACCGGTGCCGGCCGCACGAACTCGATCGCGAACGGCGTCGCCCACGAGCTCGCCGCCGACGGGTGGGACCTCGCCCTGACCACCTGGGACGGTTACGACGCCGCCATGCCCTGGGGTCTCAAGGCCGTCGACGTGGGGTCGCTCGTCGGCGAGCTCGAGGCCGCGGGTGCGCGCGTGGCCGTGTACCCGGCGGATCTGGCGGACCCCGCGACCCCCGCGCGCCTCCTCGGGGCGGTGAACGACGACCTGGGGCCGGTGACGGCGCTCGTGCTGTCGCACTCGCACAGCGTGGACTCGTCGATCCTCGACACGACGCTCGAGAGCTGGGACGCGCACTACGCCGTCAACGTGCGGGCGGCGTGGCTCGCGATCAAGGCGTTCGCCGAGCAGCTGCCCCCGGTCGACCTCCTCGACGACGGTGCCCGCATCGTCGCCCTCACGAGTGACCACGTCGTGCACAACCTGCCCTACGGCTCGAGCAAGGGCGCCCTCGACCGGCTCGTCATCGCGGCCGCCCGGGAGCTCGGGCACCTCGGCGTCTCGTCGAACGCCCTGAACCCCGGGCCGATCGACACGGGCTGGATGGACGACGAGATCCGCGCGAGCGGCATCGAGCGGCAACCGACCGGCCGTCTCGGCACGCCCGCCGACCTCGGCCCGGTCGTGCGCTTCCTGCTGTCGCCCGAGGGGCGCTGGATCTCGGGCCAGCTGATCAAGGCCGACGGCGGCTTCTCGGTCTGACCGGTCCGGCCCGCCGCCCGCCCGACCACGGATCGCCGCGCCCTGTACCCCGCGTCGCTGGGTGACGGGTCGGCACGGGCGGGGTACCGTCCACGCCACCACCGCGCGGCACCGGACGCCGACGGACGGATCGACACACCAAGGAGGCGCGATGTCGTTCAGCAAGGGAGATCACGTCACCTGGAACACCCCCCAGGGCGAGACCCACGGCACGGTCGTGGAGAAGCGCGTCGAGGAGTTCCAGCTCGACGGGCAGAAGTTCAAGGCCTCGGACGACGAGCCCTACTTCGTCGTCGAGAGCGACAAGAGCGGGGCGAAGGCCGCCCACAAGGGTTCGTCGTTGAGCCCGAAGAAGAAGTAGCACCAGCCGCACCCCACCCACCACCGCCCCACCCCACGAGGAGAACACCATGGCCGACCTGAACGACGTGCGCTGGAACGACGAAGCGCGTGACAAGATCCTGACCGACGCCGACAACGTGCTGCGTGATGCCGTCCGCGACGCGGCCGCAGCCCACTCGGGCGAGTCGTGGGAGGAGTCCTTCAAGGCGATCAACGACGCCGTCAAGGACCGCTTCATCGACTACGAGCCCGGCCCGGACGTCCGCAAGTACGCCGAGGCGATCGAGCGCGGCGACTTCAGCTGACCCGCGCCTCCTGGCCGGCGTCGATCCGTCGCACCCGTGAGCTCAGCGCCACGGCCACCGCGACGGCGACCACGAGGCCGGCCAGGGCGGCGAGGGTGGCCGGGGTGCCGATCACCTGGGTGAGCGGTCCGACCACCACCTCGCCGACGGGCACGCCCGCCAACGACGCCAGCGTCAGGCACGAGAAGACGCGCCCCAGGTAGGCCCCCGGCACCTGCCGCTGGACGACCACGTCCAGCGGCACCGTGAAGACCTCGAGCCCGACGCTGGCGGCGAAGAGGCCGAGGCTGATCCAGAAGAACCAGTGCAGCGGGTCGAAGACCACGGGGTCGGTGCCGTAGGCGAACGACAGCAGCACGAGCGGCAGGGCCAGCGCCGCGGCGCCGAGGCAGGCGGCCCACAACCGGAGCCGCCCGCGGAGGGCCCCGGCCCAGTACGCCCCGACGATCAGGCCGAGGGTCTGCAGGGCACCCGCGAAACCCCAGAGCAGACGTCCGAACGACTGGTCGGCCACGAGCGGACCCACCACCTGGACCCCGCCCGCGAAGGCGAACTGGAACGTGAACGCGAGCGCCGCGGTCGAGACGAGCCAGCGCGTGCGCCAGACGAAGCCGAGTCCGCTGCCGAGGTCCCCGAGCACCGACGTCCCTCCGGAGGCGCGGGCACCGTCCCGGGGCAACCCCACGAAGACGGCCGCCGCGACCACGAAGACGACCGCGCCGACGGCCAGGGCGACGCCCGATCCGGCGGTCGCCACGACGGCCCCGCCCACCGCCGTGCCGATCACCAACCCGACGTTCATGCCGACGCGGCTGAGCACCGTCGCGTCCCGGAGCCGGTCGTCGGGGACGGTCTCGCGCAGCAGCGCGCTCGTGGCAGGGCCGAAGAAGGCGGCTGCGGCGCCGCTCACCGCGCCGACCGCCGCGAGGGTGGGCAACGTCTCGGTCTGGGTCAGCATCAGGGCGGCCGCGACGACGAGCGACGCCGCCGACAGCCACGACGAGGCGATCGCGACGGTGCGTTTCGAGAAGCGGTCCGCGAGGGCACCGCCGACCAGGACCAGGGCGATGTTGGGCACCGACCGGGCGACGACCACGAGCCCGAGGTCGACGGCGTCGGCCCCCAGGTCGATCGCCGCGAAGACGATGGCCAGGGGCGCGAAGCCGCTGCCCACCCACGAGAACAGGCGCCCGACCCAGAGGGCCCGGAAGGCAGGCGTTCTCAGCAGCGACCACGGCACCGCTGAACTCTATGCCGACGCACCGTGTGCGGACGCCGCGTCCCGCGGCGTCGTCATCCGCGCGGGGACGACCTAGGCTGACCCCGATGGACGCCCCCGAGCCCGACACGACCCGCGCCGACGTCACCGACGTCCCGCCGGTCGCTGCGGTGCGCGAACCCGGTCGCTACCGCAAGGGCATCGCCAAGCGCGAGGCGATCCTCGACGCGGCCCTGCCGGTCTTCGGCAAGGTCGGGTTCCACGGTGCCACCCTGCGCGAGATCGCGCGGCGGTGCGGCGTCTCGCACCAGTCGCTCATGCACTATTTCCCGACCAAGGACGAACTGCTGATGGCCGTGCTCCGGCGGCGCGACGAACGACTGCGACGCCACTTCGACGACGACGGTGGCATGCGCGTCGACGAGCTCGTCGCGCTCGCCGAGTACAACGTCGACGTGCCGGTCGTCATCTCGCTGTTCATCACGGCGTCCGCCGAGGCCACCTCGCCCGACCACCCGGCGCACCGCTACTACGCCGACTACTACGAGCGCATCGTCTCGTCGACGTCGGCCTACCTCGGGCTCGCGCAAGCCCGCGGTTGGTTGCGCGACGGCTACACCGCCGAGTCGGCGGCCCGCGTCGTGCTCGCCGTGCAGGACGGTCTGCAGTTGCAGTGGTTGTACGAGCGCGACGCCGTGGACGTCCCGGCCCTCATGCGCCTCGTGATCGGGAGCGTCCTCACGGTGCCGACGAGCGAACTCGACACCGCCGTGCGCGAGGCGGCCGGGCACGCGGGCTGACCCGCGCCTCCTCGGCGGACGGGCGACGCCAACGGCAGGCGACGGGCGTCCGGCGTCCGCTACTTCGCGCTGATGCGCTGGAACTTGCGGATGCACAGCGGCACGAAGACCACCAGCATCACGGTGATGCCGAGCAGGACGGTCGCGTAGGGGTGCTGCATCGTCCAGATGTCGGGCACCGGGGTGTCACCCAGGTTGCCGAACGAGGTGCGGGCGGCCTGCACGAGCGACGACACCGGGTTCCACTCGGCGAAGACCCTCAGCACGGTCGGCAGGGTGTCGCTCGGCACGAACGCGTTCGAGACGAAGGTCAACGGGAACAGGATCATGAACGACGCGTTGTTGATGGTCTCGGGCGTCTTGACGCTCATGCCGAGCAGGGCCATAACCCAGCTGAACGAGTAGCTGAACAGCAGCAGCAGGGCGACCCCGCCCACGAACGAGGCAGGTGAGGCGTTGACCCTCCAGCCGACGGCGAGACCGGTGAGCATCATGATGACCATCGAGATCGTGTTGAGCGCCAGGTCGCTGTTCGTGCGACCGATCAGCACGGCCGACGGGCTCATCGGCAGGGTGCGGAACCGGTCGATGATGCCCTCCTTCAGGTCTTGGGCCATGGCGGCACCGGAGAAGGTCGAGCCGAAGACCACGGTCTGCGCGAAGATGCCCGCCATGAGGAACTGCGTGTAGTCGGTGCCCTGGACGGCGATGGCACCGCCGTAGACCTGGCTGAAGAGCAGGACGAACATGATCGGCTGCAGCACGGCGAAGATCAGCATGTCGGGCGAGCGCTTCACCTTGATCAGGTTGCGCTTGGTGACCGTCCAGCCGTCCGAGGCCCAGGTGCCGAGGCCCGTGTCGGTCGACGGGACGAGCGTCTGCGCCAGGGCGGAGGTGGTTCCGGTGGTGGTCATGCCCGTGCCTCTCTCTTCTTCGCACCGCGCCGACCGCGACCTCGACCGCCGGCCGGGTCGTCGTCGGGGGAGTCGTGGTCGTCGCGCGCGTCGTCGTCGGCCGCGCGGTGGCCGGTGAGCTGGAGGAACACGTCGTCGAGGGTGGGGCGTCGCATGCCGGCGTCGTGCAGCTCGATGCCGGCCGCCCCGAGGTCGGCGAGCGTCCGCTGCAGAGCGGTCGGGCCGTCGGTGACCGCGACCTCGAGCTGGCGGCCGTCGGCCCCGACGGTCGGCTCGGAGTCGCCGTGCCGCCGGAGCACCTCGACCGCCTGGTCGGCCCGCGCCTCGTCGACGAGGGCGACGACGAGGCGGTGGCCGCCGACCTGGGCCTTGAGCTGGTCGGCCGTGCCCTCGGCGATGACGGCGCCACCGTCGATGACCGAGATGTCGTCGGCCAGGCGATCGGCCTCCTCGAGGTACTGCGTGGTCAGCAGCACCGTCGTGCCACCGTCGACCAGCCCGGTGATGATGTCCCAGAGGGCGAGGCGGCTGCGGGGATCGAGCCCCGTCGTCGGCTCGTCGAGGAAGAGCACGCGCGGATTCGTCACGAGCGCCCCGGCGAGGTCGATCCGTCGGCGCATGCCGCCCGAGAAGCCCTTGACCGGCCGGTCGCCCGCAGCGGCGAGGTCGAAGACCTCGATCAGCTCGCGGGCGCGATCCCGACTCACTCGGCTGCCCAGGTGGTATAGCCTCCCGATCATGTCGAGGTTCTCGAATCCGGTGAGGTTCTCGTCGACCGCGGCGTACTGCCCCGAGACGCCGATCGAGCGGCGCACGGCCTGGGCGTCGGCGACGACGTCGAGCCCGGCGATCGTGGCCGTGCCGGCGTCCGGACGTTCGAGGGTGGTGAGCATCTTGACGCCCGTGGTCTTGCCCGCGCCGTTCGGCCCGAGCAGCGCCTTGACGGTGCCCTCGGGCACGATCAGGTCGAGGCCGGTCAGTGCGTGGACCGGGCCGGACTTCGACCGGTAGGTCTTCGTGAGGCCGCGGGCCTCGATCATCGCCATGGGTGCTCCCGGTGCAGGGGGCCCGTCCATCCGCAGACGGGTCCGTCTTGGCGGCCGCTGTGCACCGCCTGAACGCGCCCAAGGTAGCGCTGTCCGGCCCTCGCCGCCAGTGCCGATCGACCCCTCGTGGAGAAGGAGGCGCGGCCACGTTACGGTCTCGTGTCAAACCTTGCCAGGTGGCAAGTTCCGCCCTACATTCATCCCATGACCACCATCGACGAGACGGCGGGGCCGTCCACCGCTGAACAGCTCCTGCCCGTCGGCATCGGCGACGACGCCGTCGCCCTCGCCCGCCGCTGGGCGCACGAGGCGTCCGGCGCCCCGAGCACCGGTTCGGCCCACCTGCTCGCCCAGGTCCTCAAGGACGAGTCGGGCCTCGCGTTCACGATCGGTTTCGTCGACCGGGTCGTCCGGCCGGAGGACCTCGGCGTCGCGGCCCGCAACCTGTCGACCCTGGCGAAGCAGGCACCGGCCTTCCTGCCGTGGCACATGCGTTCCGCCGTGCGTCTCGGCGGCGTCATGGCACCCGTGCTCCCCGGCGTGGTCGTGCCGATCGCCCGTCGCGTCCTGCGCGGCATGGTCGGCCACCTCATCGCCGACGCCCGCCCCGCCAAGCTCGGTGCGGCCATCGCGAACATCAAGAAGGACAGGACGCGGCTCAACCTCAACCTGCTCGGCGAGGCCGTCCTCGGTGACGCCGAGGCCGAGCACCGCCTCGCCGGCACCCGGGCGCTCCTCGCCCGCGACGACGTCGACTACGTGTCGATCAAGGTCTCGTCCATCGTCAGCCAGCTCTCGATGTGGGCCTTCGACGAGACCGTCGAGCGCGTCGTCGAGAAGCTCACCCCGTTGTACGAACTCGCCGCCCGGTCGCCGAAGCCGAAGTTCATCAACCTCGACATGGAGGAGTACCGCGACCTCGACCTGACGATCGCGGTCTTCACGCGCCTCCTCGACCAGCCGCAGCTGAAGGGCCTCGAGGCCGGCATCGTCCTGCAGACCTACCTGCCCGACGCCCTCGGCGCCCTGCAGCACCTCACCACCTGGGCGACCGAGCGGGTCGACGCCGGCGGGGCCGCGATCAAGGTGCGCATCGTCAAGGGCGCGAACCTCGCGATGGAGACCGTGGACGCCACGGTGCACGAGTGGCCGCTCGCCACCTACGGCACCAAGCAGGACAGCGACACCAACTACAAGCGCGTCCTCACCTGGGCCTTCACCCCCGGACGCACCCGTGCCGTCCGCGTCGGCGTCGCCGGTCACAACCTCTTCGACATCGCCTTCGCCCACCTGCTCGCCGAGGCCCGTGGCGTGAGCGACCGGGTCGAGTTCGAGATGCTGCTCGGCATGGCCGAGGGGCAGGCCGAGCTGGTCAAGGCCGACGTCGGCGGGCTGTTGCTCTACACGCCCGTCGTGCACCCCCGAGAATTCGACGTCGCCATCAGCTACCTGATCCGCCGCCTCGAGGAGAACGCGTCGAGCGAGAACTTCATGTCCGCCGTTTTCGAACTCGCCTCGAACGAGGCCATGTTCGAGCGCGAGAAGGGCCGGTTCCTCGCCTCGCTCGCCGAGGTCGACGGAGACACCCCGGCACCGCACCGCGTGCAGAGCCGCCTCGACGCGGCCCAGGCGTTGCAGCCCCGCGCGGCCGGCAGCGGCTTCGACAACGAGCCCGACACCGACCCCGCCCTCGCCGACAACCGCGCCTGGGGTCGTGAGATCGCCGCCCGCTCGGCCGACTCGCGCCTCGGCGTCGAGCTGATCGAGTCCGCCCGGGTGACCGACGAGGCCACGCTCGACGCGATCGTCGCCGAGGCCGTCGCCGCCTCCGCCGCCTGGTCCGACCGCGGAGGCGCGGGTCGTGCCGCGATCCTGCGCGAGGCCGCGGCCACGCTGTCGGCCCGCCGCGCCGACCTGATGGAGGTCGCCGCGAGCGAGACCGGCAAGACGGTCGCCGAGGGCGACGTCGAGGTCAGCGAGGCCATCGACTTCGCCAACTGGTACGCCCACCTCGCCGAAGAACTCGACCGGGTCGACGGTGCGACGTTCGTCCCCGAGCGACTCACCCTCGTCACGCCGCCCTGGAACTTCCCCCTGGCGATCCCGGCCGGCTCGACCCTCGCCGCGCTCGCCGCGGGCAGCAGCGTCGTCGTCAAGCCGGCGGGCCAGGCCAAGCGCAGCGGGGCCGTCATGGTCCAGGCGCTCTGGGACGCCGGCGTGCCCCGCGAGGTGCTGAAGCTGGTCGACGTCGACGAGGGCGACCTCGGTCGTCACCTGGTGTCGCACCCGTCGGTCGACCGCGTGATCCTCACCGGCGCCTTCGAGACGGCCGCGCTGTTCACCAGCTGGCGCACCGACCTGCCCCTGCTCGCCGAGACGAGCGGCAAGAACGCCATCATCGTCACCCCCAGTGCCGACCTCGACCTGGCCGCGTCCGACGTCATCAAGTCGGCCTTCGGCCACGCGGGTCAGAAGTGCTCGGCGGCGAGCCTGGTGATCCTGGTCGGCTCGGTCGCCACCTCCGAGCGCTTCCGCCGTCAACTCGTCGACGCGGCGTCGACCATGCGCGTCGGACTGCCCTCCGACCCCACCACGCAGATGGGCCCGATCGTCGAGCCGGCCCACGGCAAGCTCGAACGTGCGCTCACCACGCTCGGCGCGGGCGAGACCTGGCTCGTCGAGCCGAAGCGACTCGACGACACCGGGCGCCTCTGGTCGCCCGGCGTGCGCGCCGGCGTCGCCGCGGGCAGCGAGTTCCACCTCACCGAGTACTTCGGACCGGTGCTCGGCGTCATGACCGCGAAGACGCTCGACGAGGCGATCGAGCTGCAGAACGCGACCGACTACGGCCTGACCGCGGGTCTGCACACCCTCGACCCCGCCGAGCTGTCGACCTGGCTCGACCGCGTCGAGGCGGGCAACCTCTACGTGAACCGCGGCATCACCGGGGCGATCGTGCGTCGCCAGCCGTTCGGCGGCTGGAAGAAGTCGTCGGTCGGTGCCGGCGCCAAGGCGGGCGGGCCGAACTACCTCGTGCACCTGGGGTCCTGGCAGCCGACGACGCTGACCGAACCGCAGGAGGCGCGCCCGGGTCGCGAGGCCCTGGCCGCCCTCGAGGCCGCGTCGCCCCTGCTCGGGGCGTCGGGTGCGTCGGCCCCCGACGACCTGCGGGCCGCCGCCGCCAGCGACGAGCACTTCTGGGCCACCGAGTTCGGCGTCGCCCGTGACGTCAGCGACCTCGGCCTCGAGCGCGACCTGCTGCGCTACCGTCCCCTGCCCGTCACGATCCGCGCCGCCGACGGCGCGGCCCCGGCCGACGTGGTCCGCGTGTTGCTCGCCGGTCTGCGCTCGGGCGCGCCGCTCACGGTGTCGTCGTCGGTCGAGCTGCCCGGCGCCCTCGTCCGTGCGCTCGGCCTCGCGGCATCCGACGTCGTGCACGAGGACGACGCCACGTGGCACGACCGGGTGCGTGCGGGGCGCCTGTCGACCGAGCGCGTGCGGTTGGTGACCGGTGCCGGTGACGCGACCCGCGCCTCCTCGGCCCTGGCGGACGCCCTGGGCGGCGACCCGGCGGTGGCCGTGTTCGTGGCCCCGGTCACGCCGACCGGCCGGCTCGAACTGCTGCCGTTCCTGCGCGAGCAGGCCGTCGCCATCACGGCCCACCGCTTCGGCAACCCCGACGACTGGAGCGCCTCGGTCATCTGACCCCGCTGGCGCACGCAGACGCCCGAACCCGCCGGACCCTTCGGGAACCGGCGGGTTCGTGTCGTCCACGGCGGTCCGGCGATGGCCCGCCGGGAGCGACGGGAACAGCCGGCCCGAGGCCCTAGCCGGGGACGACCTCGACCTTGGTCCAGCCGGGCTCCCGGCGATCGAACGCCTCGTAGGCCTCGATGGCCGAGCCGATGCCCTCGTGCTCGGTGATGAACGCCGTGGGGTCGAACTGACCCGAAGCGACCAGGTCGATCAACGGCGGGGTCACCGAGTGGTGGTCGCAGTTGCCCATGCGGATGGTGAGGTTCTTCAGCATCGCCTCGCCGAAGGGGAACGACGTCACGGTCGGCGAGTAGACGCCGATGACTCCGATGCGGCCGTACTTCGCCACGACCTCGACGGCCCAGCGCAGGGCCTGGGTCGGCGCGTTGCCGGGCACCCACTGGTCGCCCTGCGGGTTCGCGTCGGGGGCGACCTGCTCGACCTCGGCGGCGAACTCGGCGGCCGTGTCGGGGTCGGGGGCGGCGGGACCGTGGCTCGCGTGCTGGGCGTCCACGCCGACCGCGTCGATGACGGCGTCCACACCGGCGCCACCGGTGAGGCGCTTGATGGTCTCGACCGGGTCCTCCTCGTCGAAGTTCACGATCTCGGCGTTCTGGGCGAGCGCCTGCGCCAGGCGGGTCTCCTCACGGTCGACCACGATCACGCGGCTCGCGCCCTGCTTGAAGGCCGAGGCGATCGCGAACTGGCCCACGACGCCGGCACCGAAGACGGCGACCACGTCGCCGCGGGTGACCCCGGCGAGTTCGGCGCCGAACCAGCCGGTGGGGAAGATGTCGCTCAACAGGATGGCCTGCTCGTCGCTGACCGTGTCGGGCAGGCGGTGCATGGTGTTCTGCGCGAACGGGACGCGCACCTGCTCGGCCTGCAGGCCGTTCACCGGTCCGGTCGAGGCCGGGCCGCCGAAGAAGCAGGTGCCGGCGTCGGGGCCGTTGGGGTTCGCCACGTCGCATTGAGCGGTCTGGCCCTGGCGGCAGTAGCGGCAGGTGCCACACGACACCGTCGAGTTGATCACGACCCGGTCGCCGGCACTGAAGCCGCGCACGTCGTCGCCGACCGCGGTGACGACGCCCACCGCCTCGTGGCCGAGGATCGTGCCCTCGGCCATGGGCGCCATCGTGCCGCGCACGAAGTGCAGGTCGGTGCCGCAGATCGCACTCCGGGTGATGCGGACGACCGCGTCGGTCGGGTCGACGACCGTGGGGTCGGCGACCTCGTCGAGTCGGATGTCGCCGATGCCGTGCCAGACGACTGCCTTCATGGGATGGTCCTTCCGTTGAGCCCTGGGCACCGGAGCTGCCCGGTACCCGTGCGACGGTAGGCGGCACGACGCCGGAGCGACGTGTGCCCTCACACAGAGAACGGGGGACGCCGCCTCGCCCTGGTTCCCTCCGCCCGGGGGAGTCGGCAGACTCCCGCCACCCCTGGCGGGTCATCGCCGACCCGCCGGGCACGACGGGAACCCGCCGACCCGAGGGTGGCCGGGCGGCGGGTCTCAGACGGAGGGCTGCCCGGCGGCGTACCAGGCGGCGAGACGGCTCAGGCCCTCGTCGACGCTCACGGCCGGTGTCCACCGCAGGTCGCGCTGGGTGCGCCGCTGGTCGAACCAGTGCGCCGTGGACAACTGCTCGGCGAGGAACCGCGTCATGGGTGGTTCGTCGGTGCCCGGTCGCACGGCCCAGACGCGCTCGACCAGCGACCCCGCGGCGCGGGCGATCCCGGCCGGCACCCGCAGGCGAGGCGCGGGCACCCCGGCGGCCGCGCAGATGCCGGCCATCAGGTCGGCGACGGTGCGGGGCTCGCCGTTGCTGATCACGTACGACTCGCCGCTGACCTCGTCGACGCGTGCGAGCGCGGCGGCGATGCCGGACGCCGCGTTGTCCACGTAGGTGGAGTCGATCAGGGCGGCGCCGTGGTCTAGCAGCGGCAGGCGGCCGGAGCGCGCACGGTCGACGATCCGCTCGACGAGCTGCGTGTCGCCCGGTCCCCAGACGAGGTGGGGGCGGACGGCCACCACGCGCAGGTCGGCGTCGGCGGCCCCGAGGGCGACCCGCTCGGCCGCGGCCTTGGTGCGGGCGTAGTCGCCTCGAGCGTGTCCGGGCGAGGCGGGCAGGGCGTCGTCGCCGACGATGGACGACCCGGCGTGCGCCACGGACGGCGACGAGACGAAGACCAGCCGGGGCACCGAGGAGGCGCGCATCGCCTCGACCAGGGAGCGCGTGCCCCCGACGTTGACGGCTTCGAACTCGGCGGGGTCACCCGTGAGCGACACCTTCGCCGCGAGGTGGACGACGGCGTCCTGGTCGCGGACGGCGGCGGCGACGGCCCGCGGGTTCGTCATCGACCCGAGCACGTCGCGGGCACCGGGCACGCCGGAGGGCCGACGCTGGAAGGTCGTGACCTCGTGCCCGGCGTCGGTGACGGCGCGGGCGACGGCACCGCCGAGCAGGCCGCTCGCGCCGGTGACCAGCACCCTCACGGGCGACGCATCCGGCCGCCGGACAGCACGGACGTCGCCCACGCGGCCAGGCCCGTGCGGTCGATCTTGCTGTTGTGCCGCACGTCGGTCGGCAGCTGCGGCACGACGAGCACCGCGGCCACGGGTCGACCCGACGCCGACCGGACGGCCGAGCGGACCGAGGCCGCCAGGGCCGCGGACGCCAGCCCCGGGCGACGAGCCGGGGGGACGGTCTCGGCCACGACGACGACCTGCTGCGTGCCGGCCGGACCGACGCCGACGACGGCGGCGCGCGCGATGGCGGCTCGCGCCTCCACGGCCTGTTCGGATGCCACCGGCGTCAGCACGCCCGTCGACGTCGTGATCACGTGGGGCAGGCGGCCCTCGACCCAGAGCCGACCCTGCGCGTCGAGGTGCCCGACGTCGCCGGTGCGGTGCCAGCGGGTCTCGGCGGTCGAGCCCAGGCGGCTGAGGCGGTGCGTCAGCCAGAGACGGTCGTAGTGGTCCTCGACGTGGGGCGCCGAGACGACGATCTCGCCCGTGACGCCGGGGGCGTCGGTGAACGCCGAGGAGGCGCGGCCCCCGTCGTCGAGCGGAGCGATCCGCACGGTCGTGGTCGCGCCGGGCAGCCCGACGCAGACCCCGCCGGCGTCGGGCGCACCCGCGGCGACGGCTGCCCCACGGTCGGCGGCCGCGGAGCGCACGCCCTCGAGCGTGACGTCGGTCATCAGCAGGCCCTCGGTCATGCCGTAGGGCGTGTGGGGCGTCGCGTTCGGCATGAGGTCGCCGGCCGCCGCCAGCAGCGCCTCGGAGACGGGCGCGCCCGCCGACAGGAAGGTCTCGACGCCGGCCAGCGCGCGGTGGTCCGCGTCGTCGAGGTCGTCCGACGTCGCGACGACGTTGGCGAGCGCGGCGGGGGAGAGGAACACCACGGTGGCGTCCACCGCCGCCGTGGCGGCCGCGACGGACCGGGCGGTGAGGGTGCGCGGCTTCGTGACGTCCATGTCGGGGGTGACGCTCGTCGCCCCGAGGGCGGGGCCCAGCAGGGCGAACGGGGCGAAGCCGGCCACCAGGCCCGTGCCCGGACCGACGTCGTACTGCTCGGCCAGGGCGTCGCGCAGGGCCGTCAGCTGGCCGTGCCGGTAGACGACGCCCTTCGCGGGGCCGGTCGAGCCCGAGGTGAACAGGATGGCGGCCTCGGCGTCGGCCGTGGGGGCGTCGGGCAGCTCGGCGAGGGCACCGCGGGCGCGGCGGCCGAGGGCGGCGATCTCGGGCAGCGAGGCCTCGACGCCGAGTGCCCGGGCGGCGACCGGCGACAACGTCGTCGTCGAGATCTTGCGGCCCGGCCAACCGAGGGCGGTGGCCGCCGTGAGCCCCGGGAGCTGGCCGATCACGTGGTCGGGCCACGCGCCGCGGACGGCGCGGGTCAGGCCGCGCACGCCGAGACCGGCATCGGCCACGACCACGACGGCACCGAGGCGGACGCAGGCGTAGAGCACCGCGGTCAGGTCGGCACCGGGCTGGACGAGCAGCGAGACGCGGTCGCCGGGGCGCACGCCGTGCTTCCGCAGACCGAGCGCGATCTCGTGGACGCGACGGGCGAGCAGGCTCCAGCTGATCGAACGCGGGCCGTCGGCACCCGCGGGTGCCATCTCGACGAGCGCGGTGGCCGGGCTGTCGGCCAGGGAGTCCAGGTACGACCAGAGGGGGCGGTCCTGCGGTGAGGCGACCCGCGCCTCCTCGGTTCCGACCGGGGCGGCGACTCGGGCCTCGGTGGCGGCCCGGGCCGGGGCGTCGACGACGGCCGTCCCGCCGGGCAGCCGGTCGCCCAGCCAGGTGAGCACGGCTCCGGCGTAGTCGACGTCCTCGGCGACGAGGTGGCCCGCACCCTCGAAACGGTGCACGTCGGCGTGCGGCAGGCGGTCGACCAGGTCGTCGAGGTACCGGTCGGAGAAGATCGGATCGCGCGGGCCCCAGAGCATCAGGGCCGGCACGGTGAGTTCGCGCAGGCCCTCGGCGATGCGGTCGAGCTCGGGGCTGCTGACGTGCCCGTCGTCGACCGGGATGTCGGCCACGAAGCCACCGATGCCGCCGCGGCGGTCGGCCTGGCGGTACGGAGCGCGGAAGCCGGCCTTCACCTCGGGCGAGAGCGGCGGGTGGGCGAGGCCGAGGGTCACGTCGAGGAACCCGGTGGTGCCGACGGTCGCCCGGCCCAGCACGCCGCGGGCGAGGGTCAGGCGCAGGGGAGCGGGGATCTTCTCGCCCTCGGGCTGGTGGATCGCGGTGTTGAGCAGCATGAGCCCGGCCAGCTGGTCGGGGTGGTCGACCGCCCAGCCCATCGAGACGACGCCGCCCCAGTCGTGGCCGAGGGTGACGACGGGCCCGGTGACCTCGAGGGCGTCGGTGAGGTCGCCCAGGTCGGCGACGCGGCGGGCCAGCGTCTGCGGCGAGCCCGTGCGCTCGGAGAAGCCCATGTCGAGCTGGTCGACCGCGACGACGCGCCACGCGGGCCCCCCGGCGACGGCCGTCTCGACCGTGCGGGCGACGAGGCGGCGCCAGAGGTACGACCAGGTCGGGTTGCCGTGCACGCAGAGGATGGTGCCGACCGGTTCGGCGCCGACCTCGGCCAGCGCTTCGGCGTTGTCGAGGACGTGCCAGGTGCGGGAGGCGCGGTGTGCGCCGAGCCCGTACGGCACGTCGACGAGACGCGACCACGACGGGTCGAGCCCGTCGAGACCCGCGGGGGGACGTGACGCCGGCGCCGTGGCGGAGGCGGACCGCGGGAGCCGACTCACCAGGCGAGCTCCATCATCGCGGTGTTGATGCCCGAGCCGACGCCCATCAACAGGACGCGGTCGCCCTTGCTGAGGGTTTTGCTCTCTTCGACCAGCGTGATCGGGATCGACGCCGGGCCCACGTTGCCGAGGGTCGGGTAGGTGAGCGGGACGAGCTTCTTGTCGATGCCGGCGGCCTTGACGAAGGCACCCGTGTGCACGTCGCTGACCTGATGCATGATGTAGCGGTCCATGCGCTGCCAGTTCCAGTCGCGCTTGGCCTCTTTCCAGGCCGAGACGACGAGTTCCATGCCGCGCTTGAGCAGGGCCTTGGCGTCGGTGAACATGCCGTCGACGCTGCCGACGCAGAGGTCGTAGTTCTCGGTGGCGGCGCGGGTGACGCCGCCGACGATGCGGTGGCCCTCGGGGTGGAGGTCGGCACGGCCGATGACGGCGGCGGCGGCCCCGGAGCCCAGGGTGAGGCTGGCGAACTCGCTCATGAAGTCGTCGCGGCCGTAGCCCTTGGTGAGGAGGCGATCGATCGTGTTGACCTGGACGTCGTCGGCGTCCTCGCCGTCGATGATGACGGCGTAGTCGATCTGACCCGCGTCGATCAGCTGGGCGGCGAGGGTCATGCCGTTGACGAAGCCGAGGCAGGCGTTGGCGATGTCGAAGTTCGTGGCCGACGAGGGCAGGCCGAGGCCGTGGTGCAGGCGCACGGCGACCGAGGGCTCGAGGTGGGGGCGCGTGACCGACGTGTTGATCAGCAGGCCGACCTGGTCGGGGCGGATGCCGGCCTCGGCCAGCGCCCGCTTGCCGGCGTCGATCGCCGCCGCGTCGAAGCTCTGCTCGGTGCTCCAGTTGCGGCGCTCGTACACGCCGGCGACGCGCTGCAGCAGGCCCGTGGGCAGCTTGAGGCGCTTGAGCACGGGGCCGAGCTTCTCGTCGATGCTCTCGGAGGTGGTGACCCGGTCGGCCATGGTGCTGGTGACCGACAGCAACGCGACGTTGCTGTGCCGGGTCGTAGCGTTTCCGTTCAACGGAACTCCCTGTCGAGTTGTGGCGGGGTGGGGCTGCACGCGCGCGCGGGGTCGCGAGCGGAGCCGAACGTCGTGGGCACCGGTTCGGTGCATCAGTCAGTTTACGGCGGCGCACGCTGGGTGGTTGCCAGGTTGACGGGGCACGTCCATGCCATGAACGGCATGTGACCGGGGGTTCCGGCGTCAGGCCCCGGGGTCGCGGGGCAGCCGGACGATGCGACGGCGGTCGTCGCGCGTCCACCAGACGAGGTCGGCCACCGCCCAGGTGACGGCACCCAGGCCGGCGGCGACGACGACGACGGTGACGACGGTGACGTGGCCGCCGCCGACCGTCAGGGCGGCGACAATGCTCGCGATCACGACGAGCGCGCAGAACGACGTGACGAGGGGCAGGGCGAGGCCGCCGCGTTTGGTCAGCAGCCAGTTCGGCACGTCGGGATCGACGTGGACGTCGCGTCGTCGCACGGTGCCTCCTCGGCGGATCGGGTCCCGGCGATCGTAGCCCGCGCACCTTGTACCCTCGGGTGCATGAGCGACCTGCGGCGACCCTGGTTCACCCTGACGAAGACGGGTGCCGTGGTGCCCGCCGTGTTCGAGGTGCTGATCGGCCTGTTCGGCCTCGTCGTGCAGGTGCTCAACATCGCCTCGGGGGTGCCGGTCCAGGCGATCACCGTCATCATCCTGATCGTCGCCGTGCTGCTGGTCGCGCAGGGCGTCGCCGACCTGGTCTGGTGGAGCAAGGACGGCCGCCGGGCGAGGGCGCGCCAGGCCTGACCGCTCGGCCGGGGCCACCCGCCCCCTCGGGTCAGACGGACGCCTCCGGCCGGGGCCTCCGCAGCCGGTGCGTCGCGAGGAGCACGACGACCACCACGCCCACCCCGATGGCGGTGTCGGCCGTCCGGGCCGCCACGAGGGCGCCCACGTCGACGGGTGCGCCGCCGAGTGCCCGCATGCCGAGCGCCATGGGCGTGATGGTGACCAGCGCGAGCCCGTAGTTGCGGACGATCAGCAGCTCGGTCGCGAACTGGAGCACGCCGAAGGCGACGATCAGGGCCGCGACCCCGGGGTGCCACGCCAGCAGCAGAGCGGCGAGGCCCACCCCGACGAGGGTGCCGAGGAGGCGGTGGCCGGCCCGCACGAGCTGGCCCGCCGTCGCGGTCCCCACCACGGGCACCACGGCCGACACCATGGCCCAGTACGGGCTCTGCACGCCGAGACCGAGGCTGATCAGCCCGGCCGCGATCGACGCGACCAGGCAGACGGCGGCGTGGACGACCGTCCGCCGGCCGTCCAGGGGACGGGGCCCGCGCCTCCATCGGCGTCCGTCGACGGTCGCGAGCGCGCGACGACCGGCGGGCAGCAGCACGCCCGCGAGCGACGCGAGCAGGGCGAGGGCGAGGCTCGCCGGGGCGACCACGGCCGCGACGGCGACGGTCGACCCGGTCGCGGGCACGAACGCGGTGACGCCGAGGCCGAAGACGAAGAAGAGCGGCCCGGGCGGGCTCCAGCGGCGCAGGTCGGAGAGGGCCGAGGTGACGCCGGCCACGACGCCGATCGTGACGACGAGCAGCCAGACCGGGGCCGCCGAGGCGGCCAGCGCGGTGCCCAGCACCACGCAGGCGACGAGGACGAGCCCGGCCTCGAGCTGCATCTCGAGCCGCTGGAAGCGGGGCAGCCCCCGGCCGAAAGCCGAGGCGAAGGCCCCGAACACCGCGTAGGGGGTCCACTCCACATGGCCGATCAGGGCCAGCACGACCATCGGTGCCAGGACGGACGCGGCGACGCGGGCTGCCGGTCGGTGGGCGCCGTCGTGCGGGCCGGAGCGGACCAGGTCGCGCGGGTGCGGCAGCAGGCGGTGGGGGGAGGTCGTGGTCGTGATGGGCGGTCCTCTGGTCGGCGCGGCGTGGGCGCTCGTCGTCGAACTGCTTCACGGGTGAATGATCTGCGCATCACTTTACTCGTGAAGCATCGCTAGGCTCAAGGGCATGACCGATCCCGGGCTCCGAGACGTGATGGACGACGTCCACGACCGGTGGCGCGAACTCCGACCCGACCTCGACGTCTCGGCGATCCCGGTCGTCGGCCGGGTGAACCGGCTCGCCCGCATCGTGCAGCGTCGCAGCGACGACCTGCTCGCCGAGTTCGGCCTGGGGCGCGCGGACTTCGACCTGCTCGCCGCCCTGACGCGCCGTGGCGGACCGATGAGTCCGACGCAGTTGGCGGACGAGACCCTGCTCTCACCGCCGGCCGTGACGAAGCGCGTCAAGGGGCTGCTCGCGGCGGGCCTCGTCGATCGCTCGGCGAATCCCGCCGACCACCGTGGCTACTTCGTCGCGCCGACCGCGGCCGGGCGTCGTCTGATCGACCGCGTGCTCGAGGTCCAGCTCGCGGACGAGCGGGCCGTGCTCGCCGCCCTGCCCGAGGAGGCGCGCCCAGCTGTCGCGGACGGCCTGCGTCACCTGCTCGTCGCCCTCGAGGGGTGACCTCGGGGGGCCGGAGCTCTCGGCGGATGGTCGGTCGACCCTGGATACGCTCCTGACGTGCGACCGACGACGACCCGGCAGAGCTCCACGGGCGTGGGCCGCCGCGACGAGAAGACCCGATGGCGCAGGTTCGCCGTGATGACGGCCGGGCTGTGGGGCTCCGCGGCGCTGGTCGCCCTCGGGTTGGCCGCCGGGGGACCCGTGCCGCCACAGGCCTCGGCTCCGTCGGTCACACCCGTTCCCTCGAACTCCCCGTCCGCCGGGCAGCCCACCGTCGGCCCGGGCGCGGTCGCGGGCTCGACGGTCGAGACGTCGGACGGCACGGTCGTCGTCAGACCCCAGCGCCCCCGCGGCGACGTGGTCGTGTACTTCCACGGTGCCGGCCAGACCGCGTCGACGATCGTCGACGATCCCGAGACGAGCGGGCTGGTCGACGAGTTGGTGGCGGACGGCTACACGGTCGCGGCCCGAGACGCGGGCGGCAACTCGTGGGGTGACGGGCCGAGCGTGCGGGACTACCTCGACCTCGTCGGCGATCTTCAGCGCTCGTCGCCGGGTGCACGGATCTTCCTGGTCGCCGAGTCCATGGGTGCGGTCGCGGCGGCACAGGTCGCCGGACGCGCCGACGTGGCGGCCTGGGTCGCGATCTATCCGGTCTGCGACCTGTCGACCATCTCGGAACCCGGCCTCCGGGCGCAGATCCGCTCGGTCCACGGCACCGACCCGCCTGCTCGGTTCTCGCCCCTCTCGTGGCCGGACGTGCCGGTGGCCACCTGGGCGTCTCCCGATGACACCATCGTCGACGCCGAGGCGAATGGTCGGTCCTGCACCGAGCGGGTGTCGGGCGTCTTCACGTCTACGGTGGGCGAGCACGGCGACGCGTCTAACTTCGACGGTGCCTCCGTCACCGCGTTCTTCGACGCACATCGCTGAACGGAGGACCGGTCCATGAGGTCTCCTCGGCGATGACTATGCTCGTCCTGTGAGTGACGCGTCGACCGAGCTGGCCCGCCGGCGGAACAACCTCGACGCCATCCGCCTGGGCGGTGCGCTGATGGTCGTCCTCGGACACTCGTACGTGCTCTCGGGCAAACCAGTCGCCCCGCCGGTCATCTTCGACGTGCCGATCCACACCCTCGGCGTCTTCGTCTTCTTCATCATCAGCGGCTACCTGATCACCAAGAGCTGGCTGCGACGACCGCAGTGGAAGAGCTACCTGGCCGCGCGGACGCTCCGCATCTTCCCGGCGCTGATCGTCGCCGTGCTGCTCTCGGTCTTCGTCCTCGGGCCCGTCTTCACGGTCATCGACCTGCACGCCTACTTCACCGATCCGAACACGTGGCTGTACCTCCGGAACCTCTTCCTGCAACCCGTCTTCGGTCTGTCGGGCGTGTTCACGACCGTCCCTTACCCGAACGTGGTGAACGGTTCGCTCTGGACGCTCCCCATCGAGTTCTCCTGCTACCTGTTCGTCCCGTTGATGATGTTGGTCCCCCGTCGGGCCCGCGTCCCGGTGGTGGTCGTCTTCGGCCTCGCCTGCGTCGCCGCCGTCTTCTTCGCGACGCCCGCCCAGAACGTCTTCGGCTTCTACCTGCTCGTGACGGCGGCCGAGCCGTGGGTCTTCTTCGCCGGAGGCATGCTCTGTGCGCTCCTCCTCGAGCGTCACCTCTTCCGGCTCGACGCCGCACTGCTCGGCCTGTTCGCCCTCACCGTCGTCGAAGCGGTCCGACCGTCTCTCGGCCACGTCGTGATGTGGGTCGTCCTGCCCTACGCCGTGCTGGCCCTCGGGCTCGCGTCCTCGCCGATCATCCGTCGGGCGTCCCGTTTCGGTGACTTCTCGTACGGAATGTACATCTACGCGTTCCCGGTCCAGCAGATGGTCTTCGCGACGATCGGAGTGCGGAGCCTCACCGTGAACCTGGTGATCGTCGTCGCCGTGACCGCGGCCCTCTCGGTCGCGTCCTGGCACCTGATCGAGGCGCCGGCCCTGAAGCTCAAGACGAGGTTCGAGTCGACGGTGCCCGCCCGCGGGCGACGGCGGGCGAGTTCGAGCCCGAAGACGCTCGTCAGCAGCGACATCGTCGACTGACGTCCCCTCAGAGCCGGCCACGGGACTCGAACCCGTAACCTTCCGATTACAAGTCGGATGCGCTACCAATTGCGCCAGGCCGGCGAGGCTCGCCCATCTTACCCAGCCCGCGCCTCCTCACCCGGCGTGGTGCATGCGGTCGGTGCAGGATTGGCTTTCCGGGGCCGAGAAGTGGTGAAGTAGACGCAGCGCACCGCGCCCGCCGGACGCACCGACCTGAGGAGCCCCCTTGTCCACGATCTTGACCGCGCTCGGTTCGCTCGCCATGCTCTTCGTCAGCTTCGCCCTGTTCGCCTACTCGTTCGGCTCGGGCGAGCCCAACGCCTTCGTCTTCTTCGGGGGCATCGTCCTGATGACCGGGTCGTTCTGGCTGCCCATCACGGTGATCGGCAACAGCCACAAGACCTGGTGACCGGCGCGGCACCCGCGACCGGGTGCCGCCGAGGGCGGTCGACCCGCTACGGCGTGTTGACGAACTGCTCGGGGTCGAGCAGCTTGCGAGGCTTGGCGTCGTCACCGTCGCGTCCGCCCACGTAGAGCCAGCCCAGCAACTGCTCGCCCTCACGCAGGCCGTGTGCGGCCGCCACCTCGGGAGCCCGGGTCAGGACGCCCGTGCGCCAGAACACGCCCCAGCCCTCGTCGTCGAGCACGAGGGACAGCAGGTGCGCGACGCCCGAGGCGACCGATTCTTGCTCCCAGTAGGGCACCTTGCGGCTGTCGCGGGGCGAGACGACCACCGCGACGATCAGCGGCGCCCGCAGCGCCTTCTGCGTGA
This sequence comes from Frigoribacterium sp. SL97, assembly GCF_026625765.1. Classification (NCBI taxonomy): domain Bacteria; kingdom Bacillati; phylum Actinomycetota; class Actinomycetes; order Micrococcales; family Microbacteriaceae; genus Frigoribacterium; species Frigoribacterium sp. SL97. The sequence continues at coordinate 988,508 of NZ_CP113062.1, forward strand.
GCTTGTCGCGAGCGTGGCCCTCGGCCCCACCCGCGTCGGCCAGCGACCGGCCCACGACGAGCCGGTCGTCCCCGCGGAACTCGATCAGGCGCCAGGGCCTCAGCTCGGAGTGGTCCGCCACCGTCGCCGCCGACCGCACCGCGTCGAGCAACTGCTCGTGCGTCGGCGCGACGTCGGTGACCTTCGACCGCGACCGACGACGTCGGGCGGCGTCGGCGACGGCGCTCACTACTCGGCGGCCTTGAAGTCGAGCGAGATGCTGTTCATGCAGTAACGGTCGCCGGTCGGCGTGCCGAAACCGTCGGGGAACACGTGGCCGAGGTGCGAACCGCAGTTCGCGCACCGGACCTCGGTGCGGGTCATGCCGAGCGAGTTGTCCTCGATCAGCTGCACCGCGTCCGGGTTCACCGACTCGTAGAAGCTGGGCCAGCCGCAGCCGCTGTCGAACTTGGTGCCGCTCTTGAACAGTTCGGCGCTGCACGCCGCACAGGCGTAGACGCCCGCACGGCTCTCGTCGAGCAGTTCACCCGTCCACGGGCGCTCGGTGGCGGCCTCCCGCAGGACGGAGTACTGCTCGGCGTCGAGCTCTTCGCGCCACTGCTCGTCGGTCTTCTCGATCTTGTACGCCACGATGATCTCCTTGCTTGTCGGGACTCCTCATTCAACACGGTCGGCCGGTGCACGATTCCCCGGCCCCCACCGAGCTGTCAGACTCCTGCTCGTGAGCACCTCCGACCGCTTCCTGGCCGCGGCCCTCGCCTTCGACCGCGAGGGGTCGCCGTCGCAGGCAGAACTCGCGCGGGGCGTCGCGGGTGATCCGGCGGCGCTCGCCGTCGTCGATCGAGCCGAGGAGGCGCGGCGCCAGCCCGTCCTCGTCCTCGCGGTCTGCCGGTGGCTGGGTGCGCCGCACGGCCCCTGGTCGATGCTGCGGCCCTGGCTGCTCGCCCGCTCCGACGACGTCGTGGCCGAACTCGGCCGACGGCTCACCCAGACCAACGACGTGCGCCGCTGCGCGCCGCTGTCGATCGCGCTGGCCCGCGTGCCGGGCCCGATCGCCCTGATCGAGGTCGGCGCCTCGGCCGGGCTCTGCCTGTGTGTCGACCGCTACGGCTACCGCTCGGGTGACCGGAGCTGGGGCGATCCGTCGAGCACGGTGCAGCTCGGGATCGACGTCGTCGTCGAGGGCGGGGCCCGGTCCGAGGCGGAGCTGCCGACGGCCCCGCTTCCCGAGATCGTCTGGCGGGCGGGGATCGACCTCGACCCGGTCGACGTCCGCGACCCCGACCAGGTCGCCTGGCTCGCGACGCTGCTGCCCCCCGAGCGCGCCGATCGGCGGGACCTGCTGGGGCGGGCCGTCGCGCTCGCCCGCACCGCGCCTCCTCGTCTCGTGGCGGGGGACGCCGTCGACGGTCTCGCCCCGCTCGCGGCCGAGGCCCCGACGGGCGTCACGCTCGTCGTCGTCTCGACGGGCACGCTCGTCTACCTGCCGGGTCGCCGGCGTCAGGCCTTCGTCGACGAGGTCGGCCGGTTGGGCGCGCGGTGGATCTCGTACGAACGACGAGATCTGCTGAGGGACGTGGTCGCCGAGGTGCCGCCGGGGGTGTCTCCCGACGACGCGTTCGCGGCCCTCGCCCTCGACGGCCGGGTGCTGGGCGTGGGGGACGCCCACGGCACGCGGCTGCATCTCACGGCCTGACCGCGGGTCGGGAGCTCGCGACACCCGGCGGCTCCCCGAGCGGGTGGACGGGTTGTCGGACCACGCCCCCGGCCTCCGCGATCGGTCGGGGCGCCGCCCATAGGATGACCCGGAACCCAGGGGAGGGCCTCGACGATGGACGAGAAGGCGACAGGTGACGACGTGCGCTCGAGCGCGTTGTCCGAGCTCGACCGTGCCGTCCTGGACTTCGAGCAGCACGCCCCGGCCGCCGCCGGTGCCCGGGAGGCCGCCGTCCGTCGCGAGTTCGGCCTCGGGATCGTCCGCTACCAGCAACTGCTCAACTCGCTCATAGACCGACCCGCTGCACTGGCCTACGCACCCATGCTCGTCGGCCGCCTGCAGCGCCTGCGAGTCGCCCGCCGCGACGCCCGATCGACCCGTTCGTTCGGTCCGACCCGCTGACCCACGAGAGACCACGCATGCCGAAATTCGACCGAGACCGGTTCGACGACGTCCCCGCCGACCTCGACCGGGTCGGAGCCCACCGGGCCGAGAAGCGCCCCGGCAGCGGCTGGATCGCCTTCGCCTGGGCCGCGCTGGCCGTCGGCGTCCTGGTCGGTGCCGGCGTGGTCTACCTCGGCGTCGCGAACAACAGCTTCCAGTTCGTCAACCCCTCGTCGTCGAGCACCGCCGAGGCCGGGGCTCCCGAGAGCGACACGCCGACCCCGACGGCCACGCCGTCGGTCACCCCCCTCACCGACCCCTCACAGGTCGACCCCTCGGTGACGACCATCACCGTCCTGAACGGCACCGCCACGGCCGGGCTCGCGGGTTCGGCCTCCGAGCGGCTCGAGACCGCCGGCTGGGTCGTCGGCACCCAGGGCAACGCCAGCGAGCGCGTCGCGACGTCCACCGTCTACTACTCGGCGGCCGTCGACGAGGCCGTGGCGCTCGGGCTCGCCCAGCAGCTCGGCATCTCGGACGTCGAGCTCACCGAGGCGTTCCCCGGGGCAGCGGTCACCGTCGTCCTCGGGGCCGACTACAGCGCCTGAAGACGCCGCTCCCGCGGCATCGATCCGAGGAGGCGCGCGTCCCGTCGGGCCCTCACCGCACCTCCCGTGTTACGCCCACGTTTAATAACCGGTGAAATCCTCGTTTTCTGCGGGTGTTTCTCGGTCGGGGCGCGCTTTTCCGCTTTTCCCGTGGTTACCATCTGGAATTGGTCGCCCCTCACGGCTCGCCGACCTGGTGTTCTGCACGAGTGACGCTGTCCCGTCCGGGTTCGCAGGTCGCTGCGTCGACGACCCGGCCCTGCAGCACCGCACGCGCCGTACCACCACAGCAAAAGGGGAGCGACACCATGGCAAACGGGACCGTGAAATGGTTCAACGCGGAGAAGGGCTACGGCTTCATCACCGTCGAGGGTGACGGCCAGGACGTCTTCGTGCACTACTCGGCCATCGACATGAGCGGCTACAAGGTGCTCGAAGAGGGCCAGGCCGTCGTGTTCGAGGTCGGCACGGGCGACAAGGGGCCGCAGGCGGAGTCCGTCCGGCTCGCCTGAGGCCCGTCGGAGCGCCTCGCCGCGCCCACTCCCACGCCGCACGCCGTCACGGTCCACCGTGGCGGCGTGCTCGTGCGTCCGGGCCCCGTCACGTCACTTGCACTCTCATCGGGCGAGTGCCAGAATCGTTGCTGGCACTCGCGACACGTGAGTGCCAATGCTTCTGCTTCATGACGTCCGGGAGGGACGAAAAACACACATGGCTAAGATCATTGCTTTTGACGAAGAGGCCCGTCGTGGCCTCGAGCGTGGCCTGAACATCCTGGCCGACGCGGTGAAGGTCACGCTCGGCCCGCGTGGTCGCAACGTCGTGCTCGAGAAGAAGTGGGGCGCCCCCACCATCACGAACGACGGCGTCTCCATCGCCAAGGAGATCGAGCTCGACGACCCCTTCGAGAAGATCGGTGCCGAGCTCGTCAAAGAGGTCGCGAAGAAGACCGACGACGTCGCCGGTGACGGCACGACCACCGCGACGGTGCTGGCCCAGGCCCTCGTCCGCGAAGGTCTGCGCAACGTCGCGGCCGGTGCCGACCCCATCTCGCTGAAGCGCGGCATCGAGAAGGCCGCCCAGGCCGTCTCCGACCAGCTGCTCGCCGACGCGAAGGACATCGAGACCAAAGAGCAGATCGCTGCCACGGCCTCGATCTCGGCCGCCGACCCCACCATCGGTGCGCTCATCGCCGAGGCGATCGACAAGGTCGGCAAAGAGGGCGTCGTCACCGTCGAGGAGAGCAACACCTTCGGCACCGAGCTCGAGCTCACCGAGGGCATGCGCTTCGACAAGGGCTACCTGTCGCAGTACTTCGTCACCGACCCCGAGCGTCAGGAGGCCGTCTTCGAGGACGCCTACGTGCTCATCGTCAACTCGAAGATCTCGAACATCAAGGACCTGCTGCCGATCGTCGACAAGGTGATCCAGTCGGGCAAGCAGCTGCTGATCATCGCCGAGGACGTCGACGGTGAGGCCCTGGCCACGCTCGTCGTGAACAAGATCCGCGGCATCTTCAAGTCGGTCGCCGTCAAGGCCCCCGGCTTCGGTGACCGTCGCAAGGCTCAGCTCCAGGACATCGCCATCCTCACCGGTGGTCAGGTCATCGCCGAAGAGGTCGGTCTCAAGCTCGAGAACGCGACGCTCGACCTGCTCGGCCGTGCCCGCAAGGTCATCATCACCAAGGACGAGACGACCATCGTCGAGGGTGCCGGCGACGACGAGCAGATCGCCGGCCGCGTCCGTCAGATCCGCAGCGAGATCGAGGCGACCGACAGCGACTACGACCGCGAGAAGCTCCAGGAGCGCCTCGCGAAGCTCGCCGGTGGCGTCGCCGTCATCAAGGCGGGTGCCGCGACCGAGGTCGAGCTGAAAGAGCGCAAGCACCGCATCGAGGACGCCGTGCGCAACGCGAAGGCCGCCGTCGAAGAGGGCATCGTCGCCGGTGGTGGCGTCGCCCTCATCCAGGCCGGCAAGACCGCTCTGGCCAACCTGCAGCTCGAGGGCGACGAGGCGACGGGTGCGAACATCGTCCGCGTCGCGATCGACGCTCCCCTGAAGCAGATCGCCTTCAACGCCGGCATGGAGCCCGGCGTCGTGGCCGACAAGGTCCGCGGGCTCGACATCGGTTGGGGCCTCAACGCCGCGACCGGCGAGTACGTCGACATGCTGGCCGCCGGCATCATCGACCCCGCCAAGGTCACGCGCTCGGCCCTGCAGAACGCCGCGTCGATCGCCGGTCTGTTCCTCACGACCGAGGCCGTCGTCGCCGACAAGCCCGAGAAGAACCCGGCCCCGGCCGGCGACCCCTCGGGTGGCATGGACTTCTAGTCCGCAGCCGCGCGGCTCACGCCGCGCACACGCTCAAGGGCGGTTCCCCTCCGGGGGGCCGCCCTTCGGCGTCGCCGGGGGAGAGGCGCGCCTCGTGCTCGGTGGTTCGGCCGCTTCCGCTTCCGTGGAACACGCCAGGACGTGGTCACGACGCCACGAGAAAACGTGGTGCAGTGCCCACGTCGTGGCGTCGTGTCCAGGGCGCGGGGTGCCGGCCGTGCCGGTCGGGCTAGGCGGTCACGCCGGCGGGCTCGGCCGCGATGACGGCGTCGGCGGGCATCAGCGGCAGGGCCACACGGAAGGTGGCTCCACCGCCGGGGGTGTCGTCGACGTCCACCGAGCCGCCGTGGGCCGCGACGATGCCCGAGACGATGGCCAGGCCGAGGCCGCTGCCACCGGTGTCGCGCGTGCGGGACGAGTCGGCACGCCAGAACCGCTGGAAGATCTTCTCGCGGATCTGCGGCGGGATGCCCTCGCCGTGGTCGACGATGGCGACGGTGGCCACACCGCGTCCGGGGTCGGACTGCACCACGAGTTCGATCGGGCTGTCCGGCTCGGTGAACCGCATGGCGTTGCCCATCAGGTTGGTGATCACCTGACGGATCTTGTTCTCTTCGCCGTGCACGATGGCCGGGGCCTCGAACCTCTGCACCTCGTCCTGCAGCTGGGCGGCCGTCGCCGTGTCGCCGTTGCGGACGGCCCGAGCCCTCAGGCTGCGGAGGCGCGCGAGGGTCGCGCCCGCGAACGAGATCGGGCTCGTCGCGCCGACGGCTGCGCCCGTGAGCGCCGTGCCCGTCGCGGGGGTGTTCGCGGCGGGCGAGGCCGTCTCGGGGGACCGTCCGTCGGCCTGGGTGTCGTCGCCGTCGGCCGGGGTGGGCGACGGCGCGAGGACGGGCTCGAGCACGATCACGTCGATGTCGCGATCGGGGTTCGACGCCATGGTGTCGAGGGCCGAGTCGCGGGCGAGCTGGACGAGGTCGACGGGGCCGAGCTCGAGCGGCTTGGACTCGTCGAGACGGGCGAGGGCGAGCAGGTCCTGCACCAGGACGCCCATGCGGATGGCCTCCTTCTCGATCCTGTCCATGGCCTGGGCCACGTCCTCGGGTTTCGTCAGGGCACCCATACGGTAGAGCTCGGCGTAGCCGCGGAGGGAGACGAGCGGCGTCCGGAGCTCGTGACTGGCGTCGCCGACGAAGCGGCGCATCTGGTCGATCGTCTTGGCCCGGTCGTCGAAGGCGCTGTCGATCCGGTTGAGCATCGTGTTGAGGGATCGGTTCAGACGCCCGACCTCGGTGTTCGGCGTCGTCGAGTCGAGCCGCTGGGTGAAGTCGCCGTCGGCGAAGCGGGCCGCCGTGGCCTCGACGTCACGCAGCGGCGCGAAGGTCGACGTGACGAGCAGGCGGGTGAGGGCGGCGCCGAGCACGACGACCGAGAGGCCGAACCCCAGGAAGATGCCGCCGAAGCGCCCGATCGTCGCATTGGTGCCCGCCAGGTTGGTTCCGGCCACGATGACGGCGGGCACGGTCGTCACGCTGCCCTGGGCGTCGGTCGAGCGCAGGGCGGCCGCGTGGGCGAAGAGGCGCCACTCGTTGTCGCGGCTCGAGTTGTACCGGTTGAAGGCCTCGTCGAGGGGAGCGCCGGCGACGCCGACGCCCGTGAGGTCGGGGGCGTCGGTGGCACTCGACAGCTGCGAACGGGTGTCGCAGATGAGATCGCCCTCGTCGTCGAGGATCGCGACGTAGCTGCTGGTCAGGCCCGCGAAGTTCACGGTGCACGAGCGGGAGTCCGCCTGGTCGAACGAGGCGCTGGTGAAGTTGGTCGCCGAGTTCCGCAGGGACGTGTCGACCTGACCCATGAGGTAGGTGCTCAGGACGGTCATCGTGCCCAGGCCGGCGACGACGAGGCCGAGGGTGACCAGGGTCACCGTGATGCCGGTGATCTTGGTGCGGATGGAGATCTCGTTCCACCACTGCGAGAGGCGAGCGTGCATGAGGACAGACGCTAGCGGAACCGGCTGGGCGCACCCCGCCCGTCGGAGCACGCACGACGACGCCCGACCGCTCGGGGCGGTCGGGCGTCGTCGTGTTCGCGCACCAGAGCTGGTGGTCAGGCCTTCGTGGCCTTGAGCATGTAGCCGAAGCCCCGCTTGGTCTGGATGATGGGCTCCGTCGAGAACTGGTCGAGCTTGCGACGCAGGTACGAGATGTAGCTCTCGACGATGCCGGCGTCGCCGTTGAAGTCGTACTCCCACACGTGGTCGAGGATCTGGGCCTTCGACAGCACGCGGTTCGGGTTGAGCATGAGGTAACGGAGCAGCTTGAACTCGGTGGGGCTGAGCTCGATCGCGGTCTCGCCGATGGTGACCTCGTGGGTGTCCTGGTCCATCGTCAGCTCGCCGGCACGGATGATGGCGTCTTCGTCCTCGTTCATCGTGCGACGCAGGATCGCCTTGATGCGCGCGACGATCTCGTCGAGGCTGAACGGCTTGGTGACGTAGTCGTCGCCGCCGACCGTGAGGCCCGTGATCTTGTCCTCGGTGTCGTCCTTCGCCGTGAGGAAGAGGATGGGCGAGGTGTAGCCCGACGAGCGGAGGCGCTTGGTGACGCCGAACCCGTTCATGTCGGGCAGCATCACGTCGAGGATGATCAGGTCGGGTTCTTCTTCGAGGACCGCCGAGATCGCCTGCGCGCCGTTGCCGACCGCACGGACGGCGAAGCCGGCGAAACGCAGGCTGGTGGTCAACAGGTCGCGGATGTTCGGTTCGTCGTCGACGATCAGGATCTTGGGGCCGTCACTCATGCGCCCAAGTATCTGCGCGCCTCCTCGGTGTTTCCTGTGAGCCGGAGGCACGTCACCCGCACGTGCCCGGAGCGGCAGCCCTCAGGTGGCCGAGACGGCGGGACGCATGATCGTGGATGCGGACGCTCAGGCGTCGGGGGCGGACCACTCGACGTTGGGCACCAGGGCGACGCGCGTCGTCAACTCGAGCAGCTCGTCGGGCACGGCCAGCGTGAAGTCGACGCCCTCGCGCCGCTCGAGCACCGCGGTGTAGCCCGAGGCCCGGGTGATCTGCCACCCCGGGAACTCCTCGACCGACGCCGCGACGACCTGGGCCTCGGAGGCGTCGTCGGTGGCGCCGATCGCGGTGAGGCCGGCGAACAGGTGGTCCTTGACCGGCGACCCGGCGAGCAGGTCGCTGCGTTCGATCACCTCGGGGTCGGGGCTCCAGGTCACGATGCTGAGGGTCGCCCCCGCGTGGAGGCCGCCCTGCACCTCGTAGGTGCGGGCGACCGACACGACGACGGACGGGTCCCACTCGGCGAACCGGGCGACCTGGCCGCGGAACTCCATGGCGTCGTGATCGAGGGAGGCCACGAGCGGGCCGAACGTCGCGAACGGGGCCTGGTCGGCCGCGAACACCCGGCGCAGGCTGTCGCGCCAGAGCTCGTCGTCGCCCAGGGGGAGGTCGGCGTCCGTGGCGTCGCTCACGCGGCGACCACCGGCGAGTCGAGGATCGTGTAGCTGTAGCCCTGTTCGGCCAGGAACCGCTGACGGTTCTGGGCGAAGTCCTGGTCGACCGTGTCGCGGCTGACGAGCGTGTAGAACGAGGCCGGCAAACCCGACTTCTTCGGCCGCAGCAGACGACCGAGTCGCTGTGCCTCTTCTTGCCGCGACCCGTACGAGCCGCTCACCTGGATGGCCACGGTCGCCTCGGGCAGGTCGACCGAGAAGTTGGCCACCTTCGAGACGACGAGCACCTTGAGGTCGCCGTCGCGGAAGCGCTGGTAGAGGCGCTCGCGCTCGTCGATGGCCGTGCTGCCGGTCAGCGTGGGGGCGTCGAGCACCGCGGCGAGCTCGTCGAGCTGGTCGAGGTACTGGCCGATGACGAGGATCTGCTCGCCGTCGTGCCGGGCCACGAGGTGCTTGACCACGTCGAGCTTGGCCGGGGCCGTCGCGGCCAACCGGTAGCGCTCGTCGTCGGGGGAGGCCGCGTACTCGAGCCGCGCCTCCTGGGGGAGGTCGACCCGCACCTCGTAGCACGAGGCCGGCGAGATGAAGCCCTGGGCCTCGATCTCCTTCCACGGGGCGTCGAAGCGCTTGGGGCCGATCAGGCTGAAGACGTCGCTCTCGCGGCCGTCCTCGCGGACCAGCGTGGCGGTGAGGCCGAGGCGCCTGCGGGCCTGCAGCTCGGCCGTCAGCTTGAAGACCGGCGCGGGCAGGAGGTGCACCTCGTCGTAGACGACCAGGCCCCAGTCGAGCGCGTCGAGCAGCGAGAGGTGCGTGTACTTGCCCCCACGGCGGGCCGTGAGGATCTGGTAGGTGGCGATGGTGACCGGCTTGACCTCTTTCACCGAGCCGGAGTACTCGCCGATCTCGTCCTCGGTCAGCGAGGTGCGCTTGAGCAGCTCGTCCCGCCACTGTCGCGCGGAGACGGTGTTCGTGACGAGGATCAGCGTGGTGGTGCCGGCGGCCGCCATGGCCCCGGCCCCGACGAGGGTCTTGCCGGCGCCGCACGGCAGCACGACGACGCCCGAGCCGCCCTCGAAGAAGTTGTCGATCGCCTTCTGCTGGTAGTCGCGCAGGTGCCAGTCGCTCTCGTCGAGGTCGATGGCGTGCGGGGTGCCGGGCGTGTAACCGGCGTGGTCCTCGGCGGGCCAGCCGAGCTTGACGAGCTGTTGCTTGACCTCGCCGCGCGCCCACGGCAGGAGCTCCCACAGGTCGTCGGCCCGCTTGACGCCGAGCAGCTCGCCGACCTTCTTGGCCCGGGTGACCTCGCTCAGCACGGAGCTGTCGGTGCCGCGCAGCAGCAACTGGTCGCCGTCGCGCTCGATGACGATGCGGCCGTAGCGGGCGACGGTCTCGGCGATGTCGACGCTGACGCTCTGCGGCACCGGGAACTTGCTGTACTTCTCGAGCGTACCGAGCATGTCGTCGGCACTGTGCCCGGCCGCCCGTGCGTTCCACAGTCCGAGGCGGGTGATGCGGTAGGTGTGCACGTGCTCGGGAGCGCGCTCGAGCTCGGCGAAGACGCTCAGGTCGTGCCGCGCGTCCTCCGCCTGCTCGTGCGCGACCTCGAGCAGGACGGTGCGATCGCTCTGCACGATCAGGGGTCCGGTCATGAGGGTCGAGTCTAGGCGCGCCCGGTCTCGGCTCTCACAGCCGGGCACCGGTCGGCGCCCACCCGGCAGGACGAGGAGGCGCGGCTCGGCCGACGAGGGGCGCCCGCCTCAGTCGCGACTCGCGACCGCCACCACGTTCTTCAGCGGCAGCGTGCGCTCGACGTCGGACTTCTTGTCGCGACCGCGGACGCGTCCGCCGCCGATGCCGGTGGGCTCCATGTCGAGGGTGGTGGTGCTGCCGTCGGGCATCGCGACCGTCACGGTGACCGTCAGACGGCCCTTCACGGCGGCGTCGAGCTGGCGGGCGATCCAGGCACGGTCCGTGGACTCGTCACCGGAGCCGGGGTCGGTGTGCAGACGCTGGACGAGTTCGCGCAGCGGGTCACGCGTCTCGATCGGGGCCGGTCGCCGGGGTCGGCGTCGGGACGGCGGGACGACCTCGGCACCGCCCTCGTCGACCACGACGACGGGGTAGCGCTCGTCGCTCAACGACCAGAAGACGGTGTCGCGTTCGAACCGGCTCGCCACGGTCGTCGCGTCGACCCGGGTCAGGGCGAGGGGCGAGAGTGACTGGTCGACCTCGAGGGTGTCGAGGCTCGCGCGGTCGTCCGCGACCACGAGCGACAGCGCGTCGCCCGGCACGCCCGCGGGGGCGCCGCCCGGCGCGATCGCGCGGACGCGGTAGCGCCCGTGCCGTTCGGCGCTCTGCTGGATCAGGTAGTCGAGCGGCTGGGGGATGCCCGTCGACGAGATGCCGCCGAGGAACTCGCGCAGCGAATCGGCGGACTCGCCCTCGCTCAGGGCCCGTTGCAGTCCGCCCTCGGTGATGCGGTAGGTGGCCGCGAGGCCTGCGCTCTCGACCACCGCGATGACGCGGAGCCGGGCGTCGATGGCGGGCGACAGGGGCCCGGGCGACACGACGCTGAGGTCGTGCTGCAGGTAGACCTGCTCGACCGCGTCGGGCAGCAGGGCGGCGACCCGGGTGCGGGCGGCGGCCGGACCGTCGCGGAACAGGGCGACGGCCGCCGAGGTGGGGGTGTCGTCGGAGGTCAGGCCCAGCACCTCGGCGCTGCGCGAGAACGCGGCGATGCGCTCGGTGATCCAGCTGCCCCCGGCCGGGTAGGACCAGTCGGAGAACTCGCGCAGCGGCAGTCCCCACGACGTGTCGACGCGTTGCTCGAGCACCGCGAGGATCTCGGTCGGCAGCGATGCGAGCCAGGCCCGCGTCAGCGTCTGCCACCGGTCGGGCCAGGAGGCGCGGAGCCAGTCGGTCGCGTCGGCGGCCACGACCCAGCCGTCCGGGCTCGGCGCGGCCAACCCGGCCCGCACGGCGATGGCGAGCACGGTCGCCACGTCGTCGACGTCGATGCGGGCGGCCTCGGCGAGGCGCCTCGATTCGGGCAGGGCCAGGCCCCCCTTCGCGAGCTCGCGGGCAGGTGACTGCTCGAGGGCACGGAGGATCTCGGCCACCTCGATGACGACGGCGTAGAGCCGCTCGGCCGAGCGGGCGTCGGCGTCGTCGCGGGCCTGGTCGAGGACGGTCTCGAGCACGACCGGCGGTCGCTCGGAGGTGAGGACCTCGAGGGCCAGGGCGGGGTCGTCGTCGAGTCGCTCGCCCACGGCGTCGAGGGTCGAGACGGAGTCGCCGCGGCGGACCACGAGGAAGGCCTCGTCCACGCGGTCGAGCGCGGCGGCCACCGTCTCGCGGTCGACGTCGAAGGCGGCGTCGATGCGCTCGTGCACGGCGTCGACGTCGCCCGGCACCCGCACGACCTGCAGCACGATGAGCGCGACGCGGTCGAGGTGGGCGAGGGCGTCGCGCACGCTGGCCGGCTCGAGCAGGACGTCCGCGAGGTCGAAGGCGTCGTGGACGCTCGACGCCCGGACCTGCCGTCGAGCGAGGCGGCGCAACAGGTCGTCGTCGTCGATGGCGCGCAGGACGCCTGCGAGGTCGAGTGCACTAGCCATGGTCGAGGCCTCCAGCCGTCGTGCAGCCCGGGTCTGCGGTTACCGTCTGGTGCCCCGTGAGTCGCGGCTGCGACGCACGGCGCTCGCCACCACGAATGCGAGGAGCATCGCGAAGGCGATCGGGAGCCCGATGAGGGGCAGGATCGTGAGTGCGGGCCAGACGCCCGCGGTGAAGTCGGTGACACCCGTCGCCACGCCCACGAACCTCGTGAAGAACGCGAGGACCGAGACGACGACGATGGCGAGGATCATGAAGAGGAGGACGCGCTCTGTACGATTGACGTCAGAGGGCGCACTCGGTTCGATCTTCTTGGCCACGGGTCAACGATAGTGCGGTGCGGCCCTACCCGGCGATCTAAGCTGGGGCGACCCACCCCCAGGGTCACCCGTCTTCACGAGAGGTCCAGTCATGCCCACCGGCAAGGTCAAGTTCTACGACGACGAGAAGGGCTTCGGCTTCATCAGCAGCGATGACGGCCAAGAGGTCTTCCTCCACGCGTCGGCCCTGCCCGCCGGCACCGTGGGTGTCAAGGCGGGAACCCGCCTCGAGTACGGCATCGCCGACGGCAAGCGCGGCGCGCAGGCCCTGTCGGTCCGCGTGCTCGAAGCCGCCCCCAGCCTCGCCAAGATGAACCGTCGCTCCGCCGACGACATGGCCGTCATCGTCGAAGACCTCGTCAAGGTGCTCGACAAGGCCGGCGGCGACCTCCGTCACGGCCGGTACCCGCAGAACGGCGCCCGCATCGCCGTCCTGCTGCGCACCGTCGCGGACTCGTTCGATGCCTGAGGCCGCCACGCGCACGCCCTGGTCCGAGCTCGCCCGTCGCGCCCTCACCGAGATCACGCCCGACGAGACGATCGGTGCCGAGGCCGACCCGATCGACGACGAGCCCGGCGTCACCTCGGTGCGCTTCGCCACGCTGCTGCCCGGCTACCCCGGCTGGCACTGGACGGTCAGCGTCGCCCACCTCGACGGCGAAGAGCCCTCGGTGCTCGAGGCCGAGCTCATGCCCGGTGACGGCGCCCTGCTCGCCCCGGACTGGGTGCCGTGGGCCGACCGCCTCGCCGACATGAAGGCCCAGGAGGCGCACGGCGACGACGAGGACGACGAGTCGGACGAGGACGACGACGAAGACGACTCGGACGACGACGACGCGGACGACGAGGACGAGTCCGACGACGAGCGCGGGTCGATCGTGCACGGCGGCGACGTGGACGGCGTCGACATCGACGACCTGGTCGACGCCTCCGAGGACTCCGACGACGACTCCGACGATTCCGGGCGGGCCGTGGACGCACCCGTCGTGCCGGCCGCGCACCCCGAGGCGGACCTCGACGACGACTCGCACGACGACGACTGGGACGGCGAGGATGAAGATCCGCTGAGCAGGCGACGGAAGTAGTCCCTCAGGCCCGACCCGCGCCTCCTGCGTCGGGGTCGGACAACGACGAAGGCCCCGACACGATCGTGTCGGGGCCTTCGTCGTGCGGGCGATCGGTCAGAGGGCGTCGACGACGAACTCGATCGACCGGATCAGCTGGCGGACGTCGTCGGGCTCGATGGCCGTGAAGGTCGCGACGCGCAACTGGTTGCGGCCGAGCTTGCGGTAGGGCTCGGTGTCGACGATGCCGTTGGCGCGGAGCACCTTCGCGATCGCGGCGGCGTCGATCGACTCGGCGAAGTCGATGGTCGCCACGACCTGGGAACGGTGCGACGGGTCGACGACGAACGGGGTCGCGTACTCGGAGGCGGTGGCCCAGTCGTAGAGCGCCGACGACGACTCGCGCGTGCGGGCGTCGGCCCAGGCGAGTCCGCCGTTCTCGAGCATCCAGCGGGTCTGGTCCTCGAGCAGCAGCAGGGTCGTCAGGGCGGGCGTGTTCAACGTCTGGTCGAGCCGCGAGTTGTCGACGGCGTTCTTGAGGCTGAGGAACTCGGGGACGTAACGGCCGCTGGCGGCGATCCGCTCGACGCGCTCGATCGCCGCGGGGGAGAAGAGCGCGAACCAGAGGCCGCCGTCGCTCGCGAAGTTCTTCTGCGGGGCGAAGTAGTAGACGTCGGCCTGCGAGGCGTCGACGTCGATGCCGCCCGCCGCGCTCGTCGCGTCGACGACGGTGAGGGCGCCGGGGTCGCCCGCGACGCGGGTGACCGGGGCCATGACGCCGGTCGAGGTCTCGTTGTGCGGCCAGGCGTAGACGTCGACGCCCTCGAGCACCTCCACCTCGGCCAACGAGCCGCCCTCGGCGGTGACCACGTGGGGGGCCTCGAGCCAGGGGGCCGCGACGGCCTTGGCGAACTTCGAGCCGAACTCGCCGAACGACAGGTTCTCGGCACGCTTCTCGACGAGCCCGAACGCCGCCGCGTCCCAGAAGGCGGTCGAGCCGCCGTTGCCCAGCACGACCTCGTAGCCGTCGGGCAGGCGGAAGAGCTCGCCCAGTTCGGCGCGGACGCGACCCACCAGGTCCTTCACGGGGGCCTGACGGTGCGAGGTGCCGAGGATCGTCGCGCCGGCGGTGACGAGGTGCTCGAGCTGGGCGGCCCGCACCTTCGAAGGGCCGCAACCGAAGCGGCCGTCGGTGGGCAAGAGGTCAGTGGGAATCCGGATGTCCGCCATGCGCTCGATCCTAGTGACGCGGCGCGGTGCCCAGCGTGCAGCCGGTAGGCTTGCGGGGTAGTCCACGTGTTCCACCGGGAGGCCCCTGTTGACCGATCTCGTCGACACCACAGAGATGTACCTGCGCACGATCCTCGACCTCGAAGAAGAGAACATCGTGCCGCTGCGTGCGCGCATCTCCGAGCGTCTCGGCCACTCCGGTCCGACCGTGTCGCAGACCATCGCCCGCATGGAACGCGACGGCCTGGTCGTCGTCTCCGGCGACCGACACCTCGAGCTCACGCACGACGGACGCGCGAAGGCGACGCACGTCATGCGCAAGCACCGCCTCGCCGAGCGACTGCTCGCCGACGTGATCGGCCTCGACTGGGCCTACGTGCACGACGAGGCCTGCCGGTGGGAGCACGTCATGAGCGAGCAGGTCGAACGACGACTGCTCGACATGCTCGACCACCCGACCGAGTCGCCCTACGGCAACCCGATCCCCGGGCTCGACGAGCTCGGCGACTCGCCCGCGGGGCGCTTCCTCGACGGCGTGGTCAACCTCGTGGCCGTGCTCGCCGAGCACCCCGAGGGCGTCACCCGGCCGATCCGTCGCCTGGCCGAGCCGGTGCAGTTCGAGCCCGAGCTGCTGCAGCAGTTGCAGGGCGCCGGCGTGCTGCCGGGCGGCGTCGCGACCCTTCGCTCGGCAGGGTCGTACGTCTTCGTCAAGGTCGAGGGCCATGACGAGGGCCTCGAGCTGCCGACCGAGGTCGCACAGCACATCTACGTCGGGCTCTGACCGCTCGTCGAGGCGGGATGCGGCCGCGCGGGATTCTTGCGTCCGTGCGCCGCGCCTCCTGCGTTCTGCGCCGGATCACGCAATCGTTTACCGATTCGTTACAAATATCCCTCTCGAGGATGATCTCGCAGGGGTCGCTGGGCTACAGTCGCTGAGTCCCCAGGCTGCTGAACCGGCCGCCGGACCCGTGGCAGGACGTCTCTCACGCCCGTCTCCTGCCGTGTGTCGTCGCGATACGAACGAACGGACGGGACAGCTTCCCGAAAGCTGTCGAGACGCAGGAGACCCACCCTCTTGACCCTCCCCGGCTCAGACCACACCCCCGACGTGCGCCCGAACCGCACCGTCGCCACCCGCACCCCCGCCGATCTGCCGACCCGCTCGTCGCTGCGTCGCGCCCAGGCCACGGCCGCGCCCGCCGCCCGCCCGGGCCGCCCGTCGGTCAAGCGCAGCGTGGTCTCGGTGACCGTGATGACGCTCACCGCCGGTCTGATCGGCACGATGGCGCTGCCGGCGTTCGCGTCGAACCCGGCGGCGGCGAACGGCCCGAGCGTCGGCGCCGCGTCGACGAGCTCGTCGACCAGCCACGCGCAGAGCGTCGCGGTCGCGGACGACGTCGCCCTCGCGGACGCCACCCGAGACGGCTACACGGCGACGTCGCAGGCGGACCTCAACGCGGCCGCCCTCGCCAGCCAGCGTGAGGCCGAGCGTGCGGCCTTGGCCGCGAGCTACGCCAGCTACACGGGCCCGACGGCCGCCCAGAACGTGGCCGCCGCGACGACCTCGGCGACGGGCACCGTCGCCACGCCGGGAGCGTTCAGCCTCAGCGCCGTCTACGCGACGGCCCTGCAGTACGTCGGCACGCCCTACGTCTTCGGTGGCGCGACCCCGGCCGGCTTCGACTGCTCGGGCTTCGTGATGTACGTCTACTCGCAGTACGGCATCTCGCTGCCGCACTCGGTCACCCGGCAGGGAGCCCTGGGCACGCCGATCTCGGCCGCCGAGGCGCAGCCCGGCGACGTCGTCATCTTCAACGACGGGTCGCACGACGGGTTCTACGCCGGCAACGGCATGATCCTCGACGCACCGAAGCCCGGTGGCTCGGTCAGCGTCCGCCCGCTGTGGACCTCCGCGGTGCACTACGTGCGCTACGGGGCGTAGGCGACCCGCGCCTCCTGGGGCACCGCGCCTCCCGGGGCCTCGTGCGCCCGGACGGCGCCCCGCGTGAACAACCTGTGAAGGGTCGTCCTGCCTCTAGGCAGTGCGACCCTTCCGGGGTTAACCTGGCGATCTCGGAGTTCCGCTGAGACCAGGAGCGTCAGATGCCTCGTTCGACCGCCACCCGCACCATGGGTACGCTGTCGCACGAGCACATACGACATCCCGCCATGTGACAGAGCACCGTCCTCGTGACGGTGCTTTTTTCGTATCGGTGGGCCTGTTGGGCCTGCGCAGCCCCGAGAGATCGAATCCCTGGAAGCCGTCCAGGGTGCTTCGAAAGGGAAAGCATGCGCACTCTCGTCCTGAACGCCGGTTACGAGCCCCTCGCCGTCGTGTCCGACCGGCGGGCCCTCGTCCTCGTCATGAGCCAGAAGGCGACCGTCGTCGCCGCCGATGCGGAACACCCCGTGCTCGGGGCGGCGACGTCGTGGGATCGCCCGTCGGTCATCGTGCTGACGCGGTACGTGCGCATCCCGCACACCCGGCAGATCCCCGTCTCGAGGCGGGGCGTCATGCGGCGCGACTCGCACCGGTGCGCCTACTGCGGTCGGTCCGCGACGACGATCGACCACGTGCAGCCGCGGTCGCGGGGCGGGGCGGACAGCTGGGAGAACCTCGTCGCGTGCTGCCTCAAGTGCAACAACCTCAAGAGCGACCGCACCCCGCACGAGATGGGCTGGGAGCTGCTCTTCACGCCCAAGCCGCCGCACGGGGTCGGCTGGGTCGTGCGCGGCATGGAGCGGACGCAGGCGAACTGGGACGAGTACCTCGCCGCTGCGTGACGCCTGGCGCCGGCGCCCGCTCGTCTGCCCATGAACCCCGTTTGCGAAGACGAACCCCGCTACATCGGGGTTCACCTTCGCGAACGGGGTGCATGGCGGGCCGGACGGCAGGAGGCGCGGGTTCGGTAGACTCGCGGGGTCAGCCTCTGTAGCTCAATGGAAGAGCAGTTCCGTCCTAAGGAAAGGGTTGGGGGTTCGAGTCCCTCCAGGGGCACCTGACGTCGCTTAGCGACGATGCCCCTGCAGGGACTCGAACCCCTGCGGCTCCGCGCTCTGCGCGCCCGTCCAGGGGCACTCCTCGCTTGCGCTCGTCGAGCCCCTTGCGGGCCTCGAACCCGCGCGGCCCGACGGCGCTGGCGCGCCGTCCCCTCCAGGGGCACCTGACGTCGCTTAGCGACGATGCCCCTGCAGGGACTCGAACCCCTGCGGCTCCGCGCTCTGCGCGCCCGTCCCGGGGGCACTTCTCACGAGCGCCGATCGGCTACGCGGGCAGTTCGGGCAGGGCCAGGAGCGCGATGCCGAGTGCGGCCGCCACCGCTCCCAACGCCGTGATCGCCACGCCCGGCAGGGCGCTGCCGCCGTCCCGCTGCCGGACGATCAGGACGCCGCCGACGATGCCGACGAGCCCCAGGACGAGGAGGGTGATCGAGAACACCATGAGGAGCCTTCCGGTTGGTGGGAACGGTGCTGACGTCGCCGAGCCTGCGTGGGGGAGTCGCCGGCGCACACGCCACCGTGAGTGCCCGTCGCGCTCAGACGGCCGGGAACCACGCTACCTGGAGGCCCCGATCGCCGAGGGGCCAGAGTGGACACATGCCGACCGCCGCTGAGACCGCCCGCACGACCCGCTACGACCGGCAGATCGGCCGTCGCGACCTCACCGAGTGGCGCTCGAGGCCGGGCCGGCGTCTCGCGTCGCGGCACAAGGCCGTCGCCCAGAAGGTCGGCGCCCGCCGCGCCCTGGTCGCGACGCTCGCCGTCGGTGGAGGCATCGCCCTCGCGGCGACCGCCGGGGCGGCCTACATCTACGACGGTGTCACGGGTCGGGACGGCATCGAGAGCCTCGACCGGCCGGCGCTCGAGCGTGCGAAGAAGCTCCGGAGCCCGGCGACGAACGGCGCGGCCGCCGCCCTCGCCCACGTCTTCGGGCCCGTCGTCCTGCCCGCCGTCACCGTCGGAGCCGCAGCGGCCTTCGGCTTCCGGGATCGCCACCCCAGCCCCGTCGCCCTCGTCGTGGCGGCCGGTGCGGGATCGCTCGCCATGACGGTCGTGGGCAAGAGGCTCATCAAGCGCAACCGGCCCGACCGTCACGAAGCCATCCCGCCGTACGAGAAGTCCCCGTCGTTCCCGTCCGGCCACACGCTGAACACCACCACGATCCTCGGCGTGCTCGCCTACCTCCTGGCTCTTCGGCAGGAGAAGCAGGCGCCGCAGGTCGCCCTCGTGGGCGCCGCAGCCGGGACGGCCGGCGTCGTGGGGTTGTCCCGCGTGCTGCTCGGGGCCCACTGGTTCACCGACGTCGCCGTCGGCTGGGTCAGCGGCATCGGCTGGCTCTCGCTGATCGTCACGAGCCACCGGCTCTACCTCAGCACCCAGGACGACGACGACGTCCACGAGTGACGCGGAGCCCGACAGCCAGACCATCGGGGCCACACCTGGTGCGGCCTCCGCGGGGAACGTCACATGTCTCATTCTCAGCACCCTCTCATCCGACGGCGTCGATGCTGTCCGGATGACGAACCGGCCCTCCCCGCGCACGCCGGCGACGGCGGGTCGAGACGGGTGGGCCGCGGGCGCGACGCGTCGCGCGGGTCACCTCGTCGACCGCATGCGACGTCACATGGAGAGGCGCCCGATCATGCCGGCCGCCCTCGCGTTCTCGGCGACCACGGCTGTCGGCACGGTCCGCTACCACGACCGTCACGCCGCCGACGTGGACCATCTGGTCGTCGTGATCCTGGGGGCGCTCCTGGCCTGCACGGCGGCCGTGCTCGCCCTGGCCCGCATGCCGAGGCTCCGTTACTCCTCGGCCCTGGCCGGCCTCGCGTTCGGCACGATCGCCCTCGTCCTGCTCGCACCCAGCACGGCCTGGAGCGTCGTCCCGCTCGTCGTCCTCCTCCAGGTGTCGACTCCCGTCGTGGTCGCGACCCTCTCCGGCGGCGCGGCGGTGTCGGCCGTCGTGGTGGCGGTACCGCGCCTGACCGGCTCGCGGGACGACGTCGGGCTCGTGCTGGGCTGTGCGATCGCGGGCCTCGTCTTCCTGCTCGCCGTGGCGTTGGCCCGGTCCGCGCTCGACGCCCGCGCCCGTACGGTCCGCGAGCTGACGGCCACGCGCGCCCTGGTCTCGGCGGCCGAGCGACGTGCCGATCGGCTCGAGGCCCGACGTCACCTCGCCGCGGAGCTGCACGACACGGTGGTGCAGTCCGTCGCCGGTGCCCTCTTCCTCGCCGACGCCGCCGAGCGCACGGGCGAGGGCAAGCACGCGGAGGACGCGCGCCGGGCGCTCCGGGTCGCGGTCGCAGACACTCGGGCTCTCGTCCACGAGCTCGAGTCGGGGTCGGGGGAGGAGGCGGCGGCCGGGTTCGAGGGCGAGCTCGCCGAGGTGGCCGCTCGAGTGGGTGCCTCCTGCGAGGTGGCCGGAGAGCCGCGAGCGCTTCCTGCCGAGGCGTCCCTCGCGGTGCTCAGGGCGGCCCAGGGGGCGCTCGGCAACGCGGAGCGACATGCGAGGGCCACCTGCATCGCGCTCGAACTCGGGTACGACGAACACGGGGTCGTGCTGCGGATCGTCGACGACGGCGTCGGCTTCGATCCCCACGCCATGCGACCCGGCCGGCCGGATGGCGGGCACGGGCTCTCGATCATGCGGCGACGTCTCGAAGCGGTGGGCGGTTCGCTCACCATCAGGTCCGACGCGCGCGGCACGGTGGTCGAGGTGGTCGTGCCGTGGGTCGAGTCGTGATCCGCGTCGTGATCGTCGACGACCACCCGGTCCTCCGGGCGGGAGTCGCAGCGGTCCTCGCGTCGTACGCGGACATCGACGTCGTCGGCACCACCGGGAGTCCCACCGTGGTCACGCAGCTCGTACGCGACGCCGCTCCCGACGTCGTGCTGCTCGACCTGGGTCTCGGTCAGCGCGACGGGGGAGAGCTCATCCCCGACCTCGTCGGCTCCACGCGGGTCCTGGTCTTCACGGCCTCGGGCACCGACCTAGCGATCACGCGGGCCCTGGCCGCCGGTGCCACGGGGTACCTGCTCAAGGACGCGTCGTCGGACGAGCTCGCGGCGGCCGTGCGGTCGGTGGCCGTCGGGACCGCCGTGTTCTCCCACGCCGTCGCCGGCCGGATGCTCGACCGGGTGCAGCGGCCCGACGAGACGCTGACGCCGCGCGAGGGTGAGGTGCTCGAACTCCTCGGCGCCGGGCTGACGAACCGGGCCATCGCCGCGCGGCTGTTCCTCAGCGAGTCGACGGTCAAGACCCACCTGGTCCGCGTCTTCGCCAAGCTCGGCGTGGACGGCCGCGCCGCGGCGGTCGCGGAAGCGACCCGCCGCGGCGTCATCGAGCTCACCTGAGCGGGGACGCTCGCCTCACCCTGCGATCGCGTCGAGCCCGGCCTGGGCGTACTCCTGGTCCTTGTCGCCCGAGGGGGCGCCACCGACGCCGATGCCCCCGATCGAGGACTCGCCGGCTTTGACCGGCACGCCCCCTGCGAGGAAGAGGGTGCCGTCCAGGTCGCGTAGCCCGGCACCGTCGCCGCTGGCCCGCTCGGCGAGCTCGGACGTGACGGAGCCGAACGCGGCGGCCGTGTAGGCCTTCTCGCGAGAGGCGTCGAGGGTGTGAGCCGCGGCGTTCTCGCCCCGGACGAAGGCCTGGAGCTGACCGTTCCGGTCGACGACCGAAACGCTGACGAAACCCGTTCCGTCGGCCTCGGCCGCGGCGAGGGCGGCCGACGCGGCCTTCATCGCCTCGGCCGAGCTCAGCCTCTGTGCCTGGACGACGGAGGCCTCGGTGACCGTCGAGGCGAGTCGCGCGGTCGTGGAGTCCGGGCTCGGCGAGGACGTCGAGGTGCAGCCGGCCGTGACGGCGACGGCGAGGGCTGCGAGGGTGACGAGAGTGGTGCGGGGGAGGCGCATGCGAGTTCCTTCGTGTTCGGTGCGGGGACGTTGCCAGCGTCTCGCGGCCGCCCCTCCCTGCGCATCGACCGTCCGGTCCGCGCATCGCGTCCGAACGGACGACGTGCACGACCGACGGGACCACCGCGGCGGGCGCGCGCCGCGCCTCCTCGTCCGGCGCCTCCTCGTCCGGGGCCTCGTGCTCGGACGGCGGCGACGGGCGTCACGCGCGGTCGTGCAGGGTGATCTGGTAACCGTCGGGGTCGACGAAGGTGAAGGTGCGGCCGAAGGGGCCGTCGACCGGCGGGGTGGCGATCTCGACGTCGGCGGCGACCAGGGCGTCGTGGATCGCCTGGGCGTCGGGGGCGAGCAGCCAGAGGCCGACGCCGCGACCGAGCGGGGCCGCGTCGAGGTCGATGCCGGGCAGCGGGCCCCGCACGGCGAACGCGATCGGGGTCGTGGCGAAGACGACGGCGTGGGGCGGGCCGTCCTGCCGGGTGAGCCCGAGGTGCCGTTCGTAGAACGCGGCCGAGCGCTCGACGTCGCGGACCTGGAGGGAGATGAAGTCGGGGCCGGTGGCGGTCATGGTGCCTGCTCTCGTGTCGTGGTGGTTGATGTCAGTTGACTGACACAGCAGAACATATGTCAGACTACTGACATGAGTCAAGCCGCGTCGACCATCGACCTCGAGACCTCCGTGGGGTATCTGCTGAAGGAGGCGTCGAGCGCCCTCCGCGCCGCCATGGAGGCCGAGCTGCGCCCGTTGGGCATGACGATCACGCACTACTCGTGCCTCGAACTGCTGGCCCAGCGCCCCGGGCTCTCGAACTCCGAGCTCGCCCGCGGCGCCTTCGTCACGCGACAGTCCATGAACGTGCTGCTGCAGTCGCTCGAGCGCGACGGGCTCGTGCGGCGGGCCGAGCGGGCGCCGTCGGGGCGGGCGTTGCCGACCGAGTTGACGGCGGCGGGCCGCCGCCAACTGGCGACGGCGAGTGCGGCCGTGCGGGGCGTCGAGGACGCGATGACGCGAGGGCTCGACCAGGAGGCGCGGCGTCAGGTGGTCACGGCCCTGCGGGGATTCGCGGCCGCGTTGCGCTGACCGACGTCGTCGGGGCTCGTCTCGTCGCGCCTCCCCGTGTGGTGCCCGGGACGGGTCAGGCGCTCTCGCGCCACATGATCTCGGTCGGCAGCAGGAGCGCGGTGTGCGTCTCGTCGGTGCCGCCGAGCTGGTCGAGGACCTGGCGGGCGGCCCGTCGGCCCAGCTCTTCGGCTGGCTGGCGCACGGTCGAGAGGGGCGGGGTGCAGCGCAGCGCCCACGAGCTGTCGTCGAAGCCGACGATGCCGAGGTCGCCGGGCACCGAGATCCCGCGCCGGTGGAGGACGTCGAGAGCCCCGGCGGCGACGGCGTCCGACGCCGCGAAGACGCCGTCGACCCGGGGGTCCCGCTCGAGCAGCTCGGTCATGCCGTCGACGCCGGCCGAATAGCTGTAGAACGGGTTGCGCACCACGAGCTCCGGGTCGTAGAGGTCGCCGAGCGCGGCGCGGAAGCCGGCGAGGCGGTCTTCGCCCGAGTCGCGGTCGAGTCCCGAGGCGAGCATGCCGACCCGGGTGCGCCCCGTCGATACGAGTCGGCGCACGATCGCCTCGGCGGCGGCCTGGTTGTCGATGCCGATGAAGGGGATGTCGGGAGCGTCGCTCGGGTGGCCGACGAACGAGGCCGCCAGCCCGAGCTCGGCGACGGCCTGCGAGATGGGGTCGCCCGTCCGGGCGGACAGGATGATGGCGCCGTCGACGAAGCCCCCGCGCAGGTACTCGACCACGCGGTCGCTGTCGCGCTGGGAGTCGATCATCAGCGTGACGAGTTGGTGGTCGGCCTGCGACAGGACGGCGTTGGTGCCGATCAGGATGTTGCCGATGTTCGGGTCGTCGAGCACGACCGAATGGGGCTCGTGGACGATCAGCGCGATCGCGCGCGACCGCTGGGTGACGAGGTTGCGCGCAGCCGCGTTGCGGACGTAGCCCACCTTGGCCACGGCGGCCTCGACGGCCTCGCGCGCCTGGTGCGAGACGTACGGTTCGTTGTTCAGCACGCGCGACACGGTGCCCCGGGAGATGCCGGCCTCGGCGGCCACGTCGTGGATCGTGGCACGCCGACGCGGAGATCTCGGACCGGGCATGTCGGTCACCCTAGCGGAGCCCGGGACCCTCGGGATCGTTCCCGGGAGGGCGAAGGGAGGGCGAACGGAGGGCGAAGGACGGGCGGCCGGTCGGGTCACCGTTCGATCACGGTCGGCCCCTCCGCTTTGACAAACCGGCGGCCGTGGGCTTAGCTCTGTGAACGTTCCCAGAAAGTGCCACCCGATTCTTCGGGTCATCGTCTGGGAACGATCACAGAAACCCTGTGAACCTTCGCCGTCGAAGGGCCTCCGGCCGTTCGTGAAGGACACCCGCCGAAGAAGCCGAGGCCCCGTGTGACCCAGACTGCTGCCGAGCCCGCCGTCGTCGCCCCGCCGTCCCCGCGTCCGACGAGACCGCGGAAGCCGTTCCGGTACCGCAAGGCGATCGCGATCTTCATCGTCCCCTTCGCGGCGCTCTTCGCGGCGTTCTACCTGACGCCCATCCTCTACGCCGTCTTCCAGTCGCTGCAGAAGGTCGAACGCGAGGGCACGTTCGGCGCCCCGACCCAGGTCTTCGGCGGCCTCTCGCAGTACGCGTTGGTCTTCCAGAACACCGAGTTCTGGTCGTCCATCGGCCGGGTGCTGCTCTTCGGCGTCGTCCAGGTCCCGGTGATGCTGCTGCTCGCCCTGCTCTTCGCGCTGCTGCTCGACTCGCCCCTGCTGCGCGGCAAACGGTTCTTCCGCCTCGCGTTCTTCGCGCCCTACGCCGTGCCCGGCGTCATCGCGGCGATCATGTGGGGCTACCTCTACTCACCGAGCCTCTCGCCGTTCTCGGCCGTCACGTCGCGGGCCGGCCTCCTCGACGGCGGCACGGTGCTCTGGGCCGTGGCCAACGTCGTCACCTGGGTGTTCGTCGGCTACAACATGCTGATCATCTACTCGTCGCTCCTCGCGATCCCCACCGAGATCTACGAGGCGGCCCGCCTCGACGGGGCCTCGCAGTGGCGCATCGCCGTGTCGATCAAGATCCCGCTGGTCGTCCCCGCGATCGTGCTGACCGCCGTCTTCTCGGTCATCGGCACCCTGCAGCTGCTGACCGAACCGCTGGTCTTCCGCCAGTTCACGTCGACCATCTCGTCGACCTTCACGCCGAACATGCTCGTCTACTCGACGTCCTCTGTGCCCAACTTCAACCTCGCGGCGGCGTTCAGCGTCGTCCTCGCGGTCGCCACGTTCATCCTCTCGATCGGGTTCCTCCGGTTGACCCAGCGGAAGGCCGACCAGTGACCGTCGACGCCCCCATCCGTCCCGCCCAGTCGTTCGACGACGCGACGACCCCTGCTCGCCGACGCGGCGGGGGGCCCCGCGAGAGCGTGATGTCGCGAACGGCCGCCATGGTCATCATGGGTGCCTTCACGCTGTACTTCCTCGTGCCGATCTTCTGGCTGCTGGTGTCGTCGACCAAGACGCTCGACAACTTCAACTCGAGTGCCGCCCTGTGGTTCTCGCCGACGTCGGCGCAGGACTTCGTCGGCAACGTCGGCCGGCTCTTCACGTACAACGACGGCATCTTCCCGCGGTGGATGCTCAACAGCATCGTCTACGCGACGGTCGCCGGCGCGCTCGGCACGATCCTGTCGGCGATGTGCGGCTACGCCCTGGCCAAGTACCGCTTCTGGGGTCGTGAGGCGCTGTTCAACATCTTCCTGGGTGGCGTGCTCGTGCCGGCGACGGCCCTGGCGCTGCCGCTGTTCCTGATCTTCAGCAAGGTCGAACTGACCGACACCTTCTGGGCGGTCTTCCTGCCCAGCATCGTCAGCCCGTTCGGCGTGTACCTCAGCCGCATCTACGCCGCGTCGAGCGTCCCCGACGAGATCGTCGAGGCCGCCCGCATCGACGGCTCGAGCGAACTGCGCACGTTCTTCACCGTGGCGATCCGGCTGATGTCGCCCGCCCTCGTGACGGTGTTCCTGTTCCAGTTCGTCGCCATCTGGAACAACTTCTTCCTGCCGCTGGTGATGCTGCGGTCCCAGGAGCTCTTCCCGGTGACCCTCGGCCTCTACACCTGGAACTCCAACGTGAGCCAGTACCCCGAACTGCGCACCCTGGTGCTCGTCGGCGCGCTGGTCTCGATCATCCCCCTGCTCGTCGCCTTCCTCAGCCTGCAGCGCTTCTGGCGCAGCGGCCTGGGGTCCGGCGGCCTCAAGTAGCCGGTCCGCGGCCCCGGCCGTCCCGACCAGCCGCTCCCGTCCTGATCCACCGACCCGCACCTCCTCGACCTCCTCTCCGCAAGGCAACGACGTCGTTCCCTCCCGTGGCCGGCCCCTCCGGCTCCGCACCCCGATTGGACACCAGATGAAGACATCCCGAGTACTCACGATCGCGGCGGCCGCCGTGGTCTCGACCATGGCCCTCGCCGGTTGCAGCTCCGGCAGCGGCTCGGACGGCGCCTCCGGCGACTCCGCCTCGTGCGAGGCGTCCTCCGGCAAGGTCACCCTGAACTTCACGACCTGGGTGCCGAACATGGACAAGGTCGTCGCCCTCTGGAACGAGGAGAACCCCGACATCCAGGTCAAGGTCTCGATCGTGCCGAACGGCAACAGCGGCACCTACCAGAACTTCTTCAACCAGCTGCAGGCCGGCAACGCCCCCGACATCGGTCAGGTCGAGTACGACACCCTGCCCGCCTTCCGCGTGCAGGACGGACTGGCGAACATCGCCTCGTGCGAGGGCGTCTCCGCCGCGAAGGCCGACTACTCCGACGGCCTCTGGAACCAGGTCACCTTCGGCGAGGACGATTCCGTCTACGCGATCCCGCAGGACTCCGGTCCCATGGCGATGTACTACCGCAAGGACCTCTTCGAGCAGGCCGGCCTCGACGTCCCCACCACGTGGGAGCAGTACGCCGAGGACGCCGTGACGATCAAGGAGATGGGCGGCAGCATCACCAACTTCGCCAAGGGCGACGTGAACCAGTTCGCCGGTCTGGTGTCGCAGGCCGGTGGCCAGTGGTTCGACACCGCGGACGGCACCTGGAAGGTCGACATGGGCGACGAGGCCTCGACCAAGGTCGCCGACTACTGGCAGGACCTCATCTCGAAGGACCTCGTCACGACCCTGCCGAGCTTCACCGACGAGTGGAACAACGCGTACAACACCGACCAGGACTGGACCTGGGTCTCGGCGGTCTGGGGTGCCAACACCATCTCGAGCGGCGCCCCCGACACGTCGGGCAAGTGGGCCGTCGCGCCCATGCCGCAGTGGAAGGACGGCGAGTCCGCGTCGGCCGCCTGGGGCGGATCGTCGAACGTCGTCTTCAAGGGCAGCGAACACCCCGCCGAGGCGTCGAAGTTCCTGGTGTGGCTGAACACCTCGACCGAGTCGCTCGAGGCGCTGAACAAGGAGGCCAACCTGTACCCGGCCTCCACGACCGGCGCCGACCTGCCGGCCCTGACCTCGGGCGTCGAGTTCTACGGCGACCAGGCCATCTACGAGGACTTCGCGAAGGCCGCCGAGAACATCCAGCCCTTCACGTGGGGCCCGACGATGACGCAGACCTACAGCGACATCTCGGACGGCTTCGGGGCGGCCGCCTCGGGTGACGGCACCCTCCTCGACGCCTTGACGTCGGGCCAGGAGAAGACCGTGGCCGCGATGAAGGCCCAGTCGATCACCGTCGAGTAGCGATGGACCGAGGAGGCGCGGTGTCGGTGATCCCGGCACCGCGCCTCCTCTGCGTCTCCGGCCGGTATCGCGCCGGCCGGTGTCCGGCCGCGGCGCCTCAGCGCCCCGCGGTGGCCCGGTTCCTCGCCCGTGCGACGAGGTACAGCACGGTGCCCGCCGCGAGCAGGATCGCCCCGAACAGCCAGACCTGCCCGCTCTGCTGCGACATCAGCAGCAGGCAGGACGCGACGCCGGCCACCGGCACGGCCGTCCAGACGCGGAAGTGCGCGTGGTCGACCCGGTCGCGACGCAGCACCAGCACGGCCACGTTCGTGCTGATGAACACGAACAGCAGCAACAGGACGACCGTCTCGGCGAGGACGCTGATGTCGCCGACGGTGGTCAACGCCATGGCGACGGCCGTGGTGACCGCGATCGCGGCCCAGGGCGTCTTCCGCCGGGGCAGGACCGCACCGAGCGAGCGGGGCAACAGCCCCTGCTCGGCCATGCCGAAGGTCACGCGGCTCGCCATGATCATCGTCAGCAGCGCTCCGTTGGCGACGGCCACGAGGGCGATGAGGCTGAACACCCAGGTGGGCACGCCGACGCCGGTCGCGGCGACGACCGCCAGCAGGGGACCGGTCGAGTCCGCGAGCTCGGTCGGCGGCAACGCCACGGCGCTCGCGAGCCCGACGAGCACGTAGATCACGCCCGCCGTCGCCAACGCGCCGAACAGGGCGCGAGGGTAGACCCGACTCGGTTCGCGCACCTCCTCGGCGATGTTCGCACTCGTCTCGAAGCCGACGAACGAGTAGTACGCGATGATCGCCGCACCGAGCGTGGCCAGGGCGGGGTTCGCGTCGACGGGGAACTCCCCGACGCGCGAGACGTCTCCGCCCCCGCCGCCGAGCATCACGGCCACGACCACGATCACGATGACGAGGCCGCTCACCTCGACGACGGTCATGACCACGTTGCCCCGCAACGACTCGCTGATGCCCCGGGCGTTGAGCAGGGCGATGAGTGCCAGGAACGCGATGGCGGTCGGCACCGGGGGCAGGTCGACGAAGGTGCCGAGGTAGTCGCCGGCGAAGGCCAGCGAGAGGCCCGCCGCACTCGTCACGCCGGCCGCCAGCATGCTGAAGCCGACCAGGAACGAGACCAGTGGCCGACGGAACGCCCTCTCGGCGAAGATCGCCGCCCCTCCTGCCTTGGGGTACTTGGTGACGAGCTCGGCGTACGAACCCGCGGTCAGCAGCGCCAGGAGCAGGGCGAGCACGAGCGGGGCCCAGAGCGCCCCACCGACCTCGGCCGACAGGGTTCCCATCAGGGCGTAGATCCCGGCTCCGAGCACGTCGCCGAGGATGAAGAGGTAGAGCAGCGGGCCCGTGATCGCCTGCTTGAGCTTGGACTGCCCGACGGCCGGGTCTCCGGTCGGGGGCTGCGGGACGTCGCGGGTCGCCGGCTCGGCCATGGGTCCTCCTCGATCGGGCCGGGCGGGGTGCGCAGGCCTCGCCGACGAACGAACCACGACCGAGCCGTCGGGGGCCGAGTGCCGGCCGGGGGTTGACGAACGGCCGCCTCGTGGGCCACGAGCTGCCCGACGCGGTCGGCCGGGTCGCCGTGTCGGGGCGACCGGACCGCTGCGTCGAGCCGACCGGGTCGGGCGTCGCGGCCCGCTCAGTCGGTGGGGCGGGCGCCGTCCGACGGCCCGGCCGCCTCGGCGAGCCCGGCCCCGTGCGTCGGGGTGCCGTCCAGGGTGCGGCCGAGTGACACCGTGCCCTCGTCGTCCGCGTAGTGGCCGTAGGCCGCGATCGGCCGGTAGCCGGCCGACTCGTAGAGGCGGATCGCGGTGTCGTGGGCGACGTTGGTCTCGATCACCATCTCGGTGACGCCGGCGTGTGCGGCCGACCGTTCGAGCCAGTGCAGCACGAGCCGGGACAGGCCGTGCCCGCGCCGGTCGGGCCGCACGTACATCCGCTTCAGCTCGGCCCGTCCGTCGGGCAGCAGGCGCCAGGCTCCGAGCGCCACGGGCTCGCCGGCCTCGTAGGCCACGGCGAACGTGCCCCTCGGCAGCTCGAACTCGGAGCGGTCGATCGGGCTGTCGTCGCGCCCGCCGTAGATCTCGACGTACAGCTCTTGCAGTCCTTCGACGAGCTGCTGCACGTCGGGGTGGTCGTAGGGACGGGGTTCGATGCTCGTCGCGGGCGCCGGAGTGGTCACCGGACCATCTTCGCCGATCAGGCGAGGTGTGGCTCGGCCCGGTGCGGCCCGGTGCGTCAGTCCGCGCCGCGCCCGGTCACCCGGTCGAGACCAGACGAGGAGGCGCGGCGAGCGTCCCCGAGGTCGCACCCGAGGGCCACGAGCACGCGGGCGACCAGCTCGACCGTCCACGCGGGGGTGACGAGTTCGGGGGTCGACCACCAGGTGTGCAGCCCGCCGAGGAGGCTGCCGCCGACCAGGGACAGCGCCAGGTCGACGTCCAGCTCGGCGAAGGAGCCCGCCGCCTGCCCGGCCTGCACGAGAGCCCGCGCCTGCGGCACCAGCGCGGCCTCGGCGTCGAGCAGGCGCAGGCCGTTGCGCGCGACGACCACGGCCACGGCCGGGTCGCTCTCGGCCAGCCCGAGGACCACGTGCATCGCGATCGCCGCGGTCGTCACGGGGGAGTCGTCCGCGCGCCCGAGCGTCGCCATGCGCTCGGTCTGCGCGTCGAGCACGCTCTGCACGGCCTCGTCGAACAACGCGTCCTTGCCGGCGAAGTGGTTGTAGAACGTGCCGAGGCCGACATCGGCCAGCTGCGTGATCTCGGCGACGGGGACGGCGGCGTAGTCGGCCCGCCGCAAGAGGACGACGCCGGCCTCGACCAGCTTGCGACGCGTGTCGCGCGTGCGGCGGGACGTCCTCGAGGGGGCGACCCGCGCCTCCTCGTCGTCCGGTTTCACAGCGGCCTCTCACGTGTCGGGCGGGATGTCTGGCTACATTCTGTCATGACTGACGAATCCGTCAGTCATGACAAATCATTCGAGGAGACAGCGTGCCCGACGTGACCATCACCGCCGCCCGCCCGGACCAGCTGGACGCGGCCGCCGCCGTGCTCGCCGAGGGGTTCCGCGACGATCCCGTGATGCTCGGGTTCGTCCCGCGCGGGCGGCGGCGGCATGCCCGTCTGGTCGACCTCTTCGCGGCGATGATGCGCTCGATCCCGGCGGGCCGTCGCGCGGTCGACGTCGCCGTCACGGACGACGACGGGGACGTCGTGGGGGCGGCCGTCTGGGAGGCGCCGCGCACCCGACCGTCGTCGTCGCTGCGCCTGCCGGTGTCGTTCGCGGAGCTCGGGCAGCTGCCGCGGTACCTGCGGGCGCTCGGGCTCGGCGGGCTCGTGTCGGCTGCCCGCCACCAGGCGACCCTGGCGGCGCCCCGCCCACGGCTGCCGCACTGGTACCTCGGCGAGATCGCGGTCGGCGACGCGGCCCGGGGGCTCGGCGTGGGCACCTCGTTGATCGAGCACCGCCTCACGGCGATCGACGAGACGGGCGCCGCCGCCTACCTCGAGTCGTCGACCGAGCGGAACCGGGCGCTCTACCGGCGCCTGGGCTTCGTCGAGCTGGGCCCGATCGGCGGGCTGCCGGGGGCGACGCCCGCGGCGATGTGGCGCCCGGCGACGACATGGCCAGGCTCGACCTCCCAGCGATCGGGCACGGTGGCGGCCCCGACGCCGTCCTGATCGCGGTGGTTCGCGTCGCGCTCACCGCGGGCCTCGCATCCGGCCCGGAAGGTGCGGGTCGCGCCTGCCGGAACCTCGTGTGCGACCCCGGATGCTGGACGAGGCCGTGCCATGCATCACGGCTGTCGCCACCTGCGCCCGAGTCGTCGGTCGAGAATTCAGGAGATACAGCTCGCTTCTTACGCGTGAGCGGCATGTCGTGACTTCTGGGCGGGCCTCATGACACGTCGCGACGCAGTTGCCGCCACCAGCCGAGCCCGAGGGGCAGCGCCACCCAGAGCAGCAGGGAGGTGAGGGCCTGCCCGGCGCCCGGGATGTCGCCGGGGCCGTCCGCCCAGCTCAGGTGCGGCTGGGCGAGCCAGGCCGCGAATGCGAGCGTGGAGATCCACGGGGCCGCGGTCGGGACGAGGAGCGCCGCAGTGATGTCGTAGGTGAGCGGCAGCAGCATGGTGACGACGATGGCCAGGGGTGTGTTCAGCAGCAGCGATCCGACGGCCGTGCCGGTCAGGGCCGCTGCGACCGCGAGGGCGACGACTCCGCAGGCAGCCGCCGTCACTGCCCACCAGTCGGTGGTCGCCAGCAGGTCGGCATGCAGAACCACGAACGCGAGTGCTGCAGCGGCGGCGGTGACGAGGGCGACGCCCAGGACGAGCCCGACGATGGCGACGAGACGTGCTGTGAGGACGAGGAGGCGCTGCGGCGTCTGCGAGAACGTCGCGAGGGCGGACCGCCCGTTCCAGTCGCCCGTGACCGCGAGCACGGCCACGACGGGAAGCAGCACTGTGAGCGGGATGCCGACGCCGCTCACGAAGGTTTCCAGCGACGCGTCGGAGGCCTGGGACAAAGCGACCGCGCCGACGCCGAGAAGGGCGATGGCGGCGAAGAGCCCTCGGGCAGCCCGGGTGTCGGTCGCCTTCATGACCTCGATGTGCACGAGGACGGGCCACGGGGTCATGGGGTCCCTTTCGGAGTGGACGTGGACGTGTGAACGGGCTCGAGCGGTGACGTCCCCCTCGGTGGCCCCTGTGCCATGGACGGGCGGGCTGCATGTTCGCCCGAGGTCTGGTCGAGAAAGAACGACTCGAGTGACGGACGCGACTCGGACAGATGGGTCAGCGGAATGCCCAGGGTCACCGAGAGGCGTCCGACATGATCGGCGGTGGTCGTCGCGGTGAGGCGCGTCGTGCCGTCCCGCCCGCGGCCGACCGTCACCTCGTCGTCGACGAGGGCTCGAGCAAGCCGGTCATCATCCGTGCTGGCGAAGGCGACGTTCGTCAGGCTGGCGGCTCGCGCCGGGCCGGCGTGGACGACGCGGCCTCGGTCGAGGATGACGACATCGTCAGCGATCGTCTCGATGTCGCCGAGGTGGTGGCTCGACAGCAGGACGCCGCCACCGCACCGGGCGAAAGCGACGACGAAGTCGTTCAACCAGCGGAGTCCCTCGGGGTCGAGGCCGTTGCCCGGCTCATCGAGGATCAGCGTCGTCGGCTCGCCCAGCAAGGCGACGGCGAGGCCGAGGCGCTGACGCATGCCGAGACTCAGCGAGCCGACCCGACGGGCGCCCACGCTCGACAAGCCGACGAGACCGAGACACGCGTCGACACGATGCGACGAGACGCCGATCGCCAGTGCCGAGAGGCGAGCTGTCTCATGGACGGTGCGCCCACCGTGGCCCGCGCTCGCGTCGAGCAGGACACCGACGATGCGACCCGGTCGATCGATCTCGGCGAAGGGGAGGCCGTCGAAGAGCGTGGTGCCGCTCGTCGGGCGGACCAGCCCGAGCATTGCCCGAAGCGTCGTCGATTTGCCTGCCCCGTTCGGCCCGAGCAGAGCCGTCACCCGGCCCGCTCCGGCTTCGAAGCTCACTTCGTCGATGACGACCCGTCGCCCGTAGGTTTTGCTCAGGTTGCGGACCGAGACGGCCGCGCTTTCGCGGACGAAGGCGTTCACGCGCGAGCGGCGAGGAGGACAGACGTGATGGCGCACACGCACATGATGAGGAATGCCGCGATCGGTTGCGGTGCTCTGGGTGATCGACGGGCCGCCAGGCTGAGGAACCAGACGCCAGCGGCCAGCGGGATGAATGGCATGGGCCAGTGCTCCGTCATCGCGAAGCAGGTCAGCACCGAGAGCGAGACGGCCAGAGCGGACAAAACAGTGACCCGGGCGCGGGTGGCTTTCATTGACTCGTACTGAGCAGGCAACAGGACTTCTTCTTTCGTGATGTGCGGAGACGGGGGCGGGGCCCGAGGGCCCCGTCCCCGGAGATGATCAGTGGAAGTAGTTCCAGAGTTCCCAAGCCGTCAGCAGATTCGCGATGGCCCCCAGCGCTCGCGTCACGGCAGGCCACACGGTCGACACGAACGTGGAGTAGGCCTTCTTCGCACCGTTCACGACGGCTGTGAAGAGCGACGGAATCTTCTTGAGAGCGTTGAGGAGGTTCGTGAACCTGTTGCGGCTCTCCCGTTCCCCGGACGGAGTCGAGACGGGGGATTGCTCGGAGACCCCTGCAGGCGACGACGCCGTCATCGAGATCGTCGCGATGGAGGCTCGTGTCGCCGCCTCGGTCGCAGTCGCAGTCGCAGCTGACGGTGTGGCAGCCGTGGCGCTCGTGCTGACTCCCAGAATGCCGGGGGAGACTAGGACGGCGACAGCGACTGCTTTGTGCCAGACGGTCCAGCGGTTCTTGTCCATGTGTTCATCCGTTCTGCTTCTCGAGGCCCCGCCTCTCGGGACCTCGGGATGGGGCCGGTTCGGGTGCAACCGTCCGGCTCCGACGCGGGTGGGCCTCGTGCCCACCCGCGTCACCAATATGTCGTCTTTGTCATTGCGGATGCAAGGGGAAGATGTTCCTGTGGAAACTCCGTGCCTGATCGCCGTCAGGCTCGTGTGCGGGTGCGTGCTCGCTGAACCCGCCCGGCGACACGGACGACCTGAGCCGCGTGGGCGGGCCGTCCAGACCGGGCATGTATCTTCATGTCGAGAGACTTCTGCGCGGTAGCGTAGAGGCAGCACCACCGAGCACACGCATGCCCGACAACGAGGGAGCACCTGCCGCATGGCGAAGATCATCTACACGCTGACCGACGAGGCGCCCATGCTGGCGACCTACTCGTTCCTGCCCATCATCCAGGCCTACGCCAAGACCGCGGGGGTCGACGTCGAGACCCGCGACATCTCGCTGGCGGCCCG
This sequence comes from Frigoribacterium sp. SL97, assembly GCF_026625765.1. Classification (NCBI taxonomy): domain Bacteria; kingdom Bacillati; phylum Actinomycetota; class Actinomycetes; order Micrococcales; family Microbacteriaceae; genus Frigoribacterium; species Frigoribacterium sp. SL97. The sequence goes on from NZ_CP113062.1 coordinate 1,022,838, forward strand.
CATCATCAGCCAGTTCCCCGAGCGCCTCACCGACGAGCAGCGCCAGGGCGACGCCCTCGCCGAGCTGGGGGCCCTGGCGAAGACGCCCGAGGCCAACATCATCAAGCTGCCGAACATCTCGGCCTCGATGCCGCAGCTCAAGGCCGCCGTGGCCGAACTCCGGTCGCAGGGCTACGACCTTCCCGACTACCCCGACTCGCCCTCGACCGACGCCGAGCGCGACGTCAAGGCCCGGTACGACAAGGTCAAGGGCAGCGCGGTCAACCCCGTGCTGCGCGAGGGCAACAGCGACCGTCGTGCTCCGCTCTCGGTCAAGAACTACGCCCGCAAGCACCCGCACCGCATGGGCGCCTGGACGGCCGACTCGAAGACGAACGTCGCGACCATGGGCGTCGACGACTTCCGTTCGAACGAGAAGACGGTCGTCATCCCGGCCGACGACACCCTGCGCATCGAGTTCGTCGGCGCCGACGGCGAGACCCGCGTGCTGCGCGAGTCGATCCCCGTGCTGGCCGGCGAGGTCGTCGACGGCACCGTGCTGCACGTCGCCGCGCTGCACGAGTTCCTCGCCGCACAGATCGCCCGGGCCGAGGCCGAGGGCGTCCTGTTCTCGGTCCACCTCAAGGCCACGATGATGAAGATCAGCGACCCGATCCTCTTCGGTCACGTGATCCGCGCCTTCTTCCCCCGCGTCTTCGAGCAGTACGGTGCCGACCTGCAGGCTGCCGGGCTCGACCCCGCCAACGGTCTCAACGGCATCCTGCAGGGCCTCGCGGCACTGCCGAACGGCGACGAGATCAAGGCCGCCTTCGACCAGGGGATCGCCGACGGGCCCGACCTCGCCATGGTCGACTCCGACAAGGGCGTCACCAACCTGCACGTGCCGAGCGACGTCATCGTCGACGCGTCGATGCCCGCGATGATCCGCACGTCGGGCCACATGTGGGGCCCCGACGGCGACGAGCACGACACCCTCGCCGTCATCCCCGACTCGAGCTACGCCGGCATCTACCAGGCCGTGCTCGACGACTGCCGCGCGAACGGCGCCTTCGACCCCGCGACCATGGGCTCGGTGCCGAACGTCGGCCTGATGGCGCAGGCCGCCGAAGAGTACGGCTCGCACGACAAGACCTTCGAGGTGCCCGGCGACGGCACCGTCCGCGTCGTGAACCAGGCGGGCGAGACGCTCATCGAGCACGAGGTCGCCACGGGCGACATCTGGCGCGCCTGCCAGACGAAGGACGTCCCGATCCGCGACTGGGTCAAGCTCGCCGTCACGCGGGCCCGCGCCAGCCAGACCCCGGCGGTCTTCTGGCTCGACGAGACCCGTGCCCACGACGCGACCCTGATCCGGCTCGTCCGCACGTACCTCGCCGAACACGACACCGAGGGCCTGCAGATCGAGATCCTCTCGCCCGTCGACGCGATGGCGTTCTCGCTCGAGCGCATCCGCCGTGGCGACGACACCATCTCGGTCACCGGCAACGTGCTGCGCGACTACCTGACCGACCTCTTCCCGATCATGGAGCTCGGCACCTCGGCCAAGATGCTCTCGGTCGTGCCGTTGATCAACGGCGGCGGCCTGTTCGAGACGGGTGCCGGCGGTTCGGCCCCGAAGCACGTCTCGCAGCTCGTCGAGCAGGACTACCTGCGCTGGGACAGCCTGGGCGAGTTCCTCGCCCTCGCGGTCAGCTTCGAGCACCTCGCGACGTCGACCGACAACGCGCGGGCGCAGATCCTCGCCGACACGCTCGACCGCGCCACCGGCACCTTCCTCGACGAGAACAAGTCGCCCGGTCGCAAGCTCGGCTCGATCGACAACCGCGGCAGCCACTTCTACCTGGCCAAGTACTGGGCCGACGAGCTCGCCGCCCAGACCGACGACGCCGAACTGGCCGCCGCCTTCGCCGGGCTGGCCGCCACCCTCGGCGGGGCCGAAGAGGCGATCGTCGCCGAACTGATCGAGCCCCAGGGCACGGCCGTCGACATCGGGGGCTACTACCACCCCGACGCCGACAAGACCGAAGCCGTGATGCGCCCGTCGCGCACGCTGAACGAGGCGCTCGCGACGCTGTAGGTCGTCGGTCGCCGGGCGCAGGTCGCTCGAGAACAGGAGGCGCGGTGCCGGTCGGCACCGCGCCTCCCGTCGTCCGTCGGGTCGGGCCGTCCTCTGGTCGGTCGTCGACTGGTCGCGAATCGTCCTTCGGGGGCGCGTGAAGGACGATTCGCGACCACTCGACCACTCGACCGGCGGGGCAGGGCGTCAGGCGGGGCAGGGCGTCAGGCGGGCAGGCGTCAGGGGTGCAGGGCGTGGCGGGCGGTGGCACGGACGGCGTCGGTGACGGCCTCGAGGAGGGGCGAGGCGAGGGTCCAGCGCTGCCAGAAGAGCGGCACGTCGACCGGGTCGCCGGCGGCCAGTTCGACCAGACGGCCGGCGTCGAGTTCGGGGCCGGCCTGCGCCTCGGGCAGCATGCCCCAGCCGAGGCCGAGCACGACGGCCCGGGCGAAGTCGGCCGAGGCGGGCACGTGGTGCCGGGGCGCGAGCGGCTCGTGACCGGTGAGCCGGCGCGCGAAGTCGTGCTGCAGGTCGTCGGCGCGGTCGAAGACCACCATCGGGGCACGATCGAGCCGACCGTGGAGGCCCCCGCGCTCGGCGGTTCCCCCCGCGCTCGGTCGGGCGGCCAGCCACCGCTCGACGAACCCCGGACTGGCGACCGCGCGGTAGCGCATGACGCCGAGCGGCTCCGAGCTGCAGCCCTGCACGGGCTCCCGGGTCGCGGTGACGGCGGCGAGCACGTCCCCTGATCGCAACAGCTCGGCCGTGTGCTGTTGGTCGGCCCGGCGCAGGTCGAACACCACGGGCACCGTGGGCGGGACGGCGGCCAGCGCGTCGAGGAACCAGGTCGCCGTCGAGTCGGCGTTGACGGCGATGGGGAGGGTGGTGGGGACGGGGTCGTCACCGTCGTCCCCTCCGTCGGGTCGGCCGGCGCCGAGCCGGGCCAGCGCGTCCGACGTGAGCAGGTCGACCTGGCGGGCGTGACGCAGCAACACGTCACCGGCCTCGGTCGTGGTGACCGGTGTCGTGCGTCGCAGCAGCACCTGCCCGGCCGCTCGTTCGAGCTGCTTGATGCGCTGTGACACCGCGGACTGCGTGACGTGCAGGCGTCTCGCCGCCGCCTCGAACGTGCCCTCGTCGACGACGGTGCGGAGGGTGTCGAGCTGGTCGAGCGCGAAACGGGCCATGAGTCGAGCTTATGCAGCATCACGAACATGAGTTGGCGTGATGGCCTGGTGCGCCCCTAGCGTGTCGCCATGACCTTCGCGACCGTGCTGCCCGCCGCCCTCTTCGGTTTCGGTACGAGCCTCGCCCTGATCGTCGCCATCGGTGCCCAGAACGCCTACGTGCTGCGCGTCGGGCTCCAGGCCGTGACCCGCGTCGTCGTGCCGGTCGTCGTGGTCTGCGCGGTGAGCGACGCCGTGCTGATCAGCGCCGGGGTGGCCGGGGTCGGCGCGCTCGTCGAGGCCGCGCCTCAGGCGGTCGTCGTCGTGCGGATCGCCGGAGCGGGGTTCCTGCTGGTCTACGGCGCCTTCGCCGCGAAGCGCGCGATCCGGCCCGTGGGCGCGCTCACGGTCGAGGCCGGCGCGCCGCCCGCGCGGGTCGTCCCGGCCGTCCTGGGCGCCCTCGCCTTCACCTGGCTGAACCCGCACACCTACCTCGACACGATCGTGTTCCTCGGCTCGGTGGCGAACCACCAGCCGCCCGAGCTGCGGTGGTGGTTCGCGGGCGGGGCCGTCACGGGCAGTCTCGTGTGGTTCTCGGCGCTGGGGTTCGGCGCGCGCCTCCTGCGTCCCCTGTTCGCGAAGCCGGTCGCGTGGCGGGTGCTCGACGCGGTGATCGCCGTCGTGATGGTCGCCCTCGGGCTGCGGCTGCTGTTCGGGCTCTGACGGCCGGCCGCCCCTCGAGGGGTCGGGACGGGCCGCTCGGTTCCGCAGGGGAGCGGCACGTCGTGACGCCTCGCCGCCGGTAGGGTCGCCGCATGGTCAGCTTCGCCGACAAGCCCGTGCTCGACGTGACGGTCGAGCAGTGGCGCGAGTACCTCGAGGGCGACCCCGACGTGGGTGGGGTGCGACTGACGCTCCGCAAGGTGCGGTCGACGAAGCCCGGCATGACCTGGTCGGAGGCCCTCGACGTCGCCCTCTGCCACGGCTGGATCGACGGCCAGACCAGCCGGCTCGACGACGACTTCACAGTCACGGCGTTCCAACCGAGGCGCAAGGACAGCCCCTGGTCCCAGGTGAACCGCGAACACGTCGCACGCCTGACCGCCGAGGGTCGGATGACCCCCGCGGGTCAGGCCGAGGTCGACCGGGCGAAGGCCGACGGCCGCTGGGACGCCGCCTACCGCCAGAAGGACGCCGTGCCTCCTGACGACCTGCAGGGAGCCCTCGACGCCGACCCGGTGGCGGCGGCGCACTTCGCGACGATGACGAAGACCGAGCGGTTCCGGGTGTACTTCCGGCTGGCCGCGCTGAAGCGGCCCGAGACCCGGGCGGCCCGCATCCGCGACGTGGTCGCGGCGGCCGCCCGCGGCGAACAGCACTACCGCTGAGCCGCCCGCAGGAGGCGCGGGTCGCGTCAGCGGCGCGAGCGCTGCTTCCAGAAGCGGCCGGCGAGGCGCGCCAGACCGACCAGCGCGACCGACAGCACGGCGAGTGCGACGAGCAGCACGACCATGTAGAGCGCCACGGGGCCGTAGCCGCCCAGCGCCTCCGGGTCGTAGAAGGGGTAGGGGTAGAACGACGTGACGGCGCCGCGGACGAGCGAGTACACGCTGTAGAGGACGGGCACGACGAGGCCGAGGCCCGCAGCGGCCCAGGGCAGGCGACGGCCGACGGGCAGCACGAGCCAGTCGACCAGCACGGCGACGGGCATCACCATGTGCACGACGACGTTGACCCAGGGCAGCACGCCGCCGGCCACCTCGGTCAGCAGCAGGTTGAAGACGAGGCCGACGAACACCATGTTCACGACCGCGATCAGCCGGACCACGTCCCAGGCCCGGCTGCCGGGACGACGGAGCAGGGTGCGGACGCCGCCGACGGTGAAGACCACGACGGCGAACAGGTTGCTCAGATTCGTGAAGAACGAGAAGAAGTTGACGACGCTGTAGTCGTTCTCGAGGGTGTCGGCGAACTGGGCGGAGACGGCCACGAGGGCGAGCGCGGCGAAGACGAACCGGTACGGGACCATGAGCTGAGCGCGCGTCATGTGCTCACCCTAGTGAGGCGGAGCCGACCCGTAGCCGCTCACGAGGTCATCGGGTCGACGCCGGCGTCCGGGTCAGGCCTGCTCGATCTTCTCGATCAGGGTCGCCTTGGTGTGACGCGACACGTTGGTGATGCCCTTGGTGCGGGCGAGGGCGCGCAGCGCGACGAGGGTCTGCGCGTGCAGGTCGACGTGGGCGTCGTGACCGTCGGACAGCTGGACGGTGGTCTCGTCGACCTCGGGCAGGGGCGGAGTGTAGATCGAGCGCGGCTCGGCCGGGGTGGGGGACGGCGTGCTCGACGACGAACCGCTCGACGCCGAACCCTTCGAGTCCTGCACGGCACCCTTGGCCGTCTTCTTGGCGTCCTTCAAGCCGGACGTGGCGTCGTCGAGGGCGTTCTCGAGCGGCTTCACCGACGGGCGGCTCTTCTTGGCGAGCTTCTTGGCGCGACGCTTGGCCTCGGCGACCGCGGCGCGGGCATCGGTGACGGCGTCCTCGGCCTTGTCGTAGGCCTTGGCGGCGGATTTCTTGAGCTTCTTCTGGTCGGCCATGGGATCGGCCCCTCTCTCGAACGTGCGGAAATCGTGCCTGTGAGCGTGGCACGCCCACCTGGGACGGCTGTCAGTCGACCGGCGTCGTCTTGCCGCTCGCGATGCGGTCCCGCTCGGCACGGAGCGACTCGATCGTCTCGGGATCGAGGAAGTCCACGAACGGGTTCGGCTGCCCCGTGCGGGCGGCCACCACCTCGGTGTAGGCGGCCGAGGCGCGGCGCACCTTCGCGGTGGCGCGACCGAGCCGTTTGGACGACGACGACTTCGCCGTGACGACCTCGGCGTGGTGCTCGAGGGCGTCGACGAGTTCGGCGAGCGCGGTGGGGATCTTCTTGGCCATGCGGGGGCCTCTCGGGTGAGGGAAACGGGTGGCGGGGCGTCCCGGACCGGTCGGGAGTGGTCACGGACGCCGACCGGATCATCACCCCACCCGGAGAACGGCAGGTGAACGGACCCGCGGCGCGGGTGCGGACGCGGCTAGGCTCGCCTGCCGTGACGGGCGCGCGGGTGTGGCTGGTCGACCTCGACCTCGACCTCGACCTCGGCCGAGAACGCGACGCCGGCGCGCCTCCGGCGAGCGAGGTCTGCGACGCGCACGAACGGGCCCGCGCGGCGGCCTTCGTGGACGCGACCGACGCGCGTCGGTACCTGGCCTCGCATCGTGCGCTGCGCCTCCTGCTCTCGTCCGTGACCGGCCGGGAGGCCGGGTCGATCGAGTTCGGACGCGAGGCCTGTCGCTCGTGCGGTGGTCCGCACGGTCGGCCGGTGCCGGTGCCGTCGGACGACCTGCACGTGAGCCTCAGCCGGAGCGGTCGCTGGGCCGCCGTGGCGGTGCGGGCCGGGGCGCCCGTCGGCGTCGACGTCGAAGGGGCCCGTCCGGCCGGTGCGCTCGATCACCTCCGGCCCGACGTGAGCCCCGAGGACGTCGACGTGGACGTGCTGCGCGCCTGGGTGCGGAAGGAGGCGCTGCTCAAGTCGACGGGGGAGGGGCTGACCACCGCGATGTCGGCGCTCCGTCTGGGGCCCGGGCCCGGGGGCACGACCACGGACGGTCGACGCGGACTGGTCCACGACCGGCGCTCGGCGACCGGGGTCCTCCTCGCCGTCGCCGGTCCGGCCCTGGACGCGGTCGAGTTCACCGACGTGACACCTGGGGTCCCTACCGTGCGGCCGTGAGCCAGACACTGCCCGGCGTGATCGCCGGTTCGCCCGCGGCCCCCGCACCCCGGACGCTCGTCGACGTCCTGCGGGCCACGGCGCTCGAGCACCCGGACGCCTCGGCCCTCGAGGACGAGCGGGGTGCGTGGAGCTACGCGGAACTCGTCGTCCGCGTCGGAGCCGCTTCGCGCGCGCTCGCCGACGCCGGGGTGCGCCGCGGCGACCGGGTGGGCGTGCGCATGCCCTCGGGCGACTCGTCGCTCTACCTGACGATCCTCGCCGTCCTGGCCGCCGGGGCCGCCTACGTGCCGGTCGACGCCGACGACCCCGACGAGCGGGCCGCCCTGGTCTTCGGCGAGGCCGGCGTCGTGGGCATCGTCTCGGCGGGGGGACGCTTCACCCCGCGTGACGCCGACCGGCCGGAGAGCCTCGTGCTCGCCGCACCGGCCGGGCACGTCAGCGGGCGGGGCACGGCGCTCGCCGACGACGACCGGTCGCCGACCCCGGACGACGACGCCTGGGTGATCTACACCTCGGGCTCGACCGGCACGCCGAAGGGCGTCGCCGCGAGTCATCGCTCGGCGGCCGCCCTGGCCGACGCCGAGGCGAGGATGTTCCTGTCGTCGCCCGGGGTCGATCCGCTGGGACCGGGCGACCGGGTGCTGGCCGGACTGTCGGTCGCGTTCGACGCCTCGTGCGAGGAGATGTGGCTGGCCTGGCGCAGTGGCGCCTGCCTGGTGCCGGCCCCTCGCAGCCTCGTCCGGTCGGGTGCCGATCTCGGGCCGTGGCTCGTCACCCACGGCATCACCGTCGTCTCGACCGTGCCGACCCTCGCGGCCCTCTGGCCGGACGAGGCCCTCGAGAGCGTCCGGTTGCTGATCTTCGGCGGAGAAGCGCTCCCGCCCGAGATCGTCGACCGCGTCGTCGGCGACGACCGTGAGGTGTGGAACACCTACGGGCCGACCGAGTCGACCGTGGTGGCCACCGGGGCGCTGGTGCGTGCCGGAGAGACGGTGAGGATCGGTCTGCCGCTCGACGGGTGGGACGTCGCCGTCGTCGACGCCGAGGGCGACCCGGTCGCCGAGGGCGAGGTGGGCGAGCTGATCATCGGCGGCGTCGGCCTGGCCCGCTACCTCGACCCCGCCAAGGACGCCGAGAAGTACGCCCCGCACGAGCATCTCGGCTGGCAGCGCGCCTATCGCAGCGGTGACCTGGTGCGGTTCGACCGGGCCGGACTCGTGTTCCAGGGGCGGGCCGACGACCAGGTCAAGGTCGGCGGGCGCCGGATCGAGCTCGGGGAGATCGAGACCGCGCTGCAGGCCCTGCCCGGGGTCGGCGGCGCCGCCGCGGCGGTGCGGACGACGGCGGCCGGCAACCAGGTGCTCGTCGGCTACCTCGCGGTCGCGTCCGCCGAGACCTTCGACCGAGGCGCCGCCCTCGCCCGCCTCCGGGACGGACTGCCGGCCGCGCTGGTGCCGCTGCTGGCGCTGGTCACCGGCGACCTGCCGACGAAGACGTCGGGCAAGATCGACCGCGACGCGCTGCCCTGGCCGTTGGTCGACTCGTCGACCGGTGGCGACGGGAGAGGTGGCCGGCCCGACGGTGCCGGTTCGATGACCCCGGTCGAGCAGCTCGTCGCCGACCGCTGGCGCGAGGTCCTCGGCGTGCCCGTCCCGGACGCCGACGCGAACTTCTTCGACCTCGGCGGGGGATCGCTGGCCGCCGCCCAGCTCGTGGCCCGGCTGCGCGAGCTCGACCCCGAGTTCACCGTCGCCGAGATCTACTCGCACCCCAGGCTCGGCGCGCTGGCCGAGGCGCTGACGGTGGCGGACGTCGACGACGAGGCCCCGCCGGCCGTGTTCCACCGGTCGGTGCCGACCCCGCGCCGCACCCAATGGCTGCAGACCCTGCTCGGGGTGCCCCTCCTCGTGCTGTCGGGTGCGCGCTGGCTGACCTACGCCCTGACCGCGAGCACCGTGCTGCGCTGGTGGAGCGGGTTCGACGCCCTGCCGGCGGTCGACGGCGGGCTGCTCGTCGTCGCGATCCTCGTGTTCGCGACCCCGCCGGGACGCAAGGCGATCTCGGTGTTGGCCTCGCGCCTCCTCCTCCGGGGGGTCGAGGCGGGCGATCATCCGCGCGGCGGCAGCGTGCACCTGAGGCTCTGGCTGGCCGAGCAGGTCGCGCACCAGATCGGGGCGGTCGGGCTCGCCGGCGCCCCGTGGATCAGTTACTACGCGCGGGCCCTCGGGGCTCGCATCGCACCCGACGTCGACCTGCACGCGCTGCCGCCCGTGACCGGCATGCTGCGCATCGGTCGCGGGGCGTCGGTCGAGCCCGAGGTCGACCTGGCCGGGCACTGGATCGACGGCGACGTCGTCCGCATCGGGGCGATCCGCATCGGTGCGGGCAGCACGATCGGCATGCGGAGCACCCTCCTGCCCGGCACCCGGATCGGCAAGGACGCCTCGATCGCGCCCGGGTCCGCGGTCTTCGGGCGGGTGCCCTCGGGTCAGCACTGGGCCGGTTCGCCGGCCGAGCGCATCGGCCGCACCCGCGCCTGGTGGCCGGAGGACCGACCCCCGGCACCCACCCGGTGGTTCGTCGCCTACGGGGCGTCGGCCGTCGTCGTCGCGTTGCTGCCGGTGGCGTCGCTGAGCGCAGGAGGCGCGGTCGTCGCGCTCGGCGTGCGGGGTGCGGGTTCGCTGACGGACGCGTGGTGGCGGGGCCTCGCCGTCCTGGTGCCGGGCACGCTCGTGGCCGGGCTGGTGGCCGCCGTGCTCGTCGTCGCGCTCACCCGCCTGTGGGCCCTCGGAGTGACCGAGGGCACCTTCGCGGTGCGGTCGAGGGTCGGCTGGCAGGTCTGGAGCACCGAACGCCTGCTCGACCTGTCGCGCACCCTGTTGTTCCCGCTCTACTCGAGCCTGTTCACGCCGGTCTGGCTGCGCCTGCTCGGGGCCGAGATCGGGCGGGACGTCGAGGCGTCGACCGTCCTGCTGCTGCCGTCGATGACGACCGTCCGCGACGGAGCCTTCCTGGCGGACGACACGCTCGTGGCGTCGTACGAGCTCGGCGGCGGCTGGCTGCGCGTGGCCCGGGCCGAGATCGGTCGGCGGGCGTTCCTGGGCAACTCGGGCATGACCGCCCCGGGCCACAAGGTGCCGAAGGACGGTCTGGTGGCCGTGCTCTCGTCGGCTCCGCGCAAGTCCAAGGCGGGGTCGTCGTGGCTCGGTTCACCCGCGGTGCGCCTGCGCCGCACGGTCGCCGTCGCCGACGAGACCCGCACCTTCCGCCCGGCCACGCACCTCCGGGTGGCCCGCATCGCGTGGGAGCTCAGCCGGGTCGTGCCCGTCGTCGTCACCTGCGGCATTGGCCTCGGCCTGGTCGTCGGACTGTGGGCGCTGGTCGACGCGATCGGGGTCGGCGCGACGGCCGCGGTCGGCGGCGTCGTGATGCTCGCCGTCGGGGCGGCGGCCGCCGGGGTCACGACGCTCGCCAAGTGGGCGCTCGTCGGGCGCATCCGGGCCGGCGAGCACCCGCTCTGGTCGTCGTTCGTCTGGCGCAGCGAGGTGTCCGACACCTTCACCGAGATGTGCGCGGCCCCCTGGTTCGCCCACGCGGCGGCCGGCACCCCGGCCCTCGTGTGGTGGCTGCGCTCGCTCGGGGCCTCGATCGGTCGCGGCGTGTGGACCGACAGCTACTGGTTGCCCGAGGCCGACCTGGTGCGACTCGACGACGCGTCGACGGTGAATCGAGGATGCGTCGTGCAGACCCACCTGTTCCATGATCGAATCATGAGCATGGACACCGTCACCCTGGCCGCCGGCTCGACCCTCGGACCCCACAGCGTCGTGCTGCCCGCGGCCCGCCTGGGCGAACACGCCACGGTCGGACCCGCGTCGCTCGTCATGCGCGGCGAGGTCGTCCCCGTCGGCAGCCGGTGGAGCGGCAACCCGATCGGCCCGTGGCGGGACGTCACGTTCGCGGACTACCACGCCGTCTCGCAGTGACCGGTCCGGCGACGACCCCGGACGGCTACACGCCCGAGAGCGGCAACACCGGGTACGGCGTGCGCTCGTACGACCTCGTCGTCGGGTACCGCGTGGCGACGAACCGACTGGACGGCGTGGCGACGCTGACGGTCGTGCCGACCGAGGCCCTCCGCACGCTCGTGTTCGACCTGCTCCGCCTCCGTGCCGCGAAGGTGCGGGTGGACGGGCGCAAGGCGCGTCACGCGCAGTCGGCGACGAAGCTGACGGTGACGCTGCCCGAGGAGACCGTGCCGGGTGAGCCGGTCGAGGTGGTCGTCGAGTACGCGGGCTCGCCCGCACCTCGCCGCACCCGCTGGGGCACCCTCGGCTGGGAGGAGCTGACCGACGGTGCACTCGTCGCCTCGCAGCCGAACGGGGCGGCGACCTGGTTCCCGTGCAACGACGACCCGGCGGACAAGGCGACCTACCGGGTGCAGGTCACGACCGAGCAGCCCTACGCCGTCGTCGCCCACGGTGAGCTGACCGACCGGCACACGCGGTCCGGCCGCACGACCTGGGTCTACGAGCAGCCCGAGCCCACGGCGACGTACCTCGCGACGGTGCAGATCGGCCGCTACGAGTTGGTGCCGGTCGTGCTCGCGGGGGTGCCCGGCGTCTTCGCCGGGGTGCCCGCGATGCGGTCCCGCATCGGTCGTGACTTCGGCGAGGTGGCCGACATGATGGCCTGCTTCGTCGAGCGGTTCGGTCCGTACCCCTTCGCGTCGTACTCGGTGGTCGTCACCGACGACGACCTCGAGATCCCGCTCGAGGCCCAGGGCCTCGCGATCTTCGGGGCGAACCACGCCGACGGGGCGGGCGGGTCGCGTCGGCTGATCGCGCACGAACTGGCGCACCAGTGGTTCGGCAACAGCGTGGGCCTGACGACCTGGCGCGACATCTGGCTGAACGAGGGCTTCGCCTGCTACGCCGAGTGGATCTGGTCCGAGGCCTCTGGCGGTCCGTCGGCCGCGCGCATCGCCGCCCAGACCCGCGCGCGGCTGGCCGGTCTGCCCCGCGACCTGCTCGTCGGCGACCCCGGCCCCGACCTCATGTTCGACGATCGCGTCTACAAGCGCGGGGCGCTCGCGGTGCACGCGCTGCGCTCGGCGGTCGGCGACGTCGCGTTCTTCGACGTGCTGCGCGCCTGGACCGCCGAGCACCGACACGGCGTGGCGACCACGGCCGACTTCGTCGCCCTCGCCACCCGCGTCTCCGGCCACCCCGTCGGACCGCTGCTGCGTCCCTGGCTCGACGAGCGGGCCCTGCCGCCGTCGCCGTGACGATAACGTGACGGCATGACCGCCCCGACGCTGTCCGCACCGCCCGTGATCGCCCTGCTCCGCGACCTCGTCGCGATCGACTCGACCAGCGGCTCACCGGGCGAGGCGGCCGTCCTGCGCCGCGTCGCCGCGGAGTTCGAGGGCGTCGAGGAGGCGCGGGTCGCCTTCGCCCCCGGGGCCGACGGTGAGCCCACGGCGCTGCTGGTCTCGCCGGTGGTCGTCGGCGCCGACAGGCCGCTGCTCGTCTTCGCGTCGCACGCCGACGTCGTGCCGGTGACCGACGCCTCGGCCTGGACCCACGATCCCTTCTCCTCGACCGTCGTGGGCGACCGCCTGTACGGGCGGGGTGCCTCGGACATGAAGTCTGGCCTGGCCGCCTCGATCGTCGCCGTGCGGGACCTCCTGCGCCAGGGTGCACCCGTCGCGCTCGCCGTCTCGACCGGTGAGGAGGTCGGCTGCCTCGGGGCTCCTGCCGTCGTCGACCTGCTCGCGGGCCTGCGCGTGGGGGCCGTGGTGATCCCCGAGTCGACCGACGGGCAGGTCGTGCTCGGTCACCGCGGCGCCCTCTGGGCGACCGTCCGCACCTCGGGCGTCGCCGCGCACGGCAGCACGCCCGAGCGGGGCCACAACGCGATCCTCGACCTGGTGACCGTGCTCGGGCGCCTGGACGACCTGCCGCTCTCGTCCCATGCCGACCTCGGGCGCGAGACGGTCAACGTCGGCGTCGTCTCGGGCGGCAGCGTGCCGAACATCGTGCCCGACGTCTGCGAGGCGCGCATCGACCTCCGCGTCGTCCGGGACGACGTCGACGAACTCGTCGACTGGTGGCGTGGCCAGCCCGAGGTGACCGACGTCCGCGTCGACCTCGACCTGGCCGCCGTGTGGACCCCGCGCGACCATCCCTGGCTCGCCGGGCTCGACGCCCCGGTCTCGGAGGCGCCCGCGTCGTACTTCACGGATGCCTCGGTCCTCGTGCGGTCGCTCGAGGACGGGGTGCCCGTCGTGGTCTGGGGCCCGGGCGACCCCACCGTCGTCCACACGGTGGACGAGTCCGTGTCGGTCGAGGCGGTCCTGCGGGCCGTCGAGCAGTTCGGCCACGTCGGCGGGCGGTGGGCCGTCGAGCACTGACCGACGCCCGACGGGGCGGACGGGCACTGACCGAGGCCCGACGGGGCGGTCGGGTCAGGCGGGTCAGGCGGGCTCGGGAGTCGACGACCGCGTGCTCTGCCGGCGGACGAGCCTCGGCGCGAACGAGACGCGCGCACCTCCGAGTCCTCCGTCGTCGGAGCCCCGCAGCGAGAGCAGTCGCAGCGCCTCGGCGGCCATGCGGTCGGTCGGCTGCGCCAGGGTCGTCAGGGCCGGGGTCACGTACGAGGCGAAGACGATGTCGTCGAAGCCCGTGACCTGCAGCTCGTCGGGCACCGACACCCCGAGCTCGCGGGCCGCCCTCAGCACGCCCATGGCGATCAGGTCGTCCGCGCAGACGATGGCGTCCGGGCGGTCGTCGGAGGTCAGCAGTCGGCGGGCCGCCGCGTCGCCGCTGTCGACCGAGTAGTCGCCGAGCACGACCCCGTCGCGCACCTCGCGGATGCCGAGTTCGGCCGCCCAGTGCCGGAAGCCCCGGAGGCGCAGGGTCGTCGACGAGTTCGTCAGCTCGGAGGTCACGAACGCGGCCGAGCGGGCACCGGTCCCGGCGAGGTGCGTCAGGACGAGCTTCATCGCCTCGGCGTCGTCGAGGCCGATCCAGTCGGTGCCGGCGACGTCGACCCGGCGGTCGAGCTGCACCAGCGGGACGGCCCGGGCGGACGCGGCGACGGCCGCCGCGCTCTCGGTGTCGTGCACGGGGCTGACCACGATGCCGTCGACGTGCCGCTCGATGAGCGACCGGAGGTGCTCGGCCTCGACGGCGGGGTCCTGCCGCGAGTCGCAGAGGAACAGCTGTTTGCCCTCGCCGTGCAGCGCGCTCTCGAGGCTGTCGACCAGGGTCGTGAAGAACGGGTTGAGGATGCTCGGGACGACCATGCCGACCGTGTCGGTGCGGCGGGTGCGCAGGGCGCGGGCGATGCCGTTGCCCGAGTAGCCCAGCTCGGCGGCCGCCAGCCGCACGCGGGCCTCGACCTCGCGGCCGACCGGGCGCGACGCCGACATGACGCGCGAGACCGTCGCGGCGGAGACGCCCGCCCGGCGGGCGACGTCCGAGATGGTGACGGCGTTCATGGGCTCCTCAGGGCGTGGCCGCCGGGGACGACGGGTGATGCCGTCATCGTATCGTCCCCTCGCGGGAAACCGATTGCCCGCCCCGGATCTCTTTTACACGTCGGAAACACAAAGGTGTTGACACTCGAAACACGAAGGCGTCACTCTTGACGCAGTTCCCGACGGAAATCGATTGCCCGTCGATCTCGACCCCACCGAGATCGCCCCCTCGCCAGTCCCGCATGCTCCACCTCGTCCTCCCCAGGAAGGCTCCTCATGCCCACGACCCGTACCGTCCTCGCCGCATTCGCCGTGGGCGCCATCGCCATCGGCACCCTCGCCGGCTGCGACTCGTCCTCGACCACCGCCTCCGGCTCCGCGTCCGGCGGCTCGACCTCGACCCGCCCGGCCCCCACCGACGTCCCCCAGGCCTGTGCCCCCGACGGCGGCGGCACCCTGCAGCTCGGCATGGTCGACATCAACGAGCAAACCGCCTTCTTCACCCAGATGAACGAGGGCGTCCAGGACGTCGCCGACGAGGCCGGTGCCGACCTGCAGATCGTCAGCGGCGACAACGACAGCGCCACTCAGGTCTCGGGCGTCGAGAACCTCGTCGCCTCGGGGGTCGACGCGCTCATCGTCGACCCGGTCGACGCGACCGCGCTGATCCCGGCGCTCACCGCGGCCAAGGCGGCCGGCATCCCGGTCGTCGCGGCCGACGGTTCGGTCGAGGACGCCTCGGCGATCGACTCGTACGTGGGCACGGCGAACGAGGACGGCGGCGCCCAGCTCGGGAAGGCCTTCCTCGACATCACCGGCGGCGAGGGCGAGGTCGGCGTCGTCGGAGCGCTCAACAGCGCGATCCAGATCCAGCGCCAGAACGGCTTCACCGACGCGGTCGAGGCCGGCGGCATGACCATCGGCACGATCGTCGACGGCCAGAACGTCAACGAGGACGCCCAGGCGGCGGCCGAGAACCTGCTGACCGGCAACCCCGACCTCGAGTACATCTACGCCACGGGCGAGCCCGCGCTGAACGGCGCCATCGCCGCGGTCAAGAGCCAGGGCGCCCAGGACCGCGTCACGATCGTCGGCTGGGACCTCTCGCCCTCGGCCGTCGAGGGTCTGCAGGACGGCTACGTGAAGGCCGTCATCCAGCAGGACACCTTCGGCTTCGGCTACGAGGCCGCGAAGGCCGCGATCAACCTGGCCTGCGGCACCGCCGACGTGCCGGCGACCGTCGACGTGCCGATCACGATCGTCACGCCCGACAACCTGGCCGACTTCTCGTACTACCTGGAGGGCTGATGACCGACGTCACCACCGGCGACCTGCTCGTCGAACTCGAGGGCATCCGCAAGTCGTACGGCGCCGTCGACGTCCTGCGCGGCGTCGACCTGCGCCTCGCGCGCGGCGAGGTGCTCGGCCTGGTCGGCGACAACGGCGCCGGCAAGTCCACCCTCATGAAGGTGCTCGCCGGTTCGGTCCAGCACGACGGCGGCCGCATCAGCATCAAGGGCAAGGAGGTGCGGTTCCAGTCCCCGAGCGACGCCCAGGCCGAGGACATCGGCATCGTCTACCAGGACCTGGCCCTCTGCGACAGCCTCAACGTCGCCGCCAACCTGTTCCTCGGCCGCGAGCCTCGGGTCGGGCCCTTCCTCAAGGTCGGGGCGATGCACGCCGAGGCCACGGCCGTGCTCAAGGAGTTCGGCGTCCGCGTCACGTCCACGCACCAGCTGATCTCGCAGCTGTCGGGTGGTCAGCGCCAGTCCGTCGCCATCGCGCGCGCCGCGTCGGTCGACCCCGACGTGCTGATCCTCGACGAGCCGACCGCCGCCCTCGCCGTCACCGAGGTCGAGTCGGTGCTGCGCCTCATCAAGGAGGTCGCGGCCCGAGGGGTCGGCGTCATCCTGATCACCCACCGGCTGCAGGACCTCTTCCGGGTCTGCGACCGCATCACCGTCATGTACGAGGGGCGCAGCGTCGACGACGCCCGCATCGACGACCTCACCATCGAGTCGCTCGTCGACATGATCACCCGTGAAGGGAGCGCTGCCGCATGACCGCGACGACCTCTGACCCCACCCGCACCGACGGCCCCGAGCCGGGTCGCGGACACGGCTCCACCGACGTGCGCGAGCGCCGCTGGGAAGCCCTGCAACGCGTCAACAAGTCCACCCTGTTGATGCTCGTCGTGACGCTGGTCGTCATCGTCGTCTTCTCGGTGGCGACCCCGACCTTCCTCACCGGCACGAACCTGCTGGAACGTCGCCGTGCAGGTCGCCCCCGCGGCGATCGTGGCCGTCGCGATGACCTTCGTCATCACGGCGGGCATGATCGACCTCTCGGTCGGGTCGACGCTCGCCCTCGTCTCGGTGATCGGGGCGGTCCTGCTGCGGGCCGGTCTCGAGTCGGTGCTGGTGATCGTCATCTGCCTGGCCGTCGGAGCCTTCTGCGGGTTGGTCAACGGCTGGTTCTCGAGTTACCAGGGCATCCCGTCGTTCATCGTCACGTTGGCCACCATGTCGATCGTGCGGGGTGTCGCCCTGCTGATCACGAAGGGCTACTCGATCGCCATCGGCTCGGGGCTGATCTTCGCCCAGGTCGGGCAGGGCCGGCTGTTCGGGCTCGGGTACCCGGCCTGGCTCGCGCTGATCATCGTCGGCGTCGGCATCGTGGGGCTGCAGCGCATGCGGTTCGGCCAGTACATCACCGGCATCGGCTCGAACGAGGAGTCGGTCCGCCGGGCGGGCGTCGACACCCGCTTCGTCAAGATGATGGCCCTCGTGCTCAGCGGCACGGCGGCCGGCGCGGCCGGCATCATCACCGCGGCCCGACTGGGGTCGGGCGACGCCAACTCGGGCGTCGACTTCGCCATGACGGTGATCACCGCCGTCGTCATCGGCGGCACGAACCTGCTCGGCGGCAAGGGCAGCGTCATCGGCACGGCGATCGGGGCGATCCTGACCGGCGTCATCACCAACGGCCTCACGCTGCTCGGCCTGAGCCCCTACATCGTGCCCATCGTGACCGGCAGCCTCCTGATCATCGTCATCTGGATCAACCTGCGGGGCGGCTCGTTCACCGACCTGGTGCGCAAGCGGGTGACCCGATGAGCCGCGTCGGAGGGTTCGGCGTCGAGACGACCACCGTCGTCGACGTGCAGACGGTCACCGGTCCGGTGCCGAGCGACCGACTCGGCTACACGCTGCCGCACGAGCACCTGATCAACAGCATCGAGGAGGGCGGGCTCGAACCCGACCCCGACTTCCCCGAGCTGTTCGACGCCCCGGTCACTCCCGAGATCGCCTGGTTGCTGCGCGACCGTCCGCTCGCCTGCCGCGACAACTGCGTGCTCGACGGCGACGACGACGCGGTCGACGAGCTCGTGGCGTTCCGCGAGCTCGGCGGCAGCACGGTCGTCGAGCTGACCTCGGACGGACAGGGGCGCGACCCCCGACGTCTCGCCGAGATCTCGCGCCGCAGCGGGGTCACCGTCGTCACCGGCGGCGGCTGGTACCTCGAGCGGTTCCACCCCGAGGCCACGGGCCGCGACACCGTCGACGACCTGGCCTCCCGCCTGGTCGCGCAGTACCGGGCCGACCCGGCCGAGACCGGGGTGCCCCGGTCGGGCGTGATCGGCGAGATCGGCGTCTCGCCCGGCTTCACCGAGCGGGAGGAGCGTTCGCTGCGCGCGGCCTGCCGCCTGCAACGCGAGACCGGCCTGCCGATGTTCGTGCACCTGCCCGGCTTCGTCCGGCACGGCGGCCGCGTGCTCGACGTCGTGCTGCGCGACGAGGGCGTCGACCCCACGGCGGTCGTCCTCTGCCACATGGACCCGTCCGGCAGCGACCCCGACTACCAGCGCAGCCTCGCCGAGCGCGGGGTCTGGCTCGAGTTCGACATGATCGGCATGCCGTACCGCTTCTCCCTGCCCGGCGAAGGGCAGTCGCCGTCGCCGGTCGAGACGGCCACGGCCATCGCCCGTCTGGCCTCGGCCGGGTTCGGCCGCCGTCTGCTCTTCAGCCACGACCTCTTCCTCAAGAGCATGTTGCGCAAGCACGGCGGCAACGGCCTCTCGTACGTCCCCGCCGTGTTCCTCGACCGGCTGACCGACCTCGGCGTCGACGCCGAGATCGTGCACGGCGTCGGCACTAGCAACGTCCGCGACCTCTTCGAGGGCGCCGCCCTGACCCGCTGAGGGGCGACGACGCGGCACCGAGCCGCTCGCGCCTCCTCGTCCCGAACCGTCCCGTCACCACCGGAAGGCCCCACCATGTCCCGCATCCTCATCGCCGGCGAGAGCTGGATCACCGCGACCACCCACACCAAGGGCGTCGACGAGTTCACCGCCCACTCGTACACCGAGGGCGTCGCGCAGCTGCGCACGGCCCTGCAGGCCGGCGGCCACGAGGTCGTCCACCTGCCCGCCCACCTCGTCGCCACCGGCTTCCCCGAGACGCAGGAGGCGCTGGACGCCTACGACGTCGTGGTGCTGTCCGACATCGGCGTCAACTCGCTGCAGCTCGCGCCCGCCGTCTTCGAGAAGAGCATCCCGGGTCGGGACCGCGTCCGCGAGCTCGCCCGCTGGGTCGAGGCCGGAGGCGCGCTGCTGATGATCGGCGGCTACCTGTCGTTCTCGGGCTGGCAGGGTCGTGCGGGCTACGCCCGCACCGAGATCGCCGACGTGCTGCCGGTCGAGATGCTGATCGGGGACGACCGCGTCGAGCGCCCGGCCGGCGTCGTCGCCACCGTGCTCGACGCCGAGCACCCCGCCCTCGGCGGCGCGGGCACCGAGTGGCCGCTGCTGCTCGGCTACAACCGCACCGTCGTGAAGCCGGGCGCGGTCGAGCTCGCCCGCCTCGACGGCGACCCGCTCGTCGTCGTCGGCGAGGCCGGCGCGGGGCGCACGGCGGTCTTCACGAGCGACTGCTCGCCGCACTGGGCGCCGCCGGCGTTCTGCGAGGAGTGGGACGGCTACGCCCGGGTGTTCAACGGCATCGTGTCGTGGCTGACCGGCCGCTGACGGTGGCGGGCACGACCCGGCCCGAGGGCGTCGGCACGGGCCGGGCGGCGGCGCTGGTCGCCCGCTGCTCGGCCGAGCTGGACGCCTCGGCGTCGGTGCCGCTGCTGGCCCGGATGGCCGACGGCACGCTCGACGACCCCGCCTTCGGTCGCTACCTCGCGATCGAGCAGGCGTTCGTCCGGACGGCGGCCCGTCTCGCCGGCTACTGCCTCTGGCAGCAGCCGGAGTGGTCCCGCGCCGAGCGCCACGCCGAGGCCGTCGCCGACCTCGTCGGTCCGCAGAGCCGGTACTTCGAGCGGTTGCTCTCGACGCGACCGGTCGACGACGTGACCTCGACCGACCTGCTGCGCCGCGCCTCCGTCCTCGAGGGGGCGGTGACGGCGGCACTCGCCGAGGGCGGCTACGCCGGGGTCGTCACCAGCCTCGCCGCGGCCGAGACGCTCTACCTGCGGTGGTGCACGCGGGCGGTCGAGCGTGCCGTGCCCCGACCGGACGACGTGCAACGGTGGATCGAGCTGCACGTCACCGACGGCTTCCGCGCCCAGGTGGCCTTCTTGCACCAGCTGGTCGACGAGCTGCCCGCCGACGTGACCGACGCACGACTGGCCGCCTGGTTCGTCGGCATGCTGCGCGCCGAGGACGCGTTCCACGCGAGCGCCCTCGTCGAGGTGGCCGCGTGACCGGGCCCACTGTCGACCCGGTCGGCCCGGTCGCGATCGACCTGCGCGCCGTCGAGGCCCGTCTCGCCGCGGCCGGCATCGCCTCCGAACGGGTGGTCGTCGGAGCCGACGCCGTCGTGGTCGTCTCGTCCTACGGCGGACGCGTCTACGGCCCCTTCTTCGCCGAGGGCGAGGCCGAGAACTGGCTGCCCGACGCGTTCGCCGACGACGACGCGTTCGGCGCGTTGGTCGGCTCCGGCGACTGGAACGTCGGCGGCGACCGGGTCTGGATCGGACCCGAGATCGCCTACATGATCCGCGACCGCAGCGACTACTGGGGCAGCTACGAGATGCCGCCGTCGCTCGACCCCGGCCGCCACGACCTCGGCCGCACGGGCGACCGCGTGACGCTGTCGCGGGTCGCCGAGCTCGAGGCGTTCGCGGAGCCGACCGGGCTCGTGCGGGCCGACCTGACGCTCGTCGTGCGGCCGGCGGCCCACCCGCTGCGACACCTGCGCGGGGCGTCGGCCGGGGGCCCCGGCGGCGCACCGCTCGTCGACGCCGTCGAGTACGGCGGCTACGTGACGGAGGTGCGGCTCGGCATCACCTCGGACGGCGCGCACGAGGCCGAGTCGTGGATGCTCGACCAGGTGCGGGCGGGCGGCACGGCGTTCGTCGCGGCCGTGCCCGACACCCAGGTGACCGACTACTACGAGCCGGTCGGCGACCTGCTCGCCGAGGTGCCCGGCGGCGTCGCCGTGTCGCTGACCGGTGCCGACCGCTTCAAGATCGGATTCGCGGCACCGCACGTCACCGGACGCGTCGGGTACGTGCGCGCGGTCGGCGACCCGGCCGACGACCGTGCCGTGCTCTTCGTGCGCGGCAGCCACAGCGACCCGTCGGCCGAGTACTCGGAGGAGCCCGACCCGTCCCCGGGGGTCCGGGGCGACTCGCTGCACCTGTACGACGACGACGGCGGGCCCGGCGGGTTCGCCGAGATCGAGGCCCGGGGCACGCCCGTCCTCGGCCCGCGACCCGAGGCGGTCACCGACCGGTTCGCCAGCTGGTGGTTCCGGGGGAGGACGGACGACGTCGCCCGCGTGGCCCAGCACCTGCTCGGGGTGCCCGCCACGACGGTGGCGCAGGCCGCCCGGGGGGCCGCGCCGCGCCTCCTCGGTCCGTCGGCCGCGTCGTCGACCGCCACCACGTCCCCGTCCCCGTCCCCGTCACCCACCCCAGAGCCGTCCCCGAGAGGCACGACATGACCCACGACACCGACCCGGCCGCGGCGCAGCGCGCGGAACGCGCCTACGACGACCTCGTCGCCCTGGTCCAGCACGGCCCGCGGTTCCACGGCACCGCCGGGATCGCGGCCGCGGCCGACTGGCTCGAGCAGCGACTGACCGCGGTCGGGTGGCCGGTCGCCCGGCAGCCCGTGACGCTGCCCGGCTGGCAGCCGGGCACCGTGCACCGGGTCGCGGTGCAGCAGCCGATCGCCCGTGAGCTGCCCGCCTGGCCGATGCTCTGGAGCGGATCGACCGGCGGTGCGCGCCGGGGCACGGTCGAGGCCGTCGGCCCGCAGGGGCTCTGGGGCGACTCGATGGTCTGGCAGAAGTTCGTCGTGCGGGCGGACGACGGCGACGTCGTGGCCTACCTGCACGCGCGGGACGACGGACCCGCCGCACCGCAGCCGCTGCCCTCCGGGTCGGACCACGACGTGGCCCACCTCGCGATCGGCCGCGTCGACGGTCTGCAGCTGACCGAGTGGATCGCCGACGGCAAGCCCGTCGAGGTCGAGATCGAGGCCGACGGCGGCCCGGTCGACGCCGCGACCAGCGACAACCTGGTCGTCGACGTGCCCGGCACGGGCGACGGGTCGGTGCTGCTCTGCGCGCACTACGACACGTTCTTCAACACGGTCGGCGCCTACGACAACGGCAGCGGCACGATCGCCCTGCTGCAGCTGGCCGAGCGGTGGGCGGCGGCCCGGCCGGTCGCGTCGGTCCGCCTCGTCTTCTTCACCGCCGAGGAGTGGCACCTGGGCGGGTCCCGGCACTTCGTCGACAGCGCCTCGTCCGACGAACTCGACGCCATCGACTACGTGCTCAACGTCGACGGGCTCGGGCGCGGAAATTTCGTGGAGGCGTTCGGCGCCCCCGAGGCGTTCTCGACGGCGTTCCGCGGGGCGCTGCTGGAGCACGCCGCGGCCACCCGGCCCGACCTCGAGCTGGTCACCCGGTTCCCGCCGACGACCGGCACCGACGACGCGTCGTTCTACCGGGCGGGCGTGCCCAGCGCGTTCCTGACCTTCAACGACCTGCACCGCCTGCACCAGCCCGACGACGAACCGAACCGCGGCATCGCGGCGAACGTCGCGTGGACCGTGCCGCTCGTCGAGCACCTCGTGGCGACCCTGGCGCGACCGACGCGGGCCGCGCCTCCCGGGGTGTTGTAGACCAGGCGGCACGGCACGGCACGTCGTGGCGTCGCAGCGTGCCCGGGTGCCGGGTGACGGGTGCCGGGCTCAGGCCACCGGCTCGGCGAAGACGATCCGGTTCTGGTCGTAGTGGCCCGAGCCGCGGTCGAAGACGCCGCCGCAGGTGATCAGCCGCAGCTGGTCGGTCGGCTGCGCCCCGAAGACCCGGGCGGTCGGGAACTCAGCCTTCGGCGCGTCGACGACCTCGGTGACGGCGTAGCCGACGACGTCCCCGTCGACCGTGGTCACGTCGACCCGGTCGCCGACGACGAGCTCGTCGAGGCGGGCGAAGACCGCGGGGCCCGACGCCGAGTCGACGTGGGCGGCGATCACGGTCGGCCCGCGGCCGCCGGGTCGTCCCCCGCCGGTGAACCACCCGACGTCGTCCGCGTCCACCGGTACCTCCATGGCACCGTCGTCGGCGATGCCGAGATCGATCAGCGGGG
This sequence comes from Frigoribacterium sp. SL97, assembly GCF_026625765.1. NCBI lineage: Bacteria > Bacillati > Actinomycetota > Actinomycetes > Micrococcales > Microbacteriaceae > Frigoribacterium > Frigoribacterium sp. SL97. Next base: position 1,045,925 of record NZ_CP113062.1, read on the forward strand.
CGTCCAGCCCGATGGCCGGCACCGAGACGGCCGCCGGAGCGACGCCCTCGCCGACCACCTCGCCGCTGCCGTCGACCCCGCCGCTGCCGTCGACCCCGCCCACCGCAGGAGGTGCGGTGCCCGTCGCCGACGGAGCCGCGGTCGCCGAGGGGCTCGCCCCCGCCCCCGGGGCCGGCGTCACCGTCGGTGCGACCACCCCGGGTGACGCGCACCCGGCGAGGGCCAGCACGACGCCGACGACGACCACCGGGCGGAGGGAGCGGAGCACGTCAGGCTCGGGCCGCGCGCTGACGACGGGTCAGGACGTACGCACCCGCACCGAGCAGGGCGAGGGCCCCGGCGCCACCGGCCGCGAGGCCGAGACCGCCGGCCGACGCGCTCTCGGCGGCCGCGCCTCCGAGTCCGGTGTCGACGCCACCGACGGGCACCTGCGTCAGCTGGCCGCGGACGACGCCGGCCGCGAACGTGGCCGTGTGCGAGTCGCCCGTGAAGCCGGCCGGGTTCGCCTCGAGCTGCTTCAGGCTGAAGCCGGTGCCCGTGTCGGCCCCGGCGGCGCTCATGACGCCGGTCGTGAAGGGCCCCTGCAGGCAGCCGCTGCTCGTGCGCGTGCCGTCACCGCGGTCGACCGGGTTCGGGAACGCGATGCGCGGCGGGCCGGCCTGGCCCTTCGCCGCCTCGTGGATGTGCGTCGCGGTCTTCGCCGGGCTCTGGTACTCGCCCGTGACGCCGCGCAGGGTGATGTCGTAGCAGATCACCTCGGTGTCGCTGTTGACGCGGAAGTCGAACGTCCCCGTGGCACCGGCCTCGCCCGGGGTGGCGACCCCGTCGTTGTTGATCACCTGGTCGGGCGTCGCCATCACCGTGTAGGCGCTGGTGAAGGTCGCGGGCTCGGGCACCTCGGTCTCGGCGAACGCGGGCGTCACGCCGAACAGGGTGACGGCGGTGGCGGCGGCGCCACCGATCGTCAGGGTGCGGATGGCGGTCTTCTTGGTCGTGCGCGTCATCTTCGGCATGCTCCGGGTCCTCTCGACGGGGCGGCGCCCGGGCGGGTGCCGCTCGACAGGGCCTACGTCGTCGGGCCTCGATGCGTTCACCAGGTGCCGAGAAAGTTTTCTCGACGGTGCGGTGAACGCCGGAGGCGCAGCGGACGTAGACCCCGTCGGCATCCGCGAACGGCGTGGATAGGCTGGAGGGCAGGCGGATGATCGCCGTCATGGGTCGCGCGGGGCCCGTCCCGGGCCGCGTCGCAGATCGGAGCCCGATGAGCGAGGGGTCGTCCGGTCTCGACGTCCGGGCCGCGTTCGTCGAACACGGCTCGTCGCTGCTCGGTTTCGCCGTCAACGCCCTCCGCGACCGGGCGCTCGCCGAGGACTGCGTGCAAGAGACCTTCGTGCGGGCCTGGCGCGCCCGCGACTCGTTCGACGCCGACCGCGGCAGCGTCCGCACCTGGCTGTTCGCGATCGAACGCCGCGTCGTGCTCGACGTGTACCGGGCACGCACGCGCACGCCGTCGGTCGTGCCGCTCGAGCACGCCCCCGACCCCGTGGCGACCGTCGCCGACCCGCTCGAGCGCCTGGGCATGGCCGAGGGGCTCGCCCGCCTGAGCGACGACCACCGGGCGGCCGTGGTGGCCGTCCACCTCGAGGGCCTGAGCTACCGCGAGGTCTCCGAGCGCACGGGCGTGCCCGTCGCGACCCTCCGCACCCGCGTGTTCCACGCGCTGCGTGCCCTCCGCACCCACCTCGACGACCAGGAGACGACCGATGACTGACCGCACGCCAGGGGTGGGGGCCGGTGACGGAGCCGGTGCCGGTGCCGGTGCCGGGGACGGCGGGGGCGCCGACGGTGTCGGGGGCTCCGATGCCCGTCGTGACGAGTTGACGGCCGCGGCGCTCGCGGACGACCTCTCGCCGAGCGAACGCGTCGAGTTCGACGCGTTGCGGGCCGCCGACCCGTCGATCGACGCCGAGTTGGCGTCGCTGGGCGTCGTCGTCGGAGGGCTGTCGGACTTCGGTCGTTGGGACGAGGTCGCCCCGAGCGACGGACTCCGCGAGCGCGTCGACGCCGTCGGACGGGCCGGAGACGACCCGGCCGCGGGGCGGGCGACCGATGACGGCATCGCCCCGGGCACCGGCACCGCCTCGGGCGTCGGCACCGCCTCCGACGTCGGCGTCGTCTCCGATGCCGGCGCCCTGTCCGGCGCCGGCACGACGGGGGACGACCCGACGCTCCCGCGCATCGGTCCGCACGTCGCCACCGCCCGCTCGGGCCGGGGCCGTCGCCCGCTGCTGATCGCCGTCGCCGCCGCCGCATGCTTGGCGATCGGGGCCGGGGGCGGGGTCCTGCTCGCGATGCCTCGCGACACGGTGGTGGCCGGCCCGGCCGGCACCCTCGGCGCCGTCGAGCACGTGGACTTCGTCGGTCAGCCCGCCGGGGTCGACCTCGACGGAGACCTCGTCGCCCACACCTGGGGCACCGAGACCGTCCTCAGCATCGACGGCCTGCCGACGGGCTCGGCGTTCACGGTCGTGGTGGTCGGGGGCGACGGGCGTGAGTACGAGTCCGGTGCGTTCCTCGGGTCGGACGTGCGCGTCGACTGTCGGTTGAACGCCGCCGTGCTGCGGCCCGACGTGGCGTCCGTCGAGATCCGTGCCGCGGACGGCCACGACATCGCCGTCGCGTCGGTGCCCCCGGTCGCGAGTTGAGCCGCGCCTCCCGGCCGTGTCGACTCGCGCCTCCTGCTCTCGTCCGTCGAGATGTCACGACGTGCCGCTCACCTCGGGACGTGAGCCGCGAGTCGTGATGTCTCGGCGGGGTCAGACGACGGTCAAGGACGCGCGGGTCGCCTCGATCGTCGCGAGCAGCGACCTCGAGTCGGCCAGCGAGTGCAGAGGCGAGTCGCGCAGCCCGGCATCGACGTAGGACGCCAGGGCCGTCGCCTGGTAGGCCAGGCCCTGGCGGCCGGTCGGGACGGTCGGGTCGTTCCAGACGGCCGAACCGCGGCACGTGGTCAGCTCGAACGTCGCGGGGAAGACCAGGTTCTGCAGGGTGCGGATCGAGCCGGTCGTGCCCGAGATCGTGCCGAGTCCGGGCGAGGTCGTGAGCAGGCTGGTCGCCGCGGTGGCCAGCACCCCGTCGGCCGTGCGGGTGACGACGGCCGCGTCGAGGTCGACGCCGTCGGCCCGGGTCGAGCCGGTGGCGTGCCACTCGACGGGGTGACCGGTGGCGAACTGGGTGAACCAGAAGGCGTAGACGCCGATGTCGAGCAGGGCGCCGCCGCCGAGGGCCGGGTCCGTCATGCGTCCGCCGGCCGAGAGGTCGTTCGCCCAGGCGACGTCGGCGGTCGCCAGTCGCACGTCTCCGAACGCCCCCTCGGCGAGCAGTTCGGCGATGACGGTGGTGTGCGGCAGGTAGCGCGTCCACAGCGCTTCCATCGCGAGGACCCCCGCGGCGCTCGCCGCGGCCACGATCTCGTCGGCTTCGGCCGTGCTGGTCGCCATCGGCTTCTCGATCAGGACGTGCTTCCCGGCACGGATCGCGGTCAGGGCGTCCGGCAGGTGCCGGGTGTGAGGCGTGGCCACGTAGACGACGTCGACGTCGGGGGAGGCGACCAGCGCCTCCGCGTCCCCGTAGGCGGTGTCGACGCCGTGGGCGCGGGCGAACGCCTCGGCCCGGTCGAGGCTGCGCGAGGCCACGGCGACCACGCGCTGGTCGGTGTGCGCGTGCAGGGCGTCGGTGAAGTCGCCGGCGATCTCGCCCGGGCCGATCACGCCCCAGCGGAGGACCGGCCCGCCCCGCAACGGGACGGCCGTCGAAGCGGGGAAGCTCGGGGTGCTCTGGGTGCTCGGGGTCTGCGGGGACATGCGTTCTCCTCGGGGTCACGTCGTCGTGGGTGCATCCATCTTCGCGGGTGCGGGTGCGGGTGCGGGCGCGGGTGCGGGCGGCTGCCAGTGTGCGTGTGCGGCTGCGGGTGTCTGACGGTCGCCCCTCGCCCTCACTCGTGTTCGGCGAACCGCCCGATGCCGATCACGTCGAGCAAGCGCAGCTTGGCGTCGTCGTCGGACCCGGGCGTCGCCGTCAGCACGAGGAGCGTCTGCGACTGGTCCTCGGTGAAGAGGGCCTGGCAGTCCACCTCGATGCGGCCGAGCTCGGGATGCAACAGCGTCTTGCGGTCGTCGAAACGTTGGTGGACCGCGTGACGGCTCCAGATCGTCGCGAACTCGTCGCTCGAGGCGAGCAGCGCCTCCACCAGTTCGCGCGGTCGCCCGCGGCCGCCCGCCAGGCTGAGCGCCGCCCGCAGCCCGGACGCCTGCAGCTCGAGCTGGTGCGCGTGGTCCTCGACCGGGTAGGAGGCGCGCTCGGCCGGGTCGGTGAACCACCGGTGGAACGCGCTGCGGTCGAGACCCTCGTGCCGCATCTGGTCGCCGAGCAGGGCGACCGCGAGCCGGTTCTGCGCGAGCGTCTCGGCCAGGTCGCTGAGGACGAGCGCGGGGGTGTCGTCCAGACGGTCGAGCACCCGCAGCAGGGCGGGACTGACGTGGTCGCCGCCGCGTGTGCGGCGCGGCGGGTGGTGACCGGTCAGGCGGTAGAGATGGTCGCGCTCGTCGAGGCTCAGCCGCAGAGCCCGGGTGAGCGCGACCAGCATCTGCTCGGACGGCTGGGGGCCGCGCTGCTGCTCGAGCCGCGCGTAGTAGTCGGTCGACATGCCGACGAGCCCCGCCACCTCTTCACGACGCAGTCCCGCGGTTCGCCGACGCACGCCCTCGGGCAGCCCGACGTCGGACGGCCGGAGCGCCTCGCGGCGGTGGCGGAGGAAGTCGGCGAGTTCGGCGCGGTCCATCGCCCCATGCTGTCAGCCCCGTCGGCCGCCGACCAGGGAGTGGCGATCCCTGGACGAGCGCTCTCTGCCGCCGCGCGCCTCCCCGGGTCAGAGTGGGGTCGTCGCCCCGACCACCCTCGGCCCGGCGACCACCACCGGCCGCGCCGAGCGCGGCACACCCGAAGGAGCAACCGTGAAGATCAGCGGCAACACCGTGTTCATCCCCGGAGCCACGTCCGGCATCGGCCTGGGCCTCGCCCTGCGCCTGCAGGCCGCCGGCAACACCGTCGTCGTGGCGGGCCGACGCCGGGCCCTGCTCGACCAGATCGTCCGCGACTACCCGGGCCTCGAGGCCGTCGAGCTCGACACCACCGACCCGCAGGCCGTCGTCGACGTCTCGGCCGAGGTGCAGCGCCGTTGGCCCGAGACCAACGTCGTGGTCGCGATGGCCGGCATCATGCAGACCGAGGACGTCACGACAGGCGAGTTCCTCCCGACCGCCGAGGCGATCGTCACGACGAACCTGCTCGGGCCGATCCGCCTGATCGCCGCGTGGACGTCGTTCCTGCAGTCTCGGCCGGCGGCGTCGATCGTGACCGTGTCGTCCGGGCTCGCGAGCGTGCCGCTGCCGATCACGCCGACCTACAACGCGACCAAGGCGGCGATCCACTCGTTCAGCGAGGGCATCCGCGTGCAGCTCGCCGACACGAGCGTCCAGGTCGTCGAACTCGTGCCGCCGGCCGTGCAGACCACCCTGCTCGGCCAGCAGGACGACCCCTCGGCCATGCCGCTCGACGAGTACCTCGACGAGACCATGGCGCTGCTCGAGGCCCAGCCCGACGCCCACGAGATCCTGGTCGAGCGGGTCAAGTTCCTGCGCAACGCCGAGGCCGAGGGGCGCTACGACGAGGTGCTGGCGCGGCTCAGAGGTCACTGAGGCGGGCTGGGGGCCGCACCCTAGGCTGGGTGGATGAGCACATGGGGTGACTGGGGTCCGGCGGTGGTGGCGATCGTCGTGGCGGTCGTGTACCTCGTGATCGTCGTCAGCATCGTGCGTGCCGTCCGACGGCGTGCCGACACGACGCAGCTCGAGCGCACGGTCTGGACGGTCGCCGCCGTCCTCTTCCCGCTCGGTGCCGGTGCGGTCTGGCTGCTGCTCGGGCCGCACCCGCTCGGGCTGCGCATCGACCACGAGCACGACTGAGCCGGGCCCGGCCGGGTGTCGGTGGCCGCACCTAGCCTGCGGGGGTGACCAGCCCGACGCCCCGACCCGACGACACCTGCCGAGGAGGCACGGGGCGACTCGGCGGCGACTCCTGCGGTCGTCCGGTCGATCCGTCGTCCCCCGTGCCGCTCTGCGATCGGCACCTCGCGCTCGCTGCCGACTGGGCCGCCTCGCTCGAGGGGTCGGGCGAGGGAGTGACCGACCTGCTGCCGTCGCCGTGCCTCGCGTGCGGGTCGCGGCTCGGCGTGCACTGGCCGTCGGGGTGGCTCTGCGCCGTCTGCGAGTGGCGTCAGGGCGACGTGCCCGACGGCGAGCTCGGGGTCGTGCGGGTCGACGTCGTCTACTACATCCGCTTCGAGGACCGCATCAAGATCGGCACCTCGTCGAACCCCCGACAGCGGCTGAGGACGCTCTGGCACGACGAACTCCTGGCCTTCGAGCGCGGCGATCGCCTGGTCGAACGGCGCCGGCACGGCCAGTTCGCGACGTCCCGGTACGGTCGCACCGAATGGTTCGCCCGGAGTGCCGAGCTCGACGCCCACGTCGCGGCGCTCGCCGAGGGCATCGACGACCCGTGGCAGCGCTACGCCCGTTGGCGCAGCGAGGCGCTGGCCCTCCGCGGCTGAGTCCGCCTCGCATGGCTGGCCCACCTGGCCCGGCCGGCCCGCCTGGCCTGGCTGGCGCGCCTGGCCTGGCCTGGCTTGACTGGTTGGTCCGCCTGGCCTGGCTGGCGCGGCTGGCTCGGCTGCAGGTTCGTCCGGGGGTCGCGTCACACCACGTTCTGAACGTCGCACCGTGTTTCGTGCAGCGCACCGCAACGAGATCGGGTGCCGTGCACGAAACGCGGTGCGGTGTCGTGGTCCCGCCCGGCCCTGCCGTGCCGGGGGGCGCGCCGTACTCAGCGGCGCAGGTAGGCGTCGACGAGCAGCGGGCCGCGGATGTCACGCAGCTCGTCGAGCAGCAGGGGCACCGTCTGCCGCGTCAGCCCCGAGAGTTGCAGGTCGTGGGGGCCGAGCGGGGGCAGCTTTCCGGTCCGGAGCCGTACGACCTCCCAGCCGGCGGCCCGCAGCGCGGCGTCCTTGCGGCGGTCGGCGGTCTCGCGGTGCCCGACGTGCTCGAGCCCGTGCCGCCCGGTCGAGTCGTACTCGATCGCGACCCGCAGCTCGCTCAGCACGATGTCGGGCCACACCTCGACGTGGTCGAAGAAGGGACGCCCGACCCGCACCGCGTTCAGACCGGGCTCGAACTCGAGCCGGGCCGTCAGTCCGGCTCGCAGCTCGGCCTCGACCGCCGACGCCGGCTTGGGGGCACACGCGCTGACGAAGGGCGTACCGGTCGGCAGGGCCGGCGTCTTGTCGCACACCGGCCGGGAGGCGCGGGTCGGCCGAGGGGCGCGGGCCGGCCGGGACGCGCGTTCGGTGAGGGAGGTGCTGATGGGCAGGGAGGCGCGCTCGGTGCGGGAGCCGCTGATGGGCGGGGAGGCGCGAGCGGTGCGGGAGGCGCCGGTGGACGGGGAGGCATGCTCGGTGCGGATGTCGCTGACCGGCGGCGAGGTGGGGGAGGCGCGGGAGGGCTCGGGACTGCGGCTCGCCTCCGCGCGCGGCGTCGTCGACGGCAGACCCGTGCTCGAGTCGCGGCGACGCCGGGGCGGGGGTGACGTGGCCGCCGGCACCGCGCCTCCTGCGGTCTGGGCCGCCCAGGCCTGGCCGGACGCCGTCCCGGCATCGCCCGGTGCCGGCCGGGCCTGGCCCGGCGCACTCGCGCCCTGCGTCGGCATGCCCTCGGCCTGTGCGCGGACCGCCGCCGCCGGTGCCATCGGCGGTCTCATCGGCAGGGCGCGCGGAGCGGCGAGCTCGCTGCACTCGGGGCACCACGACGACCGCCGGCGCTCGCGCCCGGGCCGGTGCCGCTGTTCGTCGGGGGTGGCGACGAAGACGTGGCCCGCGTCGCAGAGCCAGCACAGCCACACGTCGGCCGCGGGCGGGATCTGGCTGAGCACGATGCCGCCGTTGTGTTCGGGCCGGTACTGCCGCACGAGCACCGGGTACGACGCCCAGGCCTCGCGGTAGCTGCCCACGGGGTAGGGCACGGCGAGGCCGCGCGACGACCGGCGTCGCGCCCACCAGGCGGCGATCGGCTCGGGCACGCGCACACGCTACGACGGGCCACCGACACTCGGCCCGCAGCCCCGCAGCCCCGCAGCCCGCCGACACCCCGCCGACGCCCCCGCCGACGCCGCACCGGCACCCCGACGGGCCACCGGCACCCGGGCCGAGTCCGTCGGACACCCGTAGCATCGACCGGATGCCCGACACCGCCCCTCCCGATGTGCCCGACGTGCCCGCCGACGCCCCCGCGGACGTCCACGCCCGCGGTTTCGTCCGCGTCCGCGGCGCTCGCGAGAACAACCTGCGTGCGGTCGACGTCGACGTCCCGCGCGACAGCATCGTCGCGTTCACGGGAGTCTCGGGCTCGGGCAAGTCGTCGCTGGCCTTCGGCACGATCTTCGCCGAGGCGCAGCGCCGCTTCTTCGAGTCCGTCGCCCCCTACGCGCGGCGGCTGATCGCCCAGGGCGGCGCCCCTCACGTCGACGAGATCACCGGCCTGCCCCCGGCGGTCGCCCTGCAGCAGCGCCGCGGCGCGCCGAGCTCGCGGTCGACCGTCGGCACCCTGACCACCCTGTCGAACTCGATGCGGATGCTCTACTCGCGGGCCGGCAGCTACCCCGCGGGGGCCGACCGGCTCGAGTCCGACTCGTTCTCGCCGAACACGGTCGCGGGGGCCTGCCCGCGCTGCCACGGGCTCGGCGTCGCGCACGAGGTGACCGAGGCGTCCGCCGTCCTCGACCCCGACCTGAGCATCCGCGACGGCGCGATCACCGCCTGGCCGGGAGCCTGGCAGGGCAAGAACCTCCGCGACGTCACGAGCGTGCTCGGCTACGACATCGACCGCCCCTGGCGTGACCTGCCGCAGGCCGATCGCGACTGGCTGCTCTACACCGAGGAGCAGCCCGTCGTCGAGGTGACCCCCCAGCGCGACCGCGTCGCCAAGCCGTACAAGGGCCGCTTCTGGAGCGCCCGCGCCTTCGTCCTGCACACCCTCGCCGACTCGCAGAGCGAGACCCAGCGGACGAAGGTGCTGCAGTACGTCGAGAGCGGTCCCTGCTCGCTCTGCGGCGGCAGCGGCCTGACCCGGGCGGCGCTCGCCGTGACCTTCGCCGGCCGGACGATCGCCGAGCTCAACGCCCTGCCGATCGCCGAGCTGGGCGACGTCCTGCGGCCGACGGCGACCCTGACGAGTGCGTCGGCGGCGGTGTCGAACGCGTCGTCGGGCGAGGTCACCGAGGTCGCCGTCCGCATCGCCTCCGACCTGCTGGCCCGGACGACCGTGCTCGCCGACCTCGGGCTCGGCTACCTCAGCCTCGGCCGTGCGACGCCGACCCTGTCGCCGGGCGAGATGCAGCGGCTCCGCATCGCGACGCAGCTGCGCTCGGGCCTGTTCGGCGTCGTCTACGTGCTCGACGAGCCGAGCGCCGGCCTGCACCCCGCCGACGCCGAATCCCTCGTCGAGGTGCTCGAGCGGCTGCGGGCGAGCGGCAACTCGGTGTTCGTCGTCGAGCACGACATGAGCATCGTGCGTCGCGCCGACTGGGTCGTCGACGTCGGCCCGGGGGCCGGCAGCCAAGGAGGCGCGGTGCTCTACAGCGGGCCCGTCGCCGGGCTCGCCGGGGTCGCCGACTCCGTCACGAGGCGGTTCCTCGACCCCTCCGCCGACGGTCGCGCCCAGGGCGGGTCGCCCGTCCGCCGCGAACCGACCGCCACCCTCGAACTGCGTGGCGTCACCCGGCACAACCTCGACGGCGTCGACGTCGACCTGCCGCTGGGCGTCCTGACCGCGGTCACGGGGGTGTCGGGCTCGGGCAAGTCGACGCTGGTCGGCGGCGTGCTGGCCGAGACGGCGACGAGCCACGAGCGGGTCGACCGCGTCGTGCAGGTCGACCAGAAGCCGATCGGCCGGACTCCGCGGTCGAACCTCGCGACGTACACGGGCCTGTTCGACGCGGTGCGCCAGGCCTTCGCCGCGACCGACGAGGCACGGGCCCGGGGCTACGGCGCCGGACGCTTCTCGTTCAACGTCGCCGGGGGCCGCTGCGAGGTCTGCCAGGGCGAGGGCTTCGTCTCGGTCGAGCTGCTCTTCCTGCCCGGCAGCTACTCGCCGTGCCCCGAGTGCCACGGAGCCCGCTACAACGCCGAGACGCTCGAGGTCACCTGGCACGGCGCGACCGTGGCGGACGTGCTCGCGATGACGGTCGACGAGGCGGCGACGTTCCTCGCCGAGGTGACCAGCGCCTCCCGGGCCCTCGAGACGTTACGGGAGGTCGGGCTCGGCTACCTGCGACTCGGTCAGCCGGCCACCGAACTCTCGGGTGGCGAGGCGCAGCGCATCAAGCTCGCGACCGAACTGCAGCGGGCACGCTCGGGCCACACGCTCTACCTGCTCGACGAGCCCACGACGGGCCTGCACCCCGCCGACGTCGAGCTGCTCGTCACCCAGTTGCAGCTGCTCGTCGACGCGGGCAACACGGTCGTCGTGGTGGAGCACCACATGGGCGTCGTGGCGGCGTCCGACCACGTCATCGACCTGGGCCCCGGCGGAGGGGACGCCGGTGGGCGCGTGCTCGCCGTCGGGACTCCCGAACGGGTGGCCGGGGCGACCGGTAGTCGCACCGCGCCGTACCTCGCGGCGGCGCTGCCCGCCTGAGCCGCCGGGGCCGCTGACCCGAGGAGCCGAGGAGGCGCGGTCAAGCCGACCCGCACCTCCTCGGTTCCGTCGTCGGTCGGGCTACGGCGAGACCATGCCGCCGTTGACGTTGAGCGTCTCGCCCGAGACGAAGCTCGACTCGGCCGAGGCGAGGAACACGTAGGCCGGTGCCTGCTCGGCGGGCTGGCCGGCGCGACCGAGCGGGGCCTCGCTCGAGCCGAACTCGGGCAGCGACTCGGGGTCGACGCCGTCGGTCACCTGCAGCACGGTCCAGGTCGGGCCGGGCGCGACGACGTTGACGCGGATGCCCTTCGTGATGAGCTGCTGCGCCATGCCCTTCGACAGGTTGTTGACCGCACCCTTGGTGGCGGCGTAGTCGAGGCGGTCGGGCGCGGGCGTGTGGGCCTCGGCCGAGGCGGTGTTGATGATCGTCGAGCCGGGGGCGAGGTGCGGCACGGCGGCCTTGACGATCCAGAACGGGGCGTAGACGTTGGTGCGGAAGGTCAGGTCGAACTGCTCGTCGGTGATGTCGGCGATGTCCTCGTGCCAGACCTGCTTGCCGGCGACGTTGACGACGGCGTCGAGGCCGCCGAGTCCGTCGACCGCCTTCTGCACCAGTTCGCGACAGAAGGAGGCACTGGTCAGGTCCCCGGGGAGGGCCACGGCCTTCTGCCCCGCGGCCTCGACGAGCGCGATGACGTGGTCGGCGTCGGACTGTTCGCTCGGCAGGTAGTTCAGGGCGACGTCGGCACCCTCGCGGGCGTAGGCGATCGCGACGGCGGCGCCGATGCCCGAGTCGGCACCCGTGATGAGGGCCTTGCGACCTTGCAGGCGTCCCGTGCCGCGGTAGGTCTCCTCGCCGAGGTCGGGGACGGGCGTCATCTGCGACTGCAGGCCGGGCTCGTCCTGGTGCTGCACCTCGGGGCTGATCGTGGGGTAGAGCGTGCGCGGGTCGGAGAAGGTGTACTGGTCGCGGGTCATGCGGGGTCCTCTCTGGTTCGGGGGTGCCCTGGACGCTACGCCGGGCCGCCTCCGCCGACGCGGCGCGTTCGGGGTACGGGCCCGGACGCAGCGGACGAGCGGCCGCGGATCGTGCCCGCCATCGTGGCGGAGGACGATCGGCGACCACTCGTCCGGATCGTCGGCGGAGTGCGGGGGCCCGTCGGCGGGGTGCGGGGGACCCGTCAGCGGGTGACGGCGAACGCCGGGGGAGGGGCGTCCACGATCGTCGCCGCGCCGCACGCGATCGCGCGGCTGATCCGCTCGACCAGCTGGTCGGGGACGGGGCGGCCCCAGCCGAAGGCGACGGTGTCCTTGGCGCGTCGGTGAGGGGAGACGTCGCCTTCGAGGGCTTCGTCGAACCGGGGCACGGGGTAGATGCCGAGGTGGCGCGTCCATGCCGCGAAGTAGAGCGTCTGCCCGTCCTCGAAGCGGATGGCCGGCATGCCGTACCGCAGGCTCTCGACGCCGTCTGTGCACCCGGCGTGGATGGCCCGCCTCACCCGTTCGAGCGCTTCGCGTCTCTCGGGCGGGAACCCCGCGATGTACTGATCGACCACGGTGTCGCTCATGACGAGTCCTCTCGTTCGCTGGGCACCAGTGTGCGACGGAACGAGCGCGGGCGCCAGCCCCCGGGCCGAGCGTTCGTGTGCGGCGTCGAGGTCTGCATCGGATCACATCGCTTCTTTCACGCCCGACCTGATGAGGAGCCAGTTGACGGGGTAGGAGGTCGCGAACCCGGCGAGCATGGCGATCTGCATGACGAACCAGAATTCCGGACTGACGACGTCCGCGCGCCCGCCGAAGAGTGAGGGCAGGACGAGGAACTGGGCCAGCGCCATGACCCCGTACATTCCGACCTGCCACGCCGAGATCGACAGGGCGTCGGCCTTGAGGGCGGCCACGATGCCGGCTCGGAGGCCGAGGCCGCGCATCGGGGCGATGGAGAAGTACTGGAACACGATCCCGAGAGCGAAGGCGAGGACGAAGTCGATGATCCAGCCGGCGAAGATCTCGTCGTCGTACAGGGTGCCCCGGCCGACGACGACGCCGATGACGGGGAAGGCGACGAGGGCGAACTCCGCGACGAGGTCGCCGATCGCGCAACCCGCGCCGCAGTGGCTGGTGCCCGTGGCGACGGAGACCGCCATCGAACTCCCGCGCTCGTCCCGGCTCAGTCCTCGCGGGGCGGCGCGCGCGGTCCGGCGATAGAACAGCAGCCACGCGACCCCGCCGAACAGCATCGTCACGGGCCACACCACGTTCATCACGGCCATCGGCTGAGGGCGACGGGCCACGTCTACCGCGACGCCGACCGCGCAGACGACACCGATGGCGATGAAGGTCCACGAGAGGAACGTGAACCCGACGGGGAACGCGCCGACGGTCAGGACAGGTGAGGCGGCGACCATCCATCGACCCAACACCCTGACGATGCCGAGCGTCGACGTCGACGAGAACGTCGTGAGGCCCGCTGTTCGACGCCGATCTGCTCGGCACGTGCCTCCGGCCCGATCCCGGGGGATGAATCGGTCAGGCCGCTTCCGTTTCTGCGATCAGTCGACGGAGGGTGATCAGGGAATCGCGGATGCGGGTCTTCATCGTCCCGATGGCGACGCCGGCCTCACGGGCAGCCTCGCTGTGGCTCAGCCCGCCGAAGTACACCAGCTCGAGGGCTTGCTGCTGCAGGTCGGTCAAGGTGCGCATGGCCTTCGTCACTCGCTCGTGCTCGACCCGGGTCTCGGCCGTCTCCGCCACGTCGTCCCGTGCGTCGACGAATTCCTTGGCACCGACCGCGAGGTCGCGGTCGCGTGAGGACTGGGAGGCGCGCACCCGGTCGACGGCGCGGCGGTGCGCCATCGTGAGCAACCACGACGATGCCTTGCCACGCGCGGGATCGAAGCGCCCGGCGGTCTGCCAGGCCTCCAGGAAGATCTCCTGCGTGACCTCCTCGGACTGCGCCGGATCGACCAGGATGCGACGGACCAGTCCGAGGACACGGGCAGCCGTCCGGTCGTAGAAGACCGCGAAGGCTTGCTGGTTGCCTTCGGCGACGAGGACGAGGAGGTCGTCGTCGGAGCGCTCGGTCCCCACGGGTGGCGCAGGTGCAAGAGACATGGCGTCCAGTCCGGGGGGCTCGGGATCGAGGTTTCGTGCCATCGACGGCACCCCTCGAACTCTATGCGCCGGAATTGAAAGCGGTGACCCCAGACCGAGGGTCACGAGTCGTGTCTGCGGTGGTCGTCAGCTGCCGGGCAGACGCGGAGGTGACGGGCGCGGTGAGCACGGCGCTCGTCACCCCCGCCGCGCCTCCTGACCCCCGGCCGTCAGTGCGCGAAGAACCCGGTTCCGAACGATGCACCCCGATTCTTCTGGGTGCGTCGTTCGAAACCGGGTTCACGGCCGCCTGACCCCGGGCCGGCCCCGGGCGGCAACGGAAAAACCCCGCCCCGTGCGTGAGCACGAGGCGGGGTCCACCGGGATCGCCGACCCCGTCGAGCAGGGCGGGGCCGGTGCGTCGTCACGGAGACGACCCGGGTTCCAGGCCGCACCTCGCGAGGCGGGGTGCGGCCCTGGGGCCGGGCCGGCGGGTAGCCGGCCAGACAGGTACTACTCCGTGGCGGCGGTGATCTTCGCGACGCCGACGAGCATCTCGTCCTGGACGGCGTCGGTCTTGAAGGTCTGGTTCAGCAGCGACGCGGCGTCGGGGCTGATGTGCACCGTGGTGCCCTCGAGGACGGCGTTGGAGCCCTCCATCTGGATCGGCTTGAGCGTGCCACCCCAGAGGTTGAACAGGTAGGCGTCTTCGGCGGCGACGGTGCCGTTGGCGGTCACGGTGCCGTAGAGCTTGCTCTCACCCGGGTCGATGCGGAAGTCGGTCAGTTCGACGACGGTGCCGTCGGCCGAGGTCAGCGACAGGCCGGAGCCGTCGTGGTCGATCTCACCCTGGACGTAAGGTCGCACGTCGCTGTCGGGGCCGTAGTAGTCGACGTTTCCGCCCGTGATCGGGAAGGCGAACGTGCCGTCGGTGAAGGTCGCGGTGCCGACGACGCCGGGGGTCAGGCCGAGCGAGGTGATCGCGTCGACGAAGGACTGGTCGACGGCGACCTGGGTGTCGACGCCGTTGCTGAGGTCGGCGATCGACGCAGCGGGCGTCGAGGCGGCGCTGGGCTCGGAGGACGTCGAGCTCGACGAGGAGGACGTGTCGGTCGAGGTGCCGGAGTCCATCGAGCACGCGGCGAGGGAGAAGATCAGGGCGCCCGAGGCGACGAGGCCGAGGGTGGTCTTGGTGATGTTCTTGCGAGTGAAAGCGTTCATGGTGAAGCTCCTTGTCAGTTGGTCCCGGTGGGGATGTACTGGGTTCGCCACCGGGCCCGAAAAGGATTGGAACGCATCTACTTCGTTACCCGGCCGTGACCTCCACCGCCGCGTTCAGCAGATCCGACGTGTCCTAGTCTCGGTCCGTGCTCTCGACCGTGCTCGCCCTGGTGCCGTGGCTCGCCTTCTCGGTCCTGGTCGGCGTCGTCGTCGTCGGTCCGGTCGCCGGACTGTGGCTCGTGGGACGCCGACGGACGACCGGCGTTCTCCTCGGCCTGGCAGTGCTCGCGGTCCTGGCGCTCACGCTGTACCCGGATGGCGCGCCCTACCCGGGCATCACGTGCAACCCGGGCCTGCCGTACCTCTCGCCCACTGCGGTGGAGTCGACCGCGAACGTCCTCTTGTTCGTCCCGGTCTCGTTCTTCGCGGGGGTGCTCTGGCGACGACCGGTGGTGGCAGTTCTCGGTGCCGTCGCACTGTCGGGTGCCATCGAGCTGCTCCAGGCGCTGGTGGTGGTGATCGGTCGGGCCTGCGACACGAGTGACTGGATCACCAACACCGTCGGTGCCGTCGTGGGGGGCGTGCTCGCGGCGAGTGCCCTCACCTGGCATCGACGCCGCACGCCCGGTGCGCGAGGCCGCCTCGGCGGCTAGTCGGTGGGGACCACGTCCCAGTGCTCGCGGATGAGGCCGCCGTCGATGCGGAACAGGTCGGCCGCGAGCAGCGGGTCCCCGGGCTTCGCGCCGACCGCCTGCGAGAAGGTCCAGACGATGTCGCCGTCCGAGAGCGAGATGACGGACTGCTGCGCCGGGAACTGCGCACCGCTTCCGAACAGCTGCTTCAGCGCTGCCGTCCCGTTCGGAGCCACCGGGTTGTGCTGCAGGTACGCGGGGTCGAACGCGCGGTCGAGGATCGACGGGTCGTGGTCCCGGAACAGCGTGTCGTACGCCGACACCGCGAGGACGCGATTGCGTTCTTCCTGACGTTCCGACGGCGCGGCGGTCGGACGCGCCGGCCGGTAGAGGTCGCTGAACATCGAGTTCGTGTTCCCGCTGGCCGGTGTGCCGGTCGGAACGGGCTGCTCGAGCGACCAGTGCTCGACGATCCGGCCGTGCTCGAGGCGGAACAGGTCGACGGCGGCGTCACCGCGTCGTTCGTCGCCGGGGTCCGGCGTGATCTGCCAGTGCACCGCGACGAGGTCGCCGTCGGCTGCGACGTGTTTGATCACGGCGTGGGCACCGGGAACGCGGATGCGGTCCGCCGCGAACTGGGCGAGGAGTCCCTCCGGCCCCGCGGCGGTCCCTGCTCCGTGCGCGACCGCGGTCGGGGAGACGAGCCGGGCTGCGAGCTCGCGGGAGGACGTGCCGTCCGGGTCGGCGAAGGTCTGGGTGAGGAGCGTCCGCACGGAGCAGGCGTTGCGGTGTTCGGTGGTGCTGTCCCGCCGGTCCGCGGCAGCCGTCACGGTCGACTTCGGTGGGGTCCCGGGAGCAGCGGCCGCCGGCGTGGCGACGCCGAGTCCGGTGAGGAGGGCGACTCCGGCGAGGACGGCCGTGCCGCGGGCGAGGCGGCGGGAGGGGCTGCGCGTGGTCAGGTCGTTCGTCATGTGTTCTCCTGCTCGTGTGGTCGGCGGGTGATCGCAGCATCGCAGGAAGCCCCGTCGTCGGCAGGTACGCACTTTCTCGTAAGCCACTCACGTGGAGGTCGGAATCGTGGAACCGCCTGCGCCGACCGCGCAGGATCGTGGCGCACTCGTTCGCGTCCCTGCGGCGTGTCCGACGCGAGTCGTGCTCACACCCGTCGCGAGTCGGCGGGGCGTGCTCCTGGCGTGCGGGCCGCCGGCACGCGCCGGCGCTGTCGTCCACGACGATCACGCCGTCTCTGCCGGCGCTCGCTCACGGGTCAGAAGGGCAGGGGCGTCAGCAGCCAGAGAAGCAGCAGACACCCGCTGACCGCCAGCCCGAGAAGGCCGAGCGCCATCCCGGCCGTGACGAAGCGCGGTCGGTCGTCAGGAGCCGACTCGACGTCGTCGCGGGCGAAGGCGACGGCGGCGACTCCGAAGAACACGGACACGACCGCCCAGAGGTCCAGCAGGATGCTCGCCCAGGGCACGAGTGGGGTGCCGATCAGCGAGGGGGCGTTGCCCGCGACCAGCAGGACCGGGCCGGACAGGCTCAGCCAGCCCAGGGCCCAGGCCCAAGACCGCGGCTCCGACGTCCTTCCCGGTGATGTCACGACGATCCCTCTCTCCCTCGACGACGACCCGTCCGCCTCCTCGTGACCCTCTCAGCATCGAGCCGCGGGCGCGTCCTCCCGACGGATGACACCCCCGGCGGGGTCGCGTGCTGCGGAGCCGCCGAGAGCGTTCCGCGGCAGTTGCCGTGCGACGGACGTCCCCGCCCGCCCGCCCCCTCGGCAGGAGGGGTGGGCGGACGGGGACGTCGGCGCGTCGGGGGCTACTCGGCCCGGCGACGGCCTCGGATCGGGCCGACCACGCGACGGCCGCGACGCGAGAGCGCCAGGCCGAGCGCGACCCCGAGCAGGGCCATGGCGGCGATGCCGAGCACCGACGCGCTGCCGGTGAAGGCCAGCTGCGTCGCCGACAGGATCATCGGGAACGACACCGTGACGACCGCCTGGACCGTCTCGCCGGCCGTGTCGGTCACGCGGTACTGCACCGACGCCTTGGAGTCGAAGCCCTTCGCGGGGGTGAAGACGACGGTTCCGTCGACGACCGTCCAGGTGCCCTGCTCGGGCACGGTCAGCGTGCTGACTCCGTCACCGGTGGCCGGGTCGACGATCACGACGGTGCCGCGGTCGAAGGTCGCACCCTCGGTGGGGGCGTCGTTCGCCGTGACGTCGACGGCGACCGGGTGGTCCGTCGTGCCGCGCTGCTCGTCGTCGACCGCGACGGCCGCGCCCAGAACCGTGATGGTCACCGTCGCCCGGGACGTCTGCCCCGAGGCGTCGGTCGCCGTGTAGTCGAACGAGTCTGCTCCCACGAAACCGGCGTCCGGCACGTACTCGTACGAGCCGTCGCGCGTCATCGTCACGGTGCCGTGGGAGGGCTTCGAGGCCAGGGCGACCCAGAGGGCCGACCCGTCGTCGTTGCCCAGCACGCCGCCGACCTTGCCCGAGACCAGGCGCTGACCGGCGATCGTCGTGCCCTCGTCGTCGATGGCCTTGACGCCCACGGTGATGCGGACCGTTGCGGTGGCGGTGCCGCCGTCACGGTCGGCGACCGCGTAGGTCACGGCGTCCGGGCCGGAGTAGCCGGTCGTCGGCGCGTAGACCAGGCGACCACCGGCGTCGATGGTGACCGTGCCGTGGGTGGCGGTGCCCGTCCCGGTGACGCACAGTCCCGTACCCAGGTCGTTGCCCAGCACGCCCGGGGCGGCCACGGTCAGCGTCGTGTCGGCCGGGGTCGAGGCCCCGTCGTCGACCGCCGTCGGCAGCACCGTGATGGTGACCGTGCCCGTGCGGATCTGACCCTCGGCGTCGGTGGCCGTGTAGGTGAAGGCGTCGACACCCGAGAAGCCGGGCTTTGGCGCGTAGACGTACGAACCATCCTTCGCCAGGTCGACCGTGCCGTGGGCGGGGCGCCCGTCGATCGTCGCGGTCAGCGAACTGCCCGAGTCGTTCGCGAGGACGCCGTGCGTGGCATCGACGGTCAGCGGCGTACCGGCGCGGGTGGCGCCGGCGTCGTCGACGGCGAGGGCGCCGACGACGATCGTGGCGACGGCCTTCGTGCCGCGGCCCGACGCGTCGGTCGCGGTGTACTCGACGTGGTCGGTGCCCGAGAAGCCCGCCTCCGGCGTGTAGGCGGCCGAACCGTCCGGCTGGGTGACGATCGTGCCGTGCGCCGGGGTGCCGACGCTCGTCACGGTCAGGCCGGTGCCGAGGTCGTTCACGAGCAGGCCGGGGGCCGGCACGGAGAGCGTGGTCGCCGCGGGCGTCGTGTAACGGTCGTCGATCGCGCGGGGCGTCACGGTGACGGTGACCGTCGCGGCGTCGGTTCCGCCGTCACGGTCGGTGACCGTGTAGACCACGATGTCGTCGCCCGAGAACCCGGGGGCCGGCGTGTAGTCGAACGTGCCGTCCGGCGCGACCGTCACGGTGCCGTGCGGCGCCGGAGTGACCGCGGTGACGGTCAGGCCGGAGCCGACGTCGTTTCCGAGCACGCCGGGGGCGGCGACCGTCACGTGACCGTCGGCCACGACGGTGGCGACGTCGTCGACGGCCTTCGGGGCGACCACGATGGTCACGGTGCCCGTGCCCTTCTGGCCGTTGCCGTCGGTGACCTCGTAGCCGAAGGTGTCCTTGCCCGAGGTGCCGGGCTTCGGGGTGTACGTGTACGAACCGTCGGGGCCCGTGGTCACGGTGCCGGCCTTCGGCTGGTCGGTGACCTTCGCCGTCAGGTCGGTGCCCTTGTCGTTCGAGAGCACCCCGTGCGCGGCGTCCACGACGAGGGGCTGGTCGGCCACGGTGCCACCGACGGGCGAGTCGTCGACCACGATCGGACCGACGTGGATCGTCACCGTCGCGACGTCCGAACCGCCGGATGCGTCGGCGGCGCGGTAGGTCAGCTGATCGGTGCCCGAGAAGCCGTCGGCAGGCGTGTAGGTGATGGTGCCGCCGGCCGCGATCGTGGCCGTGCCGTGGGTCGGGGCGTCGACGATCTCCGCGCGCAGGTCGGTGCCGAGATCGTTGCCGAGCACGCCGGGCTCCGCGACGGTGACCGCGGTGCCGGCCTTCGTCGACGTGACGTCGTCGACGGCGTCGGGCACGACGACGACGGTCACGATGCCCGTGCTCTTCTGCCCCTCGGCGTCGGTCGCCGTGTAGGTGAAGGTGTCGGTGCCCGAGAAGCCCGTCGCAGGGGTGTAGACGTACGAGCCGTCCTTCGCGACGGTCACGTCACCGTGGCGGGGGGCGCCGTCGAGGGCGCCGGAGAGGCCGGTGCCGCTGTCGTTCGACAGCAGGCCCTTCGCGGCGTCGACCGACAGCGGTCGGCCCGCGGTGGCGGTGCCCTGGTCGGCCGCGGCGAGGTCGCCGACGATCACCCAGGCGCGAGCCGTCGCGGTCTGACCCGAGGCGTCGGTCACCTGGTACTCGAACGAGTCGGTGCCCGAGGTGCCGGCGTCCGGCGTGTAGCTCCAGCTGCCGTCGGCGTCGACCGTCACGGCGCCGTGGGCGGGCGTGCCGTGGTCGGTCACGCGCAGCCCGGTGCCGAGGTCGTTGGCGAGCAGTCCGGCCGAGGCGGGCGTGGTCACCGTGGTGCCGTTCGGCGTGGTCGCCGCGTCGTCGACGGCCACCGGCTTCACGGTGATCGTCACCGTCGCGGTCGAGGTGCGACCCGCGGCGTCGGTGACCTGGTAGGTCACGGTGTCGGTGCCCGAGAAGCCGGGCGCCGGCGTGTAGTCGAACTCGCCGTTCGTGGCGACGGTCGCCGTGCCGTGCTGCGGCCCGGTCTCGACCGCGGCCGTCAGGCCGGTTCCGAAGTCGTTGCCCAGCACGCCGGGGCCGTCGAGGTGGGCGTTGCCGCCCGCCGTGACCTGAACCGCGTCGTCGACGGCCTCGGGGGCGACCGCCACGCTGGCCGTCGCGGTGCTCGTGACCCCGTTGCCGTCGGTCAGGGTGTATGTGAACGAGTCGGTCCCCGAGAAGCCCTTCTCCGGCGTGTAGACGAACGAGCCGTCCGGCGACACCACCACGGTGCCGTGCGAGGGGGCGGTGGCGACCGCGGCGGTCAGGGGGCCGGTGCCGCCGTCGTTCGCCAGCAGGCCACGGCCGGCCGGGACGTCGAGGGGAGCACCCGCCACGGCGTCGACCGAGTCGTCGGAGGCGCGGGGGGCGACCGTCACGGTGACCGTGGCGGTGTCGGTGCCGCCTTGGCCGTCGGTGACGGTGTAGTCGAAGGCGTCGGTGCCCGAGAAGTCGTCCGCGGGCGTGTAGACGACGTCGCCGGAGGGCGTCACCGAGGCGGTGCCGTGCCCGGGCGTCGAGACCGCGGTCACCGTCGTGTCGAGGCCGTCGTCGTTGCTCGTCAGGTCGCTGCCGGCGATGGTCGTCGGGGTGCCCGAGGCGGCGGTCGCCGTGTCGTCGACGGCGGAGGGCAGCACGGTGACGGTCACCGTGCTCGTGGTGCTCGCGCCCTCGGAGTCCGTGGCCGTGTAGGTGAAGGTGTCGGTGCCCGAGAACCCGTCGGCCGGGACGTAGCGGTACGAGCCGTCACGACCGAGCACGAGGGAGCCGTGCGAGGGTCCGGTCGCCACGGCGGCGGTCAGACCGGTGCCCGAGTCGTTCGCCAGGACGCCCGAGGCCGCGTCGACCACGAGGGCCTGGCCGGCACGGGCGGTCGCGACGTCGTCGCTGCTCACCGGGGTGACGGTGATCGTGACCGTCGAGGTCGACGTGCCACCGCCTCCGTCGGTCGTCGTGTACTGGAAGGTGTCGGTTCCCGAGAAGCCCGTCGCGGGCGTGTAGACGTACGAGCCGTCGGCCGCGACGGTGGCCTGCCCGTGCGCCGGCTGCGTGTTCGACGTCACGGTCAGGTCGGTGCCCGCGTCGTCGGCGAGGACGCCGGGCGCGCCGACCCTCAGCGAGGTTCCGGAGGCGGTGGTCCCGGTGTCGTCGGAGGCTGCGGCCGAGATCGCCGCCACGGTGTTCGCGAAGGTGCACACGACGTCGGTGCCGTCGGCGCTGGTCGCGGCCGGGAAGGTGAACTGCGCGGTGTTGCCCGAGCCCGACGCGACGGTCGCGTCGTCGGTGACGTTCGCGCAGCGGTACGTCGTCGAGTAGTCGGCGAGGCGCGTCGAGCTGTTGCCCGCCGTCTGCGAGACGGTGTACGTCCGGGCCGGGATCGCGAGCGCGGCGCCGGCCTTCTGGGCCTGGACTCCGTTCGCGGTGCCGGAGGTCGTCGCGGTGGACGGCGACGACAGGTTGCCGCCGTCGACCTTGAGGGCGAACTGGTCGCCGGACTTCCAGCGGCCCGTGACGTCCGCCTTGCCCGTCAGGGTGTTGGCGTAGTTGCAGCTCGCGAGGTCGGAGTACGAGGTGATGTTGCTGATGGCCGGGGTCGTCATGCGGCTGACCTCGGTACCCGAACTCGAGTCGAGCTTGATGATCTGCATGCCCGACGAGACGTACAGGTAGCCGTCGGACGAGAAGGCGATGCCGGGGCTGTTGGTGCCCGTGGGCAGGTCGGTCAGCTTGGTGGCGGCGAGGGAGGTGGTGCCGGCCGTGGTCGGGATCGTCTCGTCGTTCAGTCGGTAGACCGCGTTGCTCGCCACGACGAAGAGCAGCCCCTGCGTGCTGAAGGCGAAGTCGCCGTTGCCGGCCTGCAGGCCGGGGATGCGGCCGACGACGCCGATCTTGTCCCCGGTCTTCGGGTCGTACGCCGAGATCGTCGACGGGTCGCCACCGGTCGCGTAGTAGTAGATCCCGGTCACCGGGTTGACGGCGCCCCGCAGGGTCGAGGCGGGTGCGCCCGACGGGTTCGCGTTGGCGACCGTCGTGACGGCCCCGGCCGCCGAGTCGTAGCGCGCGAGCGTGTTGCCGTTCGAGTTGTTGGCCGCGCCGTTGGTGAAGGCGTAGGCGTCGAGGCCGTTCCGTCCGACGCCGAGACCGTTGTTGGCCGGTGAGAACGGGTTCGCCGTCCCCGCGATCACGTCGGACACCGTGTTGGCCGCGACGTTGATGGCGACGAACTGACCCTGACCGGCCGTCGCGTAGATCGTGTTCTGGTCGCACGAGAGCGCTGCGGCGGCCTGGGCCGGCGCCGGCGAGACGGCCTGGGTCACGGCGACGGCCGCCAGCAGGGAGGCGGTGGCGAAGGCCGCGAACGAGAGGGCGCGACGACGGGGGCGCACGGAGGCGCGGAGAAGCGACATGGGGGTGTCCTCGGGTGGGGGCGTCCGGCCGGGTCGGATCCGGTCGGACGTCGGTCCTGCTCGACACGCGGGGGTTCAGGTGCCCGCGTGTCGCCCCCACGGGTACGGGGGCTCCACGGAAGTGGATGCTTCGACAATAAAGCTTCTCGTTTGTCGAGTGGAGTCCCCAGAGCAGGGGTGATTTCGTCCGCCTTGTGGGGGACATCGGGGTACAGGGTGGCGGATGGCGGTGCCGAGGACGCGACCCGCGCCTCCTGCGTCCTACCGGCGGGGGCGCCGCCCGCCGCGGCCCTGGCCCACGGTCGGGATCGACGTCGTGACGACCGCCACCGACGAGGTGATGACCGCGAGCGACGAGGTCGACAGGGTCGCCTGCGCGTGACCGGTCAGCGGGAACCCGCGTCGGCCCGCCACGATCACGACGAGGCTGATCGCGACGATGGCCGCGGCGGCGAACGGCACCGTGGCGAGGCCCGACATGCCGTAGACCTGCCCGCCGATCGCGGCACCGGCGGCGATGCCGACGTTCGAGCCGGCGTTGATCAGCGCGCCCGCGATGTCGGGGCTGACCCCGCCGGTGCGGATCGCGGCCGCCATGAAGAGCGTCCCGGTCGTGCCGTTGGCGGCCATCCACAGCCCCGCGACGACGAAGGTGCCGACGAGCGAACCGTGCACGAACGGCAGGGCCGCGAGGGCGCCGATCATCACCGCGACCGCGACGATCAGCGTCTGCCGGGGTGCCCGGTCGACGAACGCGCCGGCCGCGAGCAGGCCGACCACGCCCGTGCCGCCGAGCACGAGCAGGGCGCCGCCGACGAGGTCCTCGCCGAGGCCGGCCCCGGTCAGGTACGGGCCGATGAACGTGTAGACGACGTAGTGGCCGGCGAAGAGCATGAGGTCGGCCACGACCACGGCGAGCAGCCCCGAGCGTGCCCACGAGCGGACCGAGCCGACGTGCGGCGACGACTCGCCCTGGACGTGCGGCAGGAACAGCGCGGCCACGACGGCCAGCACCGCGGTGGCGACGGCGACCGCGCCCACGGCGGGACGCCAGCCGAGCTGGTCGCCGACCGTCGTCGCGAGCGGCACGCCGACGACGAAGCCCAGCGAGCTGCCCGAGTAGACGAAGGCGATGGCGCGGCCCGCCAGGCGCGGCGGCACGATGCGCGTCGCGTAGGCCGAGGCCACCGAGAAGAACAGGGCGTGCGCGATGCCACCGACCACGCGGCCGGTCAGCAGCACGCCGAAGCTCGGGGCGAGCGCGACCATCAGGTTCGAGGCCGTGTAGCCGACCAGGGTCGTGACGAGCACGGCCTTGCGGGGGAAGCGTGCGGTGGCCCAGGTGAGGGGCAGGGCCAACGCGGCGACGGCCACGGCGTACACCGTGACGACGACGCCCATGCGCGCCTCACTGACGCCGAGGTCGGTGCTCATGGTCGAGAGGAGGCCGACCGGGCTCAGTTCGGTGGTGATCGCGAAGAACGTCGCGAGGCCGAGCACGGCGATGCCGACGACGCCCGAGGGGGTCAGGCGGTGCGGCTGGGGCGTGGGGCGGGTGTCGCGCGGATGCGTCGACGACGAGCGCGGGGGAGGTGCGGCGGCGGGCGTGCGCACGGCGGGCGTGCTCGAGGTCTGGGGCGGGCGCTGAAGGGTGTCGGTCACGGGAATGCCTCCGGGCCCGGGGCGCGTGCGCACGACGATCATCTCGTCGGGGGCATCGTGGACCTCGGCGGCCGACTCGTGGTCGACCCCGGTCTGCACGATGCAGCACACTCGTCGCGGGCCATGCTGCTGGCGGGTGGATTGGGGGGATTGCCACTCCACGACGAGGGCGCTCCTCCAGTGTGACATGCCACCCCCGGGGGCTCGCAAGGCCCCCGAACGAGAAACCGAACGACGTTCGCTCGCGGCGAGCGAACCGGGCGGCGATCCGGCGTCCGGCCGGATTCCCGGACCGGATCTCGAGACCGGTCGGGGACGAGGAGGCGCGGGTGGCGTGCCCGCGTCCCGTCACCGCGCGTACCCTGGTCGCCATGAGCACCGACGCCGCCCCCGACCGCATCCTGATGTTCGGCGCCGAGTGGTGCCGTGACTGCCGCCGCTCGAAGGCGCTGCTCGACCGTGAGGGCGTGGCCTACGACTACGTCGACCTCGAGGCCGTCGCCGACGGTGCCGACCGCGCCTACGCCGTCAGCGGTCGCACGCAGATCCCCGTCGTGGTCTTCCCCGACGGCAGCCACCTGGTCGAGCCGACCGACGCCGAGCTCGCCGCCAAGCTCTAGCGCGGCACCGCGGCACCGCGGCACCGCGGCACGCGCCGACCCTCCACCGCGCCACGAAGTGAACAACCCGCCACGCGAACGTGTGGCGGGTCGTTCACTTCGTGGCGGGATGCCCGGCGACGCGCTCGTACGTCGTGAGCGCGTCGTACGACTTCGCCGGCCCGCGCACCGTCCACCGCTCCTCGAACGACGTCGGCGAGAGCACGAGGGTCTCGACCAGGTAGGCGTCCGGGGCGCAGGGGTGGTGCGCCTCCCAGGCCCCCGACCGTAGGTCGAGGTCGACGAAGTGCCGGCCGTCGGCGAAGCGCACGTCGAGCGACCCGTCACCCCGGGCCGCGTAGCCGAGCCGCCGGGTGGCGGGTGTCCGCCGGTCGGCCACGACCAGCACGCCGGCCTCGTCGTACGTCGCCACGAGGTCGGAGCCCGCCCGCGCCTCCTCGATCGTGGCTGTCCCGTCGAACCGGGCGTGCTCGCCGGTGCGGTGGTCGTCGATCTCGCGCGTGACGGACCACCGGCCGAGCAGCAGCGCCAGCGTCTCAGCCGGCATGTCGATCGACGACCACGGAGAACCCCTCTCAGGCGGTCCCCCTCGACGACCGCGGGAGGACACCCGATCTTCGCGCACGGCCGTCGACGGACCAAGTCGCGGTGGCGTGGCGGCGTGGTGCCGCGCGCTCGTGACACACCACACCGCGTTTCGTGCACCGCACCCCGACTAGTGGTGGTGCGGTGGACGAAACGCGGTGCAGTGCGAGCGGGTGCCTAGTGGCGGGTAGGGTCGTCCGAGTCCTTGGCGACCGTGACCTTCTCGCCGTCGACCTCGTCGCGCTTGGCCTTCTGGGCGTCGCCGCGGGTCTTGGCGAGGCTGGCGATCGTGGCCACGGTGATGGTCGCGCCGATGAAGAGCAGCGAGAACCAGATCGGGATCTCGGGCACCCACAGCAGCGGTTCGCCGCCGTTGATGAACGGCACCTCGTTGACGTGAAGGGCGTGGAAGACGAGCTTGACGCCGATGAACGCGAGGATGATCGCGAGGCCCTGCGACAGGTACACGAGGCGCTCGAGCAGCCCGCCGATCAAGAAGTAGAGCTGGCGCAGACCCATCAGGGCGAAGGCGTTGGCCGTGAAGACGATGTACGCCTCGTTGGTCAGGCCGTAGATCGCGGGGATCGAGTCGAGGGCGAAGACCAGGTCGACGAAGCCGATCGCGATCACGCAGAGCAGCAGCGGCGTCACGAAGCGCTTGCCGCCCTTCTTGACGGTGAACTTGTCCTCGTGGAACTCGTCATCGACGGGCAGGACGCGGCGGGCGATCTTGACGAAGGCGTTGTCGGCCGCGTTGCCGCCGTGGTCGCCCTTGATCTGCTGGTAGGCCAGCACGAAGAGCAGGGCGCCGAAGAGGTAGAAGACCCACGAGAAGTTCTCGATCAGCGCGGCGCCGGCGGCGATGAAGCCCGCACGCATGATGAGCGCGATGACGATGCCGATCATCAGCACCTTCTGCTGGTACATGCGCGGCACGGCGAACCCGGTCATGATCAGCAGGAAGACGAACAGGTTGTCGATCGACAACGCCTTCTCGGTGAGGTAGCCGGCGAAGTACTCGCCGCCGAAGCCCCAGCCGCTCACGAAGCCGATGCCGACGCCGAACAGCAGCGCGAGGCCGATGTAGAACGCCGACCAGCGGGCGGACTCGCCGATCGTCGGCTCGTGCGGCTTGCGCACGTGGGTGAAGAACTCGAACACGAAGAACGCGATGGTGACGGCGATCGTGATGAGCCAGGTGGTCAGTGAGACGTCCACGGGGATGCTCCGGGTGGGTCGGGCTGATGAGGCGGGTCGGGCTGAGCGGCGCGAACGGCCGGACAGCGGAGAAGGCTCGTGACGAGCGGAAAGGCTCCTGAGACGACGGTACGTGGGGGTCCGCTGGGGGCGTGCCCTCAAGCGACCGTGACAGTGCTGAGAAGCTGCAGTGCGTGCAAGGCCCGCACCCGCGTCACCGGGGCGGCCGATGCCCCGGCCGGCACCGAGGCAGGAGGCGCCCCGGCTACGACCGGGGCGGCCGATGCCCCGGCCGGCACCGAGGCAGGAGGCGCCCCGGCTACGACCGGGACGGCAGGTGCACCCCGGCGAGCATGCAGCGCACGGACCCGCCGGCGAGCTCGATCGTCGGCACCTCGAGCGGCAGTGGCCGGGCGTGCCGCGACACGGTGCGGCGTTGCGACGGGGTGAGGGACGCCCATCCTCGTGCCGAGATCGCCAGCACGGGCCCGTCGGCCCCCGCCAGTTCGAGCGCGTTGCCCGCGAACTCGCCGAGCTGGGCGCGGGTCAGGGCGACCACCTCGCGTCCGGAGGCCGACAGGCGCTCGACCACGCGCCTCCGTTCGCTCGGGGACGCGATCGACTCGAGACCGACCAGGGCGAACCGCGACGCCACGCTCATCATGACGTTCGTGTGGTAGATCGGCACGCCCGTCGCGTCGGTCGCGGTGAAGGTCACGGGCTCGTAGCCGAGGTCGGAGCAGACCAGGGCGACGGCAGCCCGTTCGGCCCGGTGCGAGAGCGCGACGTAGGCGACGCGCCCGACGTGGTCGAGGACGAGCGCCCCGGTGCCCTCGACGACGATCCCGCGCCGTTCGAGCGGGGAACGGTCGAGCACCTCGGTGACGCGGTACCGGTCGCGCAGCAGGTCGACGACGTCCGTGCGTCGCTCGCCCCGACGGTTGGGCGAGTGCATCGGGTAGAGCACCACCCGGCCGTCGTCGTGGGTCGAGAACCAGTTGTTCGGGAACACCCCGTCGGGCCGGTCGGTCCGCTCGTCGTCGACGAGGTGCACCGTGACGCCCGCCGCGCGCAGTGCCTCGGCCGCCCGGGTCACCTCGTCGAACGCGCGCGCCGCGAGCTGGGCCCGGGTCGCGTCGACCTCGGCCGGGTCGGTCTGGAACGCGTTGTCGGCCGCGGTCTGCGGGTTCGGCGTGAAGTGGTGCGGCCGCACCATCACGACCGCGGCGGGCGACTGGAGGGCCGTCCGCGCCTCCTCGTCGGCGCTTCGGGTGCGCGAGGAGGCGCGGAGTGCGGGGACGCCGGCGGCGTCACCACGGCGGTCGCCGGGGACGAGGAGGCGAGGGGCGGGGGAGCGACGGTCGTCACGACGGTCTCGGCGCGGCTTCTGCGGTGGGTGCGGTCCGGGGCGGTCGGGGACTCAGGCGCCGACGGGTCGGCGGGCGGCGACGAGGCCGAACAGGTCCTTCGGGTCGTCGGGGTCGGCGACGAGGTCGATCTCGACGGCGTAGTCGGTGCCGACGACGTCCTGTCGGAGGTACTTCAGGGCGCACACGTCCTCGATGGCGAAGCCGACCGAGTCGAAGATCGTGATCTGCTCGTCGCTCGTGCGCCCGGGGCGCTGCCCGGCGACGACCTGCCACAGCTCGGTGACGGCGAAGTCGGCCGGCTGGTGCTGGATCTCGCCCTCGACGCGGGTCTGCTCGGGGTACTCGACGAAGACGTCGGCCCGGCGCAGCGTCGCGGGGTCGAGCTCGGTCTTGCCCGGGCAGTCGCCGCCGATCGCGTTGACGTGGACGCCGGGGCGGACGGCCTCGTCGGGCAGGACGACCGCGTTCTGCTTGTCGGCCGTGCAGGTCGTGATCACGTCGGCGCCGTCGGCCGCCTCACCGGGGCTCGCGCAGACCGTGATGTCGAAGCCGAGCGGTTCGAGGTTGCGGACGAACTTCGCCGTGGCGCCGGGGTCGACGTCGAACACGCGGACCGTGTCGAGCCCGAGGGTCGAGCGCATCGCGAGGGCCTGGAACTCGGCCTGCGAGCCGGCGCCGATCAGGGCGAGCACGCGCGAGTCGGCCCGGGCGAGACGCTTGGCGGCCATCGCGCTCGTGGCGGCGGTCCGCAGCGCGGTGAGGATCGTCATCTCGGCGAGGAAGGTCGGGTAGCCCGTGTCGACGTCGGCGAGCACGCCGAACGCGGTGACGGTCTGGTAGCCGCGGCCCGGGTTCGACGGGTGGCCGTTGACGTACTTGAAGCCGTAGGTCTCGCTGTCGCTGGCCGGCATCAGCTCGATGACGCCGATGGGGCTGTGGGAGGCGACGCGGGGCGACTTGTCGAAGGCGGGCCACCGGGCGAAGTCGCGCTCGAGGGCGGTCACCATGCCGCTGGTGATCGGGCCGACCCCGCGGTCGGTGACCCATCGGATCATGTTCTGCACGTCCACGAAGCGCACCACGGCGACCTCCTCCTGCTCGGCCCGGCTCGGTCGTCGCGTCCGGGTGGCACCACGTTAGGACTGGGCGATGTGCAGCCACAATCACCATCGAGCGCCATTCCGCACGCCCGATCACCCGTTGTGCGCGGTCGTGCTGTACGTTTCGATCCATGGCGGATCTCGACGAACTCGACCGGCGCCTCCTGGCGGCCCTGCGGGTCGACGCGCGCGAGTCGGCGGCGAGCCTCGCGCGGCGGTTGGGCGTGACGCGGGCGACGATCACCTCACGGCTCGACCGACTCGAGGCGTCGGGAACGGTGCTCGGCTACACCGTGCGGGTGCGCGAGGCCGACGATCCCGACCTCATCCGTGCGATCGGCTTCATCGAGATCGAGGGGCGGTCGACCGACCACGTCATCCGGCAGCTGCGCGGGTTCCCCGAGGTGGCGTCGCTCCACACGACGAACGGCGGCTGGGACCTCGTCGCCGAGCTGCGCACGTCGTCGCTCGGCGAGTTCGACCGCGTGCTCGCCCGCATCCGCAGCGTCGAGGGCGTCGTCAACAGCGAGACCAGCCTGCTGCTCAGCTCCGTCCTCCGCTGACCGGCACCTGCGCGGCGCCGCCGTCCTCGGTCGGGTCGCACCAGGGGTGCTCAGGCCGCGCCGCGCCTCCCGGCGACGATGGTCTTCAGGGCCTCGTCGAGATGCGGGTGGACGAACTCGTACCCGCCGTCGATAAGGCGCTCGGGCAGCACCCACCGGCTCTTGAGCACGAGCTCGGTCTCGGTGCGGAGCACGGCCGTGCCGAGCTCGAGCATCCAGCGCCAGGCCGGCAGGCCGAACGGCACGCCCAGCACGCGGCGGAGGGTGCGCATCACGGTGCGGTTGTCGCTCGGGTTCGGGGACGACAGGTTGAGCGGGCCCTCGACGGACGAGTCCTCACGGGCGAACCGGATCGCCCCGAGCACGTCGTCGACGTGGATCCAGCTGAACTTCTGCCGTCCACCGCCGCGACCCTCGTGGTGGTACGTGCCGGCCGCGAGCCGCGCCCGGGTGGCCGGCCACGGTCCGTCGAACTGCGGCCCGCCGAGGCCGACCCGCACCAGGTTCATCAGGGGGACGAGGGCGCTGCCGTCGCCCAGCACGATGGCCATGCGCAGGGCGACGCGGCGGGTGGCGGGCAGCTCGCCCGAGAAGAACTCGGCCTCCCACGCGGTGGCCACGTCGACCGAGAACCCCGACCCGATCTCGCCGTCCGACTCGGTCATCGGGCGGTCCTCGGCGTGGCGGTAGATCGTCGCCGTCGACGAGTTCATCCAGACCCGAGGAGGCGCGGCGCACGCGAGCACCGCCTCCTTCAGTTCGCGCGTGGTCTCGACGCGCGAGCGCACGATCTCGGCGCGGTTCTCCGGGCCGTAGCGGCAGTTCACGCTCTTCCCCGCGAGGTTGACGAGCAGGTCGGCGCCCTCGAGCAGGGCGGTGATGCCGGCGGTGTCACCCCACGACGCGTCGGGCCCGTGGCGGCCGATCAGGCTGACGCGGGCACCCTCGGCGCGGAACGCGGCCGCGAGGTGCTGCCCGATGAAGCCGCTGGCTCCGGCGAGGACGATGTGGTCGGTCATGGGCTCAAACTAGGGGACCGGACGGTCTCCGTCGGCGCGGTCCCTCGACGTCGAGAAGTCCTCACCTGTGGGACGCCGGTTAGCCTCGTCGGCATGAGCCATCCCCTCGTGACCGCCGCCGAGCTCGACGCCACCCTGACGGGCGGGGGAGTCGTGCGCCTGCTCGACGTCCGGTGGCGGCTCGACCGGCCGGACGGCCGCCCCGCCTTCCGCGAGGGGCACCTGCCCGGCGCCGTCTACGTCGACCTCGACTCCGAGCTCGCCCGTCACGGCGAACCCGTCGAGGGGCGTCATCCGCTGCCCGACCGGGCCGACCTGCAGGCCGCCGCCCGGCGGTGGGGACTCCGCGACGGGGACGCCGTCGTCGTGTACGACGACCTCGGCGGGCAGTCCGCGGCCCGCGCGTGGTGGCTGTTGCGGGCCTCGGGCGTCGCCGACGTGCGTCTGCTCGACGGCGGGCTCGCGGCCTGGACCGACGCGGGCCTGCCCCTCGAGCGGGGCGACGCCGACGTGGTGCCCGGCGACGTCACCCTCGGCGACGATCCGTGGCCCGTGATCGACGCCGACGAGGCGTCCGCGTGGCCCTCCACGGGCGTGCTGGTCTACAGCCGGGCCGCCGAGCGCTACCGCGGCGACGTCGAACCGGTCGACCCGCGGGCCGGTCACGTCCCGGGCGCCGTCAACCTGCCCACGGCGGGCAACCTCGACCCGTCGGGCCGCTTCGTCGACGCCGCCGCGCTGCGGACCCGGTTCGAGGAGGCGGGGGTCACTCCGGCGACGCCGGTGGCCGTCTACTGCGGGTCGGGCATCACGGCGGCCCACAACGCCCTGGCCGCGACGATCGCCGGGTTCGACCCCGTGCTCTTCGCCGGGTCGTGGAGCGCCTGGTCGAACGACCCGTCGCGACCCGTCGCCACCGGCGACCGCCCCGACTGAGTCGCGCCCGGGTCGCCGGGGCGCGGTCCGTCAGTCGGCGTGACCCGGTTCGGGCACGGTCGTCCGATCGTCGACCACCGCGTCGACGGCGGTTCGTCGCAGGTCGTCGATCGCGTTCATCGCCGCGCCCTTCTGGCGATGGCCCTCGGAGGAGGCGATGACCACGCCGTTGCCGGTGGTGAGGGCGAAGCGGTAATCGCCCGAGGCGTCCTGGGTGACGACGAAGGTGCCTGCCATGGGGTCCCCTTGCACGAAGTGGTGCACGCGCTCTGCGTGGCGACAGCATAGGGCCGCACCCCGGGCGGGAGGCCACGCGCGTCGCGGAGTCGGGTGGCGCCTCCCGCGGGTCGGCCACCGGCGACCACTTGACATGTGAAATTCCAACTGTCACACTGTGTGAGTCGGTGCGGCCGCCCGCGAGTCTCGTCCCCCCTCCGAGACCGGGCGGCCGCACCGGTCCGTCTCGGTCGCGCACCGAGCACACGAGAGCGCCCGACCCCGGATGGCAGTCGCGGGGTCGGGCGCTCTCGTCGTCCCGGGCGGTGGCCGCGGGTCTCGGGTGCCGGGTCAGTCGGCCAGCAGGACCGCCATGGCGCCCTTCAGGGCCTCGCGGTCGCGGCGCAGCTTGGCGACCTCCGCCTCGAGCTCGGCGACGCGTTCGGCCGTGGCAGCCGACCCCGAGCCCGGGGGGCGACCTCGGCGCGGGGCCGCGGTGGTCGACGGGGCGGGCTCGTCGTCGTCCGAGGTGACGTCGAGTTCCCTCTCGACCGCGTCGTCGGGTGCCGGCGTGGGGGCGGTCGCCCGCTCGTGGGCTCGGATCCAACCGCGCAGGGACTGCTCGCCGACCTCGAACTCGGACGCCGTCTCGCGGATGATCGACCGGTTGCCCGGCTCGGCCTCGCGACGCTCGAGCACCCGGGCGAGCGACTTCTCTCGCGTCTCGTCGCTGTACTTCTGTTCGAAAGGCATGTGCGCTCCTGGTGTCGAGACACGGTGTCGTGTCGGCTCATTGAATAGCCCCCGTGATGACCGTACTGTACGGTGACGTACGAGCGCACGGTTATGACGACAACTCACGTAACCGATCATGTCGCGCATGATGACGGATGGTGTAACACGACCGTCGATGGGCATCAGGTGTCGCCGATGCGTCCGCCGGCGCCGGGGTGGCGCCCCACGGCGACTCGCGGTGGAACCGCCCGTCCTCCGGGAGTTGTCGGGGCGGACCGCTTAAGGTGTCAGGGTGTGGCGAGCCGACAGACAGCATGACAACGACGACGACGAGAACGACTCCGTCGCCGTCCCGACCGGCGCGCCCACGGGCGTGATCACACCCCACGCCGTCAGCCTCGGGCACCCGGGGCAGTCCCTGGGCAACGTGGCCGAGCCCGTCTGGAACACCTGGCGCGAGTCCCTCCGCCGGGTGGGCGGCCCCTCCACGCTGCTGCACTTCGGCGACTCGCAGCGGTCCCGCATCGAGCTGAGCACGACCCACCCCGGTGGCCTCGCGCAGTTCATCACGGGCAAGACGACCCTGCTCTCCAGCCTGATCCGCGACGACCTCGCCCTGCGCACGGCCCGTGCCGCGGCCGGTGAGATCGCCGCCAAGGGGCTCGAGCTGAGCACGGTCCGCGGCATCGACGCCGTCCACCTGGCCATCGGCGTCGCCGCCTGGTCCTTCGCCGGAGAAGACTTCCGGGCGCCCGTGCTGCTGCGGCCGTTGGCGATCCGTCGCCACGGGCGTGACTTCGAGGTCAAGCTGCTCGGCGAGCCCTTCCTCAACCCGGCGTTGGTCGACGCGCTGCACGACCAGTTCGGCATCACGCTCGACGCCGAGTCCTTCGTCTCCCTCGCCAGCCGAGAGGGGTCGTTCACGCCCAACCCGGTCATCGACCGGCTCCGTGGGCTGACCGCCCACCTCGAGTGGTTCACGGTGCAGCCGCGCCTGGTCGTCTCGACCTTCACCGAGGTCTCGACCGAGATGGCCCTCGACGCCCGCGAGCTGGGGCACCCGGTGCTCGACGCGCTCGCCGGCAACCCGATGGCCATCCGTCAGGTCGAAGAGGCCTACCGCCCGACCACCGCCACGCCCCAGGACGAGCGCAGCCCCGAGACCGACACCCTGCTGCTCGACGCCGATCCCGAGCAAGAGAACGTCGTGGCCCAGATCGCCGCCGGCAACTCGGTCGTCGTCAAGACCCTGCCGGGCACCGGTGGCACGCAGACCATCGTCAACGCCGTCGGTCGTCTCGTGTCGCAGAACAAGCGCGTCCTCGTGGTCAGCGCCCGCCGGGCGACCCTGCGCGGCATCACCAGCCGTCTCGCCGAGGTCGGCCTGCCGGGCGTCGCCGTCAGCCCGACCACGCTGCGTCGTGACGTGATCCGGTCGATCTCCCGCAACGAGAAGGCCACCCACCCGCAGATGGGTGAGGTCGACGACGCCCTCGTGCGCCTCCGCAAGGTGCTCGTCGACTACCGCGGCGCCCTCAGCCGCCGGGACCCCGAACTCGGCGTCTCGGTGCTCGACTGCCTCACCGAGCTCTCGCGGCTGGCCCTGCTGCCCGCGGCCCCGGCGACCACCGCCCGCCTCAGCCGACGCAGCATCGCCGCCATGGTCGACGGTCGTGGCCGCGTCGCCGAGACGATGGTCGGTGCCGCCAACCTGGGCGAGTTCAAGTACGGCCCGGGCGACTCGCCCTGGTACGGCGCGCGCTTCACCGAGAGCGTCGGGGCCGGTGACGCGCACCAGCTCGCCAAGAACCTCCACCACCGCGACCTGCCGCGTCTGCTCGAGCGCGCCGAAGAGGTGATCGGCAGCACGCGCATGCGCCCGTTCGAGAGCGTCGCCGAGCTCGGCGTCTACCTGCGCCTGCTCACCGAGATCCGCGACACCCTCGACAAGTTCATGCCCGTCGTGTTCGACCGCTCGGTCGCCGAGCTCGTCGCCGCGACGGCGCCGAAGCGCGAGGCACCCGACATGTCGAGCGCCAACCGCCGTCGGCTCAAGAAGCTCGCCCGCGAGTACGTGCGACCCGGCGTCCACATCGCCGACCTGCACGGTGCGCTGCAGCGCATCCAGCAGCAACGCGTCGTCTGGCAGCGCTACGTGTCGGCGGGCACCCCGCCCGAGGTGCCGACGGGCATCGCCGACACGCACGTGCTGCACCAGCAGGTGTCGCAAGACCTCGAGCGCCTCGACGGCCCCCTCGGCCTGACGGGTGACGACGGGCTCACCGAGATCGGCATCGTCGAGTTGCAGCAACGACTCGAGGCCCTCGCCGCCGAGAGCGACGTCCTGCAGAACCTCCAAGAGCGCACCGAGCTCATGACGACCCTGCGCGACCTCGAACTGACCCCGCTCATCACCGACCTGGCCAACCGCCACGTGCCGGAGCACCAGGTCGCGGCCGAACTCGAGCTCGCCTGGTGGCGCTCGGCGCTGGAGTCGCTGCTCGAGGCCGACCGGGCCCTGCTCGGCGCCAACACCGCGATGCTCGACCGACTCGAGGCCGACTTCCGCCTCGTCGACGAGGCCCACGCCGCGGGCAGCGCCCAGTTGCTCGCGTGGCTCCTGGCCGAGAACTGGAAGATCGGGTTGGTGGACTGGCCCGACGAGGCGTCGGCGCTCAAGGGCCTGCTGCGTCAGGGCCACCTGACCGCTCGCCTGCTGCACGACGCGGCCCCGCACCTGTCGCGCGCCATCGCTCCCGTCTGGGTCGCGTCGCCGTACGAGGTCCACACCATCGCCGACACCGTGCCGTTCGACACGGTCGTGCTCGTCGACGCCGGGGCCACGACCCTGGCCGAGAACGTCGGGGCGATCCGTCGGGGCAAGCAGACGGTCGCGTTCGGCGACCCCGTGACCCAGACCCCGTCCGAGTTCGACATCGGCGTCGTGCCGGGCAAGCCGCCCGTCGACGCGGACGAAGAGGCCCTGGCCGCGTCGCACTCCGAGAGCGCCCTGGCGCGCCTCGCGACCCTGCTGCCCACGCTCTCCCTCACGCGCAGCTACCGTGCCGGCGGAGAAGACCTCGCCGAACTCGTCAACCGTCGTTTCTACGGCGGTCGCATCGAGTCCCTTCCCTGGGCGGGCAGCTTCCTCGGCCACGGCAGCATCGCGCTCGACTACGTCTCGGGCGGCACCGCCGTCCCCGATCCCGAGTCCGGCGCCGTCGAGAGCGTCGACGCCGAGGTCGACCGCGTCGTGTCCCTCGTCCTCGAACACGCCCGCACGCGCCCGAGCGAGTCGCTCATGGTGTTGACGGCGTCGGCCAAGCACGCCATCCGCGTCCAGCAGGCCGTGTTGACCGCCGTCTCGGGGCACAAGGACCTGACCGAGTTCGTCGTGGGCGACCGCAGCGAGCCGTTCATGATCGCCACCCTCGAGCAGAGCGTCGCGCAGAGCCGCGACCACGTCGTGTTCTCGATCGGCTACGGCCGCACCCCGCACGGCCGCGTGCTCAGCGACTTCGGGCCGCTCGGCCAGCCGGGTGGTGAGCGCCTGCTGGCCGTGGCCATGACGCGTGCGCGTCGTTCGATGGTCATCGTCACCTGCTTCCAGCCGGGTGACATCGACTCGAGTCGCATGGGCCACGGAACGGTCGCTCTCAGCGAGATCCTCACCGAGGTGCAGGCCAGGACGTCGGCCGAGCACGTCCCCGACGACAGCGAGCCCATGCTCGTCGACCTGGCCCGTCGGCTCGAGGTCAAGGGCATCCCCGTCGCGCTCGGGCACCGGGGCAAGCTCGGTCTCGTCGCCGCCCACGACGGCGTCTGCGTCACGATCGAGACCGACACGACGCTCTCGCGCACCAGCCTGCGCGAGTCGCTGCGCTCGCGTCCCGAGGTGCTGCGGCGGCTCGGCTGGCACTACATCCGCGTGCACGCGTTCCAGCTCTTCACCGATCCCGACGCCGTCGCCGAACGCGTCGCCGAGGTGCTCGGCATCGGTGACTCGCACACGCACGAGGTGCCGGCCCTGTCGGCCAGCCAGCACGTCAACCGTCGATGACCGCAGGAGGCGCGGCGTCCGAGGGCGACGCCCCTCACGCCCTCGAGGCGGCCGAGCCGAGCCCCCTGGTGGTGCGTCGGCGGTCCGGGCGTCGCGTGAGCACCGACCCGGTGCCGGGCAGCGACCCGACGCCCGCTCCCGAACCCGCTCGGCAGGGGTCCAGCGAGAACGACCAGCGACTGCGTGCCGACGTCCCGCCGCACTGGGGCTGAGTCGGCCCCGGGCGGCGACGCGCGCCCGACGTCGGCATGAACCACGAATGCGACGATGAACCCCGATTCCGGGGGGTTCATCGTCGCATTCGGGGTTCACGGGCTGTCGGAGCCCTTTGGAGCCGCCGGGGCGTCAGCGGCTGCCGAGCGGACCGTTCTCGCTGTGGGGGTCGCGCGACTCGAGCACGGGCGCGGCGTGGGAGCCGCCGCCGACGGCGGGTGCGGCCTGCGCACGCAGCAGGTCGCGGATCTCGCTGAGCAGTTCGACGTCGGTCGGCGGGACGTCGGCGGGGGTCTCCTCCGCCTTCTGCTTGGCGAAGGTGCGCTTGAGCAGGTTGTTGACCGGCAGCACGAGCACGAAGTAGACGACGGCCGCGATGATCAAGAACTGGATCGCGGACCCGATGACGGCGCCGAACTTCAGCTGGGCCTCGCCGCCGGCGAGCGTCGGGATCGTGACGATGAGCGCCTCGTCGAGCATGGTCGCGTTGAACGCGGCCCCGATCAGCGGGTTGAACACGTTGGTCACGAGCGACGTCACGATGGCGGTGAAGGCCGCACCGATGACGACCGCGACGGCGAGGTCGATGACGTTGCCGCGCAGGATGAACTCTTTGAAACCCTTCACGGGCGACTCCTTCTGATCGGACGAGATGAGATTCTCCACGTCAAGCAAACCACGGAGGCGCGCTCGGGTGGCCCCGCCGGTCGCCGCGGCCGGTCAGGACGAGCTGGACGAGCCGCCCGACGAGCTCGAACCGGACGAGCTCGAGCCCGACGAGCCGGAGCCGGACGAGCCGGAGCCCGACGAGCCGCTGCCGGACGAGGACGAACCCGACCCGCTGCCCGAGGCGCCCGACGAGGACGAGCCGCTCGCGCCTCCTGAGCTCTTGTCGGACGAGCCGGACGACGATCCCTTCTCGCCGGAGCCGCCCGACGAGCCCGAGCCCGACGTGCCCTTCGAACGCGAGTCGGTGCGGTAGAAGCCCGACCCGTTGAAGGTCACGCCGACGGGGCTGAACACCTTGCGGAGCTTGCCCTGGCAGACCGGGCAGACCGTCAGCGTGTCGTCGGTGAACGACTGGACGATGTCGAAGGCGTTGTCGCACTCGGTGCAGCGGTACGAGTAGGTGGGCACGGAGGCGCTCCTGAAGGAAGGCGAGTCTAGAACTCGTGGATGCCGGAGGGGGTGACGACGCCGTCGACGGGTTGGTCGTGCCGCTCTCGGGGCACCGACTCGACGTACTCGGGGTCGAACACCACAGCATAGACGGGCGGACGACGCTCCATCGAGCCGAGGGTCTTGTCGAAGTAGCCCCGGCCCCAGCCCATGCGCATGCCGCCGTGGTCGATGGACGCCGCGGGCACGACGATCAGGTCGACGTCGTTGACCGCCATCGGGCTGAGCACCTCGCCGACGGGCTCGGGCAGGTCGAAGAGGCCCCGGGTCTCGCTCTCGCCGTCACCCACCGCCCAGTCGAGCAGGCCGTCGGCCCGCGTGATCGGGAACAGCACGCGGACGTCGTTCGCGAAGGCCCAGTTCAGGAACGGACGCGTGTTCGGCTCGACGTCGGTCGACAGGTAGGCCGCGATCGAGCGCACCGACAGGCCCGTCGCGAGGTCGGTGAGGTGCCGCGTGATGCCCTCGGTGGCCTGGTCCCTCTCGTGCGCACCCAGGGTGCGACGCTTCTGGCGGATCTCGGCTCGCAGGGCGCGTTTGG
This sequence comes from Frigoribacterium sp. SL97, assembly GCF_026625765.1. Taxonomy (NCBI): domain Bacteria; kingdom Bacillati; phylum Actinomycetota; class Actinomycetes; order Micrococcales; family Microbacteriaceae; genus Frigoribacterium; species Frigoribacterium sp. SL97. Next base: position 1,084,932 of record NZ_CP113062.1, read on the forward strand.
CGTTGCCGACGTCGTCAGTCATGACGACGAGCTTAACCGTCCGACTATTAACCTCCGCGAAACGTCGGGGATGGATACGCTGACCCGCATGGGCTTCACGATTTCTAAAGCAGTCATTCCCGCCGCGGGCCTGGGGACACGATTCCTGCCCGCCACGAAAGCAATGCCGAAGGAGATGCTGCCGGTCGTCGACAAGCCGGCGATCCAGTACGTCGTCGAGGAGGCCGTCAACGCCGGCCTCACCGACGTGCTGATGATCACGGGACGCAACAAGAACGCGCTCGAGAACCACTTCGACCACGTCAGCGAGCTCGAGGAGACGCTGAAGAAGAAGGGTGACCACGACAAGCTCGCCAAGGTCAACCAGTCGACCGACCTCGCCGACATGCACTACGTGCGCCAGGGTGACCCGCTCGGCCTCGGCCACGCGGTGCTCCGCGCCAAGATGCACGTCGGTCGCGAGCCGTTCGCCGTGCTGCTCGGTGACGACATCATCGACGCACGCGACCCGCTGCTGACGCGCATGGTCGAGGTGCAGGGGCAGAAGAACGCCACCGTCATCGCCCTCCTCGAGGTCGACCCCTCGCAGACCCACCTCTACGGCATCGCCACGGTCGAGAAGACCGACGAGGACGACGTCGTCAAGGTCACCGGCCTTGTCGAGAAGCCGGCCCAGGGCGAGTCGCCCTCGAACCTGGCCATCATCGGCCGCTACGTCATCCGCCCCGAGGTCTTCGACGTCCTCGAGAAGCAGGAGCCGGGCAAGGGTGGCGAGATCCAGCTGACCGACGCCCTCATGAAGATGGCCGGTGCCGAGGAGTGGACCGGCGGCGTGTACGGCGTCGTCTTCCGTGGCCGTCGGTACGACACCGGCGACAAGCTCGACTACATCAAGGCCATCGTCCAGCTCGCGTCCGACCGCGAGGACATCGGTGGCGAGCTGCGCCCGTGGCTGCAAGAGTTCACCGCCGGGCTCGAGAAGTAAGCAGGCGACTCGTTCCGTGACGAACATCCCCACGCTGACGGAGGGGGCGGTGACCATCCGCCCCCTCCGTCTCCGTGACACCCGCGACCTCGACCAGGCCCTGATGGAGAACCGGTCGTGGCTGCGGCAGTGGGAGGCCACCAACCCGAACGGCTTCACCAGCCACGACGTGCGCGGCAGCATCCGCTCGTTGCAGACCAACGCCCGGGCGGGGCTCGGTCTGCCGTTCGCGATCGAGCTCGACGGCCGGTTCGTCGGCCAGCTGAACGTCTCGGGCATCGCCTACGGCTCGCTCGGCTCGGCCACCATCGGCTACTGGGTGACCCAGGCCGCGGCGGGCCACAACGCGACGCCGATCGCGGTGGCACTCGCGACCGACCACTGCTTCCGGGCACTGGGGCTCCACCGCATGGAGATCTGCATCCGGCCCGAGAACGCCCCCAGCCTGCGCGTCGTCGAGAAGCTGGGCTTCCGTTACGAGGGTCTGCGGCGGCGGTACATCCACATCAACGGTTCGTGGCGCGACCACTTCTGCTTCGCGCTGGTCGCCGAAGAGGTCCCCGAAGGCGTCCTGCGTCGCTGGACCACGGGCACCGTGCCGGTCGGGCAGGGCAGCGTGCCCGCCGACGCCCTCGCCGAGGCCGGGCGCGCGCTGCCGCTCTAGCGACTCCGCCCCCGGGGGCGCTCGTCGGGTCGCGAGGCACATCCGTGCCGCGACACGCGGACACACCTGTCGATCAGCGGCCTCCGGGGCCCGCCCGCTCATACCTTGGTCACCATGAACATCGAGTCGTGGGGTGGAGGCGTCGTCCTCGCTCTCGTCGCCGCGCTCTGGCTCGTCTACCTCGTGCCCACCTGGCAGCGCCGACGCGAGTACCTCGCGACCGAACGCAACGCCGTGCGGCTGCAGCAGACCCTGCGCATCCTCGCCCAGACGGCCGAGGTCCCCGACGAGGTGCGCATCGAGGCGAACGCCCGCTCGGTCGCCGACGCGCAGAAGATCCTGCGACACGAGGAGGCGCGGCGCGAGGCCCTGAGGCGTGCGCACGAGGCGGCGCGGCAGCGTGCCGTCACCCGTGAGCTCGCCGCGGCCGCCCCCGTGTTGCGTGCCGCCGACCGCGACCCGGCCCTCGCCGCCCGTCGGCTCCGGCGCTCACGCCTGGTCTCGACCGTGGTGCTCGCCGTCAGCGTCGTCGCCGTCGTCGGCGGCGTCGCCGCGGGCCTGACGTCGTCGTGGGTGCTCGTCGTCGCCGGCCTCGTCTTCGGTGCCGGCGCGGTCGCGATGCTGACCCAGCTCGCCGCCGTGTCGCGGGCGCGCGCCCGCCGGGCGGTCGTCGCCCCCGTCGCGCAGCCGCTCAAGGACTTCTCCGGCGTCATGGGGGACGGCGTCGTCATCCGCGACGAGCAGGCCTCGGCCGAGTCGCGCCTGTGGACCCCCGTGCCCGTCCCGAAGCCCCTCTACCTGCGGCGCGGCCGCCAGCGCCCCGTCCCCGACGCGTCGGTGGACGCCGCGGCGGCCGACGCCGCGGCGGCCGAGCTGCAGCGGGACTCCCGTCGCTCGGTCGAGTCCCTCCGGTCGGCCCAACACGACGCCCTGCGCGAGGCCGCGCGGGCCGAGGCCGCGCTGCAGTCGACGCGACGGGCGTCGGTGGCCCGCACCGCGCCTCCTGCACCCGTCGCGGCTCCCGCCGTCCCCGCCGAGGAGGCGCGGGTCGAGCCGGTGGCGCCCCCTCGCCCCCCGAGTCGCTTCGCCCGCATGGGCATCATCGACGACCTGCCGCAGTCGGACTTCTCGCTCGACGAGGCCCTGCAGCGTCGCCGCGCCGTCTGACCCGTGGAGCGTCCGGCCCGGGTTCATCCGGGTGTCGACGAGGTGCTATCGTGGCAGAGCAGTTTCTGGGGCTATGGCGCAGTTGGTAGCGCGTCTCGTTCGCAATGAGAAGGTCAGGGGTTCGAATCCCCTTAGCTCCACCACATCAGGCCCGGGTCGATCACGACCCGGGCCTTCCTCATGCCGGCGCCGCCGTCGTCGGCCCGAGCGACCTGATGGATCCGCTGTGAGCGGGTGCGGCGGGCCGAGGGCGGTCGTAGCATCCGGGCATGTCACTCGCAGTCAGCATCGTGCAGCACGACGAACACGACCACCCGGTCTGGTACCTGCAGTACTCGTACGCCCGCGCCCTGCCCGGCGCGCCGGCCCGGGGGCCGTACCACTCCCGATCCGAGGCCGAGGAGGCGCTGCGCCACCTGCGCGACGCCGCCCACATGTACGGCGAGTTCGAGATCTCGGTGCTGCCGGCCTGACCACCCCGATTCGGCGCATGACCGCCGAGAGGTTGCGGAGGGTGAATCAATTACGACAGATCGGTAACGAAAACCGGTCGCGCAGCCTGTTCGACCCTCGGGGACGTCGAGATCACGACATGCTTGCCTGATGAGCACTCCGCAGCCGCCCTAAGGCTCGTCCGACGAGCCCCGTGACCCTCGCGACGAGAACGGACGCGGCGACCAGACGCCTCCGCCGTCGGCACCCCGGCCCCCGCAGCCGGCCTACGGCACGACGCCCCCGCCGAGTGCTCCCCAGCCCGCCTACGGAGCCCCGCAGCAGCCCTACGGCGGGCAGCCGCAGGGCGACCGCTCGCAGCAGCCCTACGGCGGGCAGCCGCAGCAGCCCTACGGCGGCCAGCAGCAGCCCTACGCTGGCGCCCCGACCGGCGCTCCCGCCTACGGTCAGGCCCCGCAGTCGCCGCAGGGCGGCAACGGCCTGGGCATCGCCTCGATCGTCGTCGGCGGCGTCGGACTGCTGCTGTCGTTCGTCGGGTTCGGCGTGATCCCCGCGATCGTCGGCCTCGTGCTCGGCATCATCGCGCTCGTGAAGAAGAAGGGTGCGCGCATGCTCGCCCTGATCGGCACGATCGTGTCGGGGCTTGGCGTCCTGATCGGCATCGCCGTCGTGATCTTCGGTGTCATCGTCGGGCTCGCCTCCGTCCAGGCCATCAACGAGTCCCTGCCCACGAGCGGCTCGATCGACTCGGGTGACACCGGGACGGCCGACGGCGACGCCTCGGCCGAGAACAACGCCTTCGGCGACACCTTCACCTACGACGACGGCATCGCCCTGACCGTCTCGGCCCCTGAGGCGTACACGCCCGGCGAGTACTCGAGCGGCGCCGACCAGGCGGCTTCCGTGGTCTTCACCGTGACGATCGAGAACGGCACCGACGCCAACTTCGACCCGATGCCCTACGAGACGGCCACCTCGGGCGGCGTCGAGGCCAGCAAGGTCTACGACTCCGACATCGAGAGCTCGCCCACGACGGTCGTCCCGGCCGGCCAGTCCATCTCGTACCGCATCGTGTTCTCGGTGGCCGACGCCGACCAGATCGTCTTCCAGATGTCCCCGTCGTTCGACTACGACGACGTGGTGTTCACCAGCTGAGCCGTTCCGCGTCCACCGGCCCCGTGTCGGGCGGAGCCCCCGTCGTCCGCGACGGGGGCTCCGTGGCGTCCGGGGCGACCGGTGTCGCGCCTCCTGCACCATGATGGTCGGGTGCCTCCGACGACCCCGACCGATGCCCCGACGCCCCACCTCTCGACCGATCCCGAGCTGCTCGCGCGGCTGAGGGCCGACCTGGCGTCGTCCGGGTTCACGGTCGAGCGGCTGCAGGGTGCCGACGCGTGGGGCTCGCACGCCGGGGCCGCACTCTTCCGCGGCGAGCGGGTCGCGGCCCGTCGTGCCCTCGCCCGCAGCTCGGCTCGCGACGAGTCCGTGCGTCCGGCCGCCACCCTCGCGTCGCTCTTCGTGCTCGGCTACCCGCAGGCCGTCGAGGCGGTGGCCGGCGCCCTGCCGACCCTGGGCGCCGAGGGCGCGGTCGCCCTCGGGCTCGTGGCGAGGGAGGGCGACTCGGTCCGTGCGCTCGTCGACCTCCGTCCGTACGCCTTCGTCGACGCCTCGGGCGAGGCGAGCTGGTGGATCGCCTCCGACCTCGGCGAGCTCGTCGTCGAGGGGGCGCTGCGAGAGGACCACGTGCTCGGCGTCGGGGGAGCCTCGGCGACGCTCGCCGGCCTGATGATCTCGCGCCAGGTCGACCGGGCGCTCGACCTCGGCACCGGCTGTGGCATCCAGGCGCTGCACGCGGCCCGGCACGCGCGGCACGTCGTGGCCACCGACATCTCGCAGCGCGCCCTCGACTACGCCGCGTTCAACGCCGCGCTCAACCTGGTCGACGGCATCGAGCTGAGGCTGGGCAGCCTGTTCGAGCCCGTCGCCGGGGAGACCTTCGACCACATCGTGTCGAATCCGCCCTTCGTCATCACGCCGCGTGCCGAGGGCGTGCCCGAGTACGAGTACCGCGACGGCGGCATGGTCGGCGACGACCTCGTCGCCTCGGTCGTCGAGGGCCTCGGGCGCCACCTCGCGCCGGGCGGCATCGCGCAGCTGCTGGGCAACTGGGAGTCCGGAGGCGCGGGTGCGGTCGCCGGCAAGAAGGGCGCGTACTCGGTCGCCGACTGGGCGGCCCGGGGCGGCGTGGCCGTCGACGTCTGGGTCGTCGAGCGCGAGGTGCAGGACCCGACCGCGTACTCCGAGACCTGGATCCGCGACGGCGGCACCCGACCCGGTTCCGCCGACTTCGAGCGCCTGTACGAGGCGTGGCTCGGCGACTTCGAGGCCCGGGGGGTCGTCGAGGTCGGGTTCGGCTACCTGACGGTGCGTCGGCCCGCAGGCGACGCGAGCCTGCCCGTGGTGCGCACGGAGCGCCTCCTCGGCGGTCTCGGCCAGAACGACGTGGGACTCGGTGCCCACCTGCTCGGGACGCTCGACGCGGTCGACCTGCTGCGCGACCTCGACGACGAGCAGCTGGCCGCGCGTCGGCTGGTCGTCGCGGGCGACGTCACCGAGGAGCGCCACTACTGGCCGGGCAACGACGACCCCACGGTCATCTCGTTGCGGCAGGGCGGCGGCTTCGCCCGAACGGTCGACTCGGGCACGGCCCTGTCGGCCCTGGTCGGTGCCTGCGACGGCGAGCTCAGCGTCGGGGCGATCGTCGGTGCCCTGGCCCAGCTGCTCGGGGCCGACGAGGCCGCTCTGAGGGCGGAACTGCTGCCCCAGGTCCGCGAACTGGTGACGACGGGCATGCTGCGGGCCTGAGCCGGACGGGCGTGTCCCGTCCCGGGCTCGGAAGACGTGCCGGGCGCCGGCCGGACGGGGTCAGGCGGGGGTGCCCACCGTCGCCAGCGCGAGGCGCCAGACGAGCTCGACGTGCTCGGCCATGTCGGTGGCGGGGTCGAGCATCCACTGGATCTGCATGCCGTCGCTGACCGCGAGCAGGACGGTCGCGAGGCGGGTGGGGTCGACGCCCGCCGGCACCTCGCCCCGTCGCTGTCGGGCGGTGATCGCCTCGGCGACCTGGGCGCGGATCGACGCGTAGCGCTCGACGAAGTACGCGTGGGCGGCATGGCTCGGATCGCTCGTCGCAGCCGTCGACATGCTGGCGAACAGCTGGACCAGCCCGGGCACGTCGGCGTTGTGCCGGATGACGGTGATCAACTGCTCGACGATGTCCGCCTGCGGGTCGGCGAGCGCGAGGTCGACCTCGTCGCGTCGACGCAGGATGGCCGTGAAGAGTTCGTCCTTGCTGTCGAAGTAGTGCAGCAGCCCGGCCTGGCTGAGGCCGACCGAGTCGGCGAGCTCCCGGACCGACGTGCCGCGGAAGCCGTTGCGGGAGACCACCTCGAGCGCCGTGTCGAGGATCTCCGTGCGCTTGGCCACACCCTTCGCGTACGAACCCCGTTGTGCCATGCGGTCAGGCTAGCGCGACCGTCGGCGCTCGGGCCCGAAACCCACCGTCGCTCGGTTTTCGCTGGTAGCGTCACGTCATGACCCTCCACCACGACGGCGACGCGGCCGACGACCAGATCCGTGCCGACCAGGCCCGGGACGACCAGGCCCGACTGACAGAGTTGCTCGGGCGACTCACGCTCGACGAGAAGGTGCAGCTGCTCACCGGCCGCGACTTCTGGACGACCCACCCGAACGAGAAGATCGGCCTGCGGCGCATCCTGGTCAGCGACGGCCCCAGCGGGGTGCGCGGCGAGGTGTGGGACGAACGCTCGCCGTCCCTGAACCTGCCCAGCGCCTCCTCGTTGTCGTCGTCCTGGGACCCCGACCTGGCCCGTCGTTACGGTGCCGCGGCCGCCGTCGAGGCCCGCCGCAAGGGCGTCGACGTCGTGCTCGGCCCGACCATCAACCTGCACCGGTCACCCCTCGGCGGTCGGCACTTCGAGGCGTTCAGCGAGGACCCGGTGCTCACCGCCGAGCTCGCCGCCGCGTACGTCCACGGCGTGCAGGACAACGGCGTCGGCGCGACCCCCAAGCACTACGTCGCCAACGACTACGAGACGGACCGCTTCACCGCGAGCACCGTGGTGAGCGACCGGGCCCTGCGCGAGCTCTACCTGCTGGCGTTCGAGAAGGCCGTCACCGAGGCGCACGCCTGGCTGGTCATGTCGTCGTACAACTCGATCAACGGCGTGACCGCGACCGAGAACGAGCTGCTCGAGACGCCGCTGAACAGCGAGTGGGGCTTCGACGGCGTCGTGGTCAGCGACTGGACCGGCGTGCGGAGCGTCGAGAGCGCGAAGCACTCGCAAGACCTCGTGATGCCCGGCCCGGACGGCCCCTGGGGCGACGCCCTCGTCGCCGCCGTGCGGGCGGGAGAGGTGCCGGAGGCCTCGATCGACCGCAAGGTGCTGCGCCTGTTGCAGCTCGCCGCCCGCGTCGGAGCCCTCGACGGCTTCGAGCCGGTCGCCGCGACGCCGACCACGGTCGAGGACGGCATCGCCTTCGTCCGCGAGGCCGCGGCCGCCGGCACCGTCCTGGCCCACGACCGGGGAGGCGCGGTGCCGGTCGACCCCGCGACCGTCCGGTCCGTCGCCGTCGTCGGCCACAACGCGCGGTTCGCGCGGACCCAGGGCGGTGGCAGCGCCACCGTGCTGCCCGAGAAGGTCGTCACGCCCGTCGAGGGCATCGAGCAGGCCTTCCCGGGCGCCACCCTGACCTACTCGGTCGGCGCCGTCGTGCAAGAGGGCGTGGCCGAGCTGCCCCTCGACCGCATCACCAATCCCGAGACGGGCGAACCCGGCGTCCGTGTGTCGTTCCGCTCGGGCGACGACGAGCTGTTCTCGGAGGACCGTCGGGCCACCGCGCTCGTCTGGTTCGGTGGCGACGCCCCCATCGAGCGCAGCGACACGGTGCGATTCTCGACCCGCTACACGCCGGAGGTCACGGGCGAGATCCTGCTCGGCGTGGCCTCGGTCGGCCACTCGGTCATCCGCGTCGACGGCGAGGTCGTGCTCGACGGCACGAGCGAGGCCGTCGGCGACGACCTCGGCGCGGCGTTCCTCGCACCGCCGTCGCAGTCGGCGGCCGTGGCGGTCGTCGAGGGGCGACCGATCGACGTCGTCATCGACCACACCATCGGGGCGAGCGCACTCGGCGGAGCCCTGAGCTACACCTTCGGCATCGAGCCCGACGACGCCGACCCGTCCGGGCTGATCGACGAGGCCGTCGCGGCCGCGGCGGCCGCCGACCTGACGATCGTCGTGGTGGGCACGAACGGCAAGGTCGAGTCCGAGGGCTTCGACCGCACCTCGCTCGACCTGCCCGGCCGCCAGGACGAGCTCGTCTCGCGCGTGGCGGCGGCCGCCGCGACGACCGTCGTGGTCGTCAACGCGGGGTCGCCGGTCACGATGCCGTGGCGTGACGAGGTCGACGCCCTGTTCCTCACCTGGTTCGGTGGTCAGGAGTACGGCCACGCGCTCGGCGACGTCCTCACCGGTGCCGTCGAGCCCGGCGGCCGCCTGCCCACGACGTGGCCCGCCACGCAGGCGGACGTGCCCGTGATCGACGTCACCCCCGTCGACGGCGAGGTCGTCTACGACGAGGGCATCCACGTCGGCTACCGCGCCTGGCTGAAGGCCGGCACGACCCCGGCCTACCCGTTCGGGCACGGCCTCGGCTACACGACCTGGTCGCTCTCGGGCCTCGACGTGACCTCGACGGTGAGCGCAGGAGGCGCGGTGCAGGTGGCCGTCGACGTCACCAACACCGGCGCCCGCGAGGGCAAGCACGTGGTCCAGGTCTACGCCTCGCGCCCCGACTCCGTGGTCGACCGTCCGGTGCGGTGGCTCGTCGGGTTCGCGCCCGTCGTGGTGCCGGTCGGGGGGACGAGCCGTGTCGAGGTGACCGTCCCGGCCCGGGCGTTCGCCGACTGGCGCGACGGGTCCTGGGCCCACGAGCCGGGCGCCTTCACGGTGCACGTCGGGTCGTCCGTCGCCGAGCTGCCGCTCGAGGCGACGGTCGTGCTCGAGGGGTGAGGCGCGCCGCGTGACGCGACCCGCGCCTCCTGGTCCGTCGAATCAGGAGGCGCGGGTCGTAGGTGCGCGGAGCGGGCGTCAGCCGCGGTGGTTGCCCGTGCGCTCGCCCCACTCGCGCCACGAGTACTCGGGTACGAAGCCGAGCAGGTCGCGGGCCTTGTCGCTGCTGAGCAGCGGCTCGACGCCCTCGACCGCCCGGCGCTTCTCGACCTGCGGCCAGTACTGCTCGGCGAGCACGGCCGTCGGCGTGTTCATCACGGTGTCGGACGCCGCGATGATGAACGCCTCGAAGCCGACGAGGTCGCTCTCGAGCGCCTTGCGCACGGCCTGGGCGCCGTCGCGGGCGTCGATGTACGAGAACAGGTTGAAGGTGCGCTTCTCGGGGGTCTCGTCGAAGGGGTACTCCGAGTAGTCGCCGTCGTCCATCACGTTCGAGAAGCGCAGGCCGATCAGCTTGAGCTGACGGTCCCACCGCGTGAAGTGCCGCGCCATCTCCTCCTCGACGGCCTTGCCCAGCGAGTACGACGACTCGGGGCGCACGGCGTACTCCTCGTCGAGCGGCAGGTACGGCGGATCGATGTCGAACGGGATGCCGAGCAGGGTCTCGCTCGAGGCCCAGACGACGTTGCGGATCTTCGCGGCACGGGCGGCCGCGAACACGTTGTAGCTCGACGTCACGTTGTTCGTGAAGAGGGCGGCGTTCGGCACCAGGCCGGGGGCCGGGATGGCGCCGAGGTGCACGACGGCGTCGATGTGGTCGTACCGGTCGTCCACGCTCGTGAGCGCCTGGGCGACCTGGCCGTAGTCGGTCAGGTCGACCTTGACGAAGACGACGCCGTCGACGGGGTCGGGGCTGGGGACGCGGTCGAGCAGGACGACCTCGTAGCCGTGGTCGGCGAGGTCGCGGACGACGGCGCGGCCGAGCTTGCCGCTGCCGCCGGTGACGGCGACTCGGGTGGTGGGGGTGCGGGGAGACGACATCGTCGGCCCTTTCTGCCGGACGCCCGGCGGGTCTGGGGGTGCGCGGATCGGGCTCCGCGCCTCCGTCGTTTCTACTAGCCGGCGGGCCTCCGTGGTCGGACGCGGGTGGTCGGGCCGACTCCGTCCCGACGCCCGGGAGGCGCGGTGGGGGTCCGCATCCGCTGGGAGCCGTGTCGGACGTGCCGGGTAGCTTCGGCCTGACCGGGGTCGACCGTCGGCCCCCGAGAGAGGCCCTCATGAGCACGCCCACGAACCCCGCGAACCACGACGCCGACGAGCGCACCGACCCGGCGGCCGTGCACGGCGACAGCCCCGAGGAGGTCGAGCTGAACGGCGAGTCCCCGGCCGACGAGGCCGCCGTCGAAGGCGCCGTCGACCAGGTCGACGGGCTCCTCGGCGGCCCGGGACGCGTCGCCTGAGCCGTCGGGCCGGTCGACGCGTCAGCCGATCGGCTGCAGCGAGTGGAAGGCGGTGCCGTGGTAGACGAGCGGCGCCGCCGTGTCGTCGACCCGGGCGCCGAGCACCTGCAGGATGACCACGACGTGGTCGCCGGCGGGCACCTCGCGGTGCACCACGCACTCGAGCCGCAGCGGGGTGCCCGACACCAGGACGGCCCCGTCGTCGGTGACGACGTGGTCGACGCCGGCGAACCGGGCGGCCCGCGTGCGCGACGAGAGCTGACGGCAGAGCAGGCCCTGGTCGGCGGCGAGCACCGAGACGCCGAGGCGCGGCGCCGTGCGCAGGCGGGCCCAGGTCGCCGAGTCCTGACGCGCGGAGAACGTCACCATCGGCGGGTCGAACGAGGCCCCGACCGTGAAGCTCGAGACGACCATGCCGTCCGGGCCGTCGACCCCGGTGGCGGCGAGCGCGGCGACCCCGCTCGGGAAGGCGGCGAACGCCGAGCGTTCGACCGGGTCGAGCGACGTGGTGCGGGTCATCGGGGCTCCCGTCGAGAGATGTGAACCAGTTGGTTCATCGCGACGTTAGCCGTCCGGTGTTTCATCCGGATTACGAGGTGTTCCAATCACCTGGAAGTCACCCACCACCTCGGGCATCGTCCGAGGTACGGTGTAGTGCGCTCACCGGCTGGTTACCGGGGCGCCCGTTCCCGTCAAGCGGCCGACGAACGCAGCGTGGTCTCCTGATCCGACTTCGTGAGGTCCTCGGCCGTGGGTCCGGTGGGCACGCCCTGGTCCGAGCTCCGCTCGTCGACCGGAGCGTGCCCTCTTCTCGTCCCGGCGGTCGTCGCGGACCGGGCGTCCTCGGGGTCGCGAGTCGCGCCTCCTCGTGCTTTACTTGAGGCCCCCTCACCTCGCGGAGGTTCAGGGCACGAGGCGGGGGACCGGCCGCGGGAGCGTCGTCGCGCTCCCGCGGCCGGACGACCCGTCCGTGGTCGTCGCCGTCGGACCGGTGGATGGTGCAGGGTTGACTCATCATGTCGCCCGCTCCCGTCGCCCCCCTCGCCGCCCTGCTCCCCTCGACGCCGGGCGCCGACTCGTACGACGCCGACGCGGCGTACACGGCCTTCGCCGAGTGGGCCGAGTCGCGGGGGCTGCCCCTCTACCCGGCCCAGGACGAAGCGATGATGGAGCTCGTCGGAGGCGCGTCGGTGATCCTCAGCACGCCGACCGGCACGGGCAAGTCGCTCGTCGCGGCCGGCGCCCACTTCGTCGCCCTGAGCCAGGGCGGGCGGTCGTACTACACGGCCCCGATCAAGGCCCTGGTCAGCGAGAAGTTCTTCGCGTTGGTCGAGCTCTTCGGGCCCGAGAACGTCGGCATGGTGACCGGCGACTCGTCGGTGAACTCCGACGCGCCGATCATCTGCTGCACGGCCGAGATCCTCGCGAACCTGGCCCTGCGGCACGGGGCCGACGCCGCCGTCGACCAGGTCGTGATGGACGAGTTCCACTTCTACGGCGACCAGTCTCGCGGCTGGGCCTGGCAGGTGCCGCTGTTGCTGCTGCCGCGTGCGCAGTTCCTGCTGATGTCGGCGACGCTGGGTGACGTCACCCGCATCACCGACGACCTCGCACGGCGCACCGGTCGGCCCGTGGCTCGGGTCACGGGCGTCGAGCGTCCCGTGCCGCTGCACTACTTCTACGCGCAGACGCCCGTGCAGGAGACGGTCGAAGAACTGCTCTCGACCGGCGAGGCGCCCGTCTACGTCGTGCACTTCTCCCAGGCCGCGGCGCTCGAGCGGGCGCAGGCGCTGTCGAGCATCAAGGTCGCCAGCCGCGAGCAGCGCGACGAGATCGCCGAACTGATCGGCGGTTTCCGGTTCAGCACCGGGTTCGGCAAGACCCTCAACCGCCTGGTGCGCTCGGGCATCGGGGTGCACCACGCGGGCATGCTGCCCAAGTACCGTCGCCTCGTCGAGCAACTGGCGCAACGCGGCCTGCTGCGGGTCATCTGCGGCACGGACACGCTCGGCGTCGGCATCAACGTGCCGATCCGCACGGTGTTGCTGACGGCGCTGACCAAGTTCGACGGCACCCGCATGCGCCAGGTCAGCGCGCGAGAGTTCCACCAGATCGCCGGGCGGGCCGGTCGCGCGGGCTACGACACCTCGGGCACGGTCACGCTCCAGGCGCCCGAGCACGAGATCGACAACCTCAAGCAGATCGAGCGGGCGGGCGACGACCCGAAGAAGAAGCGCAAGATCGTCCGCAAGAAGGCGCCCGACGGCTTCGTGTCCTGGGGCGAACCCAGCTTCACCAAGCTCATCGCCGCCGAGCCGGAGGCCCTGACCTCGCACATGCAGGTCACCCACGCCATGCTGCTCAACGTCATCGGGCGCGGCGGCGACGTCTTCGCCAACGTGCGCTCGCTGGTCTTCGACAACCACGAGCCCCTCGCCAAGCAGTACGCCATGGCCCGGCAGGCCATCTCGATCTACCGCACGCTGCGCACCGCCGAGGTCGTCGTACAAGAGGCCTCGCCCGACGGAGGCGCTCCGACCATCCGCCTGACCGTCGACCTGCAGGCCAACTTCGCCCTCAACCAGCCATTGTCGCCCTTCGCCCTGGCGACCTTCGAGGTGCTCGACGTCGAGTCGCCCACCTACGCCCTCGACATGGTGTCCGTGGTCGAGGCGACCCTCGACGACCCCCGGCCGATCCTGTCGCAGCAGCAGTTCAAGGCCCGCGGCGAGGCCGTGGCCGCGATGAAGTCCGAGGGCATCGAGTACGACCAGCGCATGGAACTCCTCGAGGAGGTCACCTGGCCCAAGCCGCTCGACGAGTTGTTGACCGCCCTGTTCGAGACGTACGCGGCCTCGCAGCCCTGGATCGGCGACTTCGCGCTCAGCCCCAAGTCGGTCGTGCGCGACCTGTACGAGCGCGCCATGACGTTCGGCGACTTCGTGGCCTTCTACGGGTTGGCCCGCTCCGAGGGGCTCGTGCTGCGCTACCTGTCCGACGCCTTCCGCGCGTTGCGGCAGACGGTGCCGGACGAGGCGAAGACCGACGAGCTGGTCGACGTCATCGAGTGGCTCGGCGAACTCGTCCGGCAGGTCGACTCCAGCCTGCTCGACGAGTGGGAAGAGATGGTGAACCCGAGCGAGCTCGAGGCCCACGACGAGATCGTGCCCCCGACGCTCCGCAACCTCACCGCCAACGCCCGGGCCTTCCGGATCATGGTGCGCAACGAGCTGTTCCGTCGCGTCGAACTCGCCGCCCGCGACGACGCGGACGCCCTCGGGGCCCTCGACGCGGGCTCGGGCTGGGACGCCGACCGCTGGGGCGAGGCCCTCGACCGGTACTACGACGAGTACGACTCCATCGGCACGGACGCCGCGGCCCGGGGCCCACAGATGCTCCAGGTCGAGCAACTGCCCACGGTGTGGCGGGTGCGGCAGATCCTCGCCGACCCCGAGGGCGACCACGACTTCGGCATCTCGGCCGTGGTCGACCTCGCCTCGAGCGACGAGCGAGGCGAGGCCGTCGTGACCGTCACGGCCGTCGGGCCGGCCTCCGAGCGGAGCCGACCGTCACCCGTCGAGGGGTAATCTCGTAGGGTCGCGCCCCACCCCGGCAGCCGACCAGCTCCACCCGCGTTCCACCACGAAGAGGTCGCCATGTCTCGTCTGTCCGGCAAAGTCGCCATCGTCACCGGGGCAGCCTCGGGCATCGGCGAGGCGATCGTCCGCCGGTTCGCCGACGAGGGGGCCCGGGTCGTCGCGACCGACATCGTCGACGGGGCGGCCGTGGCCGCCGAGACGGGGGCCGAGTTCGTGCAGCACGACGTCGCCAACGGCGGCGACTGGAAGCGCGTCATGGACCGCATCGCCGAGCACTACGGCCGACTCGACGTGCTGGTCAACAACGCCGGCATCGTCTCGGGTCAGTCGATCGACGTCACCCAGCTCGAGAGCTGGAACCGCGTCTTCGCGGTCAACGTCACCGGCGTCATGCTCGGCACGCGCTTCGCCATCGAACAGATGCGCGCGAACCCCGACGGCGAGGGCGGGTCGATCATCAACCTGGCTCCGGCGACGTCCTTCCTCGGCTTCGGTGACGACGCGGCCTACACGGCGAGCAAGCACGCGCTGGTCGGGCTCACCCGGTCGAGTGCCGCACACGCCGCCCAGGAGGGCTGGAACATCCGCATCAACTCGCTCCACCCCGGCCCGACCGACACCGCCCTGTTCCGCCGTCAGGTCGAGGCCCAGCCGCAGGTGCTCGACGCGTTCCGCGCCATGAGCCCGCGGGGTCGACTCGCCAAGCCCGACGAGGTCGCCGGGCTCGCCCTGCACCTCGCGAGCGACGACTCGGCCTTCTCGACCGGCGCCCAGTTCGTCGTCGACGGCGGGCTGTCGAGCACGCACCCCTCGATGTAGCCGCGCGGCGCGGCGCTGCTTGCCTTGCGCGGTGCGGCACCGCGACTCGTGCACGGCACCGCGTCTAGATCAGGTGCGGTGCCCGATTCGCGGTGCGGTGCGGTGCGGTGCGGGTGGGGCGCGTCAGAAGAGCGTCGCCGGAGGCGCGGGCGGGGTCGCCGGCGCCGCGATCGGGTCGGTCGTGGCGACCGGTGCCCCCGGCCAGCCGGGCCCGGACGGCACGTCGGTGCGGTTCTGGAACGCCGTGGCCGCGCCCCGGGCCCGCACGTCGGCCGCCTCGTTCATCTCGTGGCCGACGTGGCCGCGGACCCACTCGAAGCGCACCTTCCGCCCGGCCAGGGCGGCATCGAGCTCCTTGAGGATCTC
This sequence comes from Frigoribacterium sp. SL97, assembly GCF_026625765.1. NCBI lineage: Bacteria > Bacillati > Actinomycetota > Actinomycetes > Micrococcales > Microbacteriaceae > Frigoribacterium > Frigoribacterium sp. SL97. The sequence continues at coordinate 1,100,477 of NZ_CP113062.1, forward strand.
GACGTTGAGCACGGGCTTGCCGTCGGCCTTCCGCCAGCCCTTGCGCTTCCAGCCGGGCATCCACTCGGTGCAGGCCTTGATCGTGTACTGGCTGTCGCACAGGATGTGCAGGTCGTCGTCGGTTCCGGCCGTGGCGCGCAGCAGCTCGAGCACGGCGGTGAGCTCGCCCTGGTTGTTGGTGGCACGCGGCCAGCCGCCGGCCGCCCACCGCTCGTCGTCGACGTACCAGGCCCATCCGGCGGGACCGGGGTTGCCGAGGGCCGATCCGTCTGCTGCGGCGGTGATGGTCATGCGGGGTGCTCCTTGCGTCGACGGGTTGCCGGTCCACGGTAACGTGCCGGGCGCGACCGACCGGACCCGCGCCTCCTGCGGGGTGTCAGCGATCGCCCGGTGGGGTGGCGCCCGCCCGTGTCAGCCGTTGTGGTCGGGGTGCGACCCGGTGCGCTCGCCCGTCTCGATGCCCGCGACGGCGGCGAGGTCGCCGGCGTCGAGCTCGAAGCCGAAGACGTCGAGGTTGGCGCGGATGCGCGACGGAGTGACCGACTTCGGGATCACGACGAGGCCCTGCTGCAGGTGCCAGCGGATCGTCACCTGGGCCGGGGTGACCCCGTGCTTCGCACCGATGCGCACCAGGGCGGCGTTGTCCAGGATGCGCCCTCGCGCCAGCGGCGACCACGCCTCGGTGACGATGCCGTGGGTGGCGTCGAAGTCGCGCAGCTCGCGTTGCTGCAACCACGGGTGCGCCTCGACCTGGTTGATGGCCGGCACGACGTCGGTCTCGGCCATCAGGCGCTCGAGGTGCGCGATCTGGAAGTTGCTCACGCCGATCGAGAGCGCGCGGCCCTCGGCCCGGATCGTCTCGAGCGCGCGGTAGGTCTCGACGTACTTGTCCTGCCGCGGAGCCGGCCAGTGGATGAGGTAGAGGTCGACGTGGTCGGTGCCGAGCTTCGTCAGGCTCTCGTCGAACGAGCGGAGCGTCTCGTCGTAGCCGTGCGCGGTGTTCCAGACCTTGGTCGTGAGGAACACCTCGTCGCGCGGCACGCCCGAGGCCCGCAGGGCCCGGCCCACGCCCCGCTCGTTGGCGTAGAACTCGGCCGTGTCGAGGTGGCGGTACCCCTCGGCGAGGGCGGTCTCGACGACCCGCTCGGCCTCGTCGTCGGCGACCTTGTAGACGCCGAGGCCGAGCTGGGGGATCGTGCGGCCGTCGTTGAGGGTGATCTGGGGCACGTCGATGGAGGGCATGCCCCAACTCTGCCAGCGACCGACCGACGCGTGTCGCACGCACCGGGCGACCGTCCGGTGAACGGTGCGCGCCGGGCCCGTCGACCGATGGACGAGGAGGCGCGGGTCAGCTCGTCTGGACCGGCACCGGTTCGGTGTCGGGCAGGGGGCTGGCGTCACGGCCGCGGAGGTCGGGCAGCGCCTTGTGGAACGCGGCCCCGACGATCATGCCGACGAAGGCGAAGCAGGCGGCGACGATGAGCCCGCCCTGGCCGCCGACGTGGTCGATCGCGAAGCCGGCGATGGCCGAACCCAGGGCCGAGCCGATCAGCTGGCCGGTGCCGGCCCAGCCGTAGGCCTCGGCCGTGTCGCTGAACTTCACGCTCGACGAGACGATCGCGAACATCACGGCCAGGGCGGGTGCGATGCCGACGCCCGCGATCAGCAGCGTGATGCTGATCGGCCAGAGGCCCGTCGCGAAGATCGCGAGGGTCATGCCCACGAACACGATGGCGATGCGGCGGGCGAGCGCCCACGGGCCGACCGGGACGTGCCCGAGGGCGAGACCGCCGACCAGCGACCCCGCGGCGAAGATCGCCAGGGCGATGCCCGAGTCGGCGCTCCCCTCGCCGAAGAGCGCGACGACGCCGGCCTCGACCGCGGCGCAGGCGCCGATGAGCAGGAACCCGGCGACGGTCGCGAGCAGCACGGTCGGCCGGGCCAGCACCTTGCCGAAGGCCCGCTTGCTGCGGGGGATGCGGACGCGTCCGACCTCGGGCGAGGCGATGAACCAGATGCCGCCGCCGACCAGGAACGCGGCCGCGAGCCAGATCGCCTCTCGCGTGCCGACCTGCGTGCCGACGAAGGTCGTGATGACCGGACCGGCGACCCAGATGATCTCTTGCGCGGACGCGTCGAGGGAGAAGAGGGGGGTGAGCTGGTTCGAGGTGACCATCTTCGGGTAGATGGTGCGGACGGCCGGCTGGACGGGAGGCACGCTGAGGCCCGTCACGAAGCCGAGCGCCATGAACACCGGCACCGAGAAGTCGTACAGGGTGAAGGTGACCATCGTGATGAGGCAGACCACCAGGGTCAGGGTGAGCACGGGGCGCATCGCCCAGCGGCCCATCCACCGGCTGGTGAGCGGCCCCGAGATCGCCTGACCGATGCTCGTCGCCGCGAGGACGAGACCGGCCGCGGCGTACGAGTGGTGGACGTGCTCGACGTGCAGCAGGAACGCGAGCGACAGCATGCCGAACGGGAAGCGCGCGGTCAGCTGGGCCGCGATGATGCGCGAGACGCCGGGCGTCTTCAGCAGGGTCGAATAGGTGCTCACGAGGGGACAAGTCTACGAGTGGGTCCGCGGTCCGCGACACGCCGTGGTCCCGAACTGGGGACATCCGTCGACGAGTGTCGGTGGTGGGGACGAACATGTGGAGAACGGCGCAGAACCGGGGAGAACCGCCCTCGTTCTGTGCAAAACGTGTGCGGTTCCCTGTGGACAACTCTGCGAGACGAACTACAGGCGTGTAACACCGCATCTAGTTGTGGGGGCAACCCCGGGCCACTAGATGTAGTATCGAGGAGTCGCCACGGGCACCACGACCCGCAGGCTCACGAACCACCGATCCGGCCTCAGGGGCCGGCCAGAACACAGGGGATCCCATGGCCATCACCGTCTACACCAAGCCGTCCTGCGTCCAGTGCACGGCCACCTACCGAGCCCTCGACAACAAGGGCATCGAGTACGACGTGCTCGACGTCACGGCCGACGACGCCGCCCTCGAGAAGGTCCGCGCCCTCGGCTACATGCAGGCCCCCGTGGTCATCGCCGACGACGACCACTGGAGCGGTTTCCGCCCCGACAAGATCGCCGCGCTGGCCGCCAAGGTCGACTAGTCGACCCGGCGCACAGCGCCCCACCAGTCGGATGACCCGGGGCTCGGGCCCACACCACGTCGGAGGCGAGGACTCGTCATGACGAACGAACTCGTCTACTTCTCGAGCGTCTCGGGCAACACCGACCGCTTCGTCAAGAAGCTCGGTCTCCCGGCCCGGCGCATCCCGCTGTTCCCGTCCGAGCCGCCGCTCCACGTCCGTGACCCCTACGTCCTCGTCCTGCCGACCTACGGTGGCGGCGAAGGACGAGGCGCCGTCCCGAAGCAGGTCATCCGGTTCCTCAACGACGAGGGCAACCGGCGCCTCATCCGAGGCGTGATCGCGGCGGGCAACACCAACTTCGGAGAGGGCTACTGCCTGGCCGGTGACATCGTCGCCGCCAAGTGCGACGTTCCCCTTCTCTACCGTTTCGAAGTCTTCGGAACACCAGACGACGTACAAGCCGTACACACAGGATTGGAAGAATTTTGGACGCAGCAGTCGATGACCTCGAAGTGATCGCCGCCCCGGGGCAGGGTCTCAGCTCGGGGATGGACTACCACTCCCTGAACGCGATGCTGAACCTCTACGGTCCGTCCGGCGAGATCCAGTTCGAGAAGGACCGCGAGGCGGCGAAGCAGTACTTCCTGCAGCACGTCAACCAGAACACGGTCTTCTTCCACAACCTGCGTGAGCGTCTCGACTACCTTGTCGAGAACGAGTACTACGAGCTCGCCACCATCGAGCAGTACGACTTCGCCTTCATCGAGAAGCTGAACGACCTCGCGTACTCGAAGAAGTTCCGCTTCCAGACCTTCCTCGGCGCGTTCAAGTACTACACCTCGTACACGCTCAAGACGTTCGACGGCAAGCGCTACCTCGAGCGCTTCGAGGACCGCGTCGTCATGACCGCCCTCGGCCTGGCCCAGGGCGACGAGAAGCTCGCCGTCGACCTCGTCGAAGAGATCATCGCGGGCCGGTTCCAGCCGGCCACGCCGACCTTCCTCAACACGGCGAAGGCCCAGCGCGGCGAGCTCGTCAGCTGCTTCCTGCTGCGCATCGAAGACAACATGGAGTCCATCTCGCGCGGCATCAACTCGTCGCTGCAGCTGTCGAAGCGCGGTGGCGGAGTCGCCCTGTCGCTCTCGAACATCCGCGAGGCCGGCGCCCCGATCAAGCAGATCGAGAACCAGTCGTCGGGCATCATCCCCGTCATGAAGCTGCTCGAAGACAGCTTCAGCTACGCGAACCAGCTCGGTGCCCGCCAGGGTGCCGGTGCGGTGTACCTCAGCGCACACCACCCCGACATCATGCGCTTCCTCGACACCAAGCGTGAGAACGCCGACGAGAAGATCCGCATCAAGACGCTGTCCCTCGGCGTCGTCGTGCCCGACATCACGTTCGAGCTCGCCAAGAACAACGAAGACATGTACCTCTTCTCGCCGTACGACGTCGAGAAGGTCTACGGTGTCCCCTTCGGCGACGTCGCGATCAGCGAGAAGTACCGCGAGATGGTCGCCGACTCGCGCATCAAGAAGACCAAGATCAAGGCGCGCGACTTCTTCCAGACGATCGCCGAGATCCAGTTCGAGTCGGGCTACCCCTACATCGTGTTCGAGGACACGGTCAACAAGGCGAACCCGATCAAGGGTCGCATCAACATGTCGAACCTGTGCTCCGAGATCCTGCAGGTCAACACGCCGACGACCTTCAACGAAGACCTCTCGTACAACGAGATCGGCAAGGACATCAGCTGCAACCTCGGCTCGATGAACATCGCCCTGTCGATGGACGCCCCCGACCTCGGCAAGACCGTCGAGACCGCGATCCGTGGCCTCAGCGCCGTCAGCGACATGAGCCACATCACGTCGGTCCGCTCGATCGAGGTCGGCAACGACCAGTCGCACGCCATCGGCCTCGGCCAGATGAACCTGCACGGCTACCTCGCCCGCGAGCGGGTGCACTACGGCACGCCCGAGGCGATCGACTTCACGAACATCTACTTCTACACGGTGCTGTTCCACGCCCTGCGCGCCTCGAACACCATCGCGATCGAGCGTGGCGTCACCTTCGGCGGCTTCGAGGACTCGACCTACGCGTCGGGCACCTTCTTCGACAAGTACACCGAGACCGAGTGGAAGCCCGAGACCGAGCGGGCGGCGGCACTGTTCGCCGACGCCGGCGTCGCGATCCCCACGCAGGACGACTGGCTCGCGCTCAAGGCCAGCATCATGCAGCACGGCATCTACAACCAGAACCTCCAGGCCGTACCGCCGACCGGGTCGATCTCGTACATCAACCACTCGACGTCGTCGATCCACCCGATCGCGTCGAAGATCGAGATCCGCAAAGAGGGCAAGCTCGGTCGCGTGTACTACCCGGCGCCGTTCATGACGAACGACAACCTCGAGTACTACACCGACGCCTACGAGATCGGGCCCGAGAAGATCATCGACACCTACGCCGCGGCGACGCAGCACGTCGACCAGGGCCTGTCGCTCACGCTGTTCTTCAAAGACACGGCGAGCACGCGCGACATCAACAAGGCGCAGATCTACGCATGGCGCAAGGGCATCAAGACGATCTACTACATCCGTCTCCGCCAGCTCGCGCTCGAGGGCACCGAGGTCGATGGCTGCGTCAGCTGCATGCTCTAGGCCCTCGCGCCTCGAGTCCTTGCGCCACCCGGCGCGGGCCGGTCTCGACGACCGGCCCGCGCCTCCTGAACTCACATTCCTGCTCCTGAAAGGCACGTCATGACCCTCACCGATCCGGTCCACGCCACCGGCAAGTCGGTCCCGCTGATCTCGTCGGTCAGTGCGATCAACTGGAACCGCATCCACGACGACAAGGACGTCGAGGTCTGGAACCGGCTGGTCAACAACTTCTGGCTGCCCGAGAAGATCCCGCTGTCGAACGACGTCCAGTCGTGGAACACCCTCACGCCCGAAGAGCAGCAGATGACGATGCGGGTCTTCACCGGCCTGACGCTGCTCGACACCATCCAGGGCACCGTCGGCGCGATCAGCCTGATCCCCGACGCGATCACCCCGCACGAAGAAGCCGTCTACACGAACATCGCGTTCATGGAGTCGGTGCACGCCAAGAGCTACTCGTCGATCTTCTCGACCCTCGCGTCGACCCCCGAGATCGACGACGCCTTCCGCTGGTCGACCGAGAACGTCAACCTGCAGAAGAAGGCCCAGATCGTCCTCGACTACTACACGGGCGACGACCCGCTGAAGCGCAAGGTCGCCTCGACGCTGCTCGAGTCGTTCCTGTTCTACAGCGGCTTCTACCTGCCGATGTACTGGTCGTCGCGCGCCAAGCTGACCAACACGGCCGACCTCATCCGCCTCATCATCCGCGACGAGGCCGTGCACGGGTACTACATCGGCTACAAGTTCCAGAAGGGTCTCGAAGGCGCCTCGGACGAGCGCAAGCAAGAGATCAAGGACTACACGTTCAACCTGCTCTTCGAGCTCTACGAGAACGAGATCCAGTACACGCAAGACCTCTACGACGGCGTCGGCCTCAGCGAAGACGTCAAGAAGTTCCTGCACTACAACGCCAACAAGGCGCTGATGAACCTCGGCTACGAGCCGATGTTCCCCAAAGAGACGACCGACGTGAACCCGGCGATCCTGTCCGCGCTCTCGCCGAACGCCGACGAGAACCACGACTTCTTCTCGGGGTCGGGTTCGTCGTACGTCATCGGCAAGGCCGTCAACACCGAAGACGAGGACTGGGACTTCTAACCCACCCCCGCACCACGCAACAGGCGTCGCCCATCCCGGGCGGCGCCTGTTCTGCGTCCGGTCCGACCTCGCTCGGCCTCAGTCGGCGAGCAGCGCCGCACGAATCGCGGCGATGCCGATCCGCACCTCGGCGAACGAGGTGCTGAGCGGCGACAGTCCGATGCGCAGCGCGTCGGGGTTGCGGAAGTCAGGGACGACACCGGCCTCCCAGAGCCGCGCCACGATCGACCGGAACGAGTCGTGCGTGATCGTGACGTGGCTGCCGCGGCGGTCCGGTTCGCGAGGCGTCGCGACGGTCACCCCGAGCGGCACGAGCCAGGCGTCGACGAGGTCGAAGGCGTAGTCGGTCAGGGCGAGCGACTTCGACCGGATGGCATCGATGCCGGCCTCGTCGATCAGGTCGAGCATGTCGTGCATCGCGAGCATGCCCATCACCGGGGGAGTGCCGCTGATGAACCGCCGGATGCCGGTCGCCGGCTGGTACCCGTCGGCCATGGCGAACACGTCGGCGGCGCCCATCCACCCCTGGATCGGCTGGTCGAGCTCGGGCAGCAGCGAGGCGCGGGCGTAGACGAACGCGGGGGCTCCCGGCCCACCGTTCAGGTACTTGTAGGTGCAGCCGACGGCGAGGTCGACGCCCCACTCGTCGAGCTGCATCGGCACGACGCCGACGCTGTGGCAGAGGTCGGCCAGCACGAGACCGCCCGCCTCGTGCACGAGCGTCGTGATCGCGGGCAGGTCGACCAGCCAGCCCGATCGATACGACACGTGGTTCACCAGCAGCAGTGCGGTGTCGGGCCCGACGACGTCGCGCACCTGCGACACGGTCACGCCGGTCGCCTTGTCGACGGCGATCCAGCGGATCGTGGCCCCGTGCTCGCGGGCGATGCCCTCGACGACGAAGCGGTCGGTCGGGAACTGGTCGTCGTCGATGACGATCTCGTGGCGGTCGGGCCGGGCCCGCAGGCCCGCGCGGATCGCCTTGTAGAGCAGCACGGTCGTCGAGTCGGCCACGACCGTCTGGCCCGGGGCGGCACCGAGGCAGGCCGCCGCGATGCGGTCGCCGAGCTCGGTCGGCAGGGCCATCCAGCGTTCGTCCCACGAGCGGATCAACCGCGTGCCCCAGGCGCCCTCGACGAATTCGGACAGCCGCGACAGCGTGGCGGTCACGGGCCGCCCGAGCGAGTTGCCGTCGAGGTACGACACCACGTCGACGGCCGGTACGAACCGGTCGACGTACGACGCCAGCGGGTCGGTGGCGTCGAGCGGGCCGGCGGGATGCGCCGAGGCCTGCTCGTCGGGGTCGGTGGCGTCGACGGGGTAGGCGAGCGGATCGGTCATCGGGTCTTCTCCTCGAGGGCGACGGCGAGCAGCTCGTCGGCGGTCAGTGCGGTCGCGCGGGCGAGCCAGGCGGCCCGTTCGTCGGAGGCCGCGGAGGCGCGGGGCGCGTCGGCGATCCAGGTCACGCGGGTGAACGGCAGGCGCGCACCGCCGGTGGGCCCGGCGACGTCGGGGGCGAGGGCGTCGAGCAGGCCGGCGAGCCCGAAGCCGGCCCGACCCATCGCGCGCAGCTCGCGTTCGTTCACCCCGAGCGGAAGGTCGCCGTTGCCGAGGTCGGTGCCGTAGAGCACCCGGCCCCCGGCGGCACGGAACCGCGACAGGTTGTCGACGGCTGTCTCGTGCGCGACCCCACCGAGACCGTAGCCATGGATGTCGAGCGTGCTCACCCACGTCGTGGACGCGGCCAGCCGGGCGATGAGGTCGTCGTCGAGCCGTTCGCTGAAGGGCGTGTGGGCGAGCCGGTCGACCCCGGCGTCGGCCGCGCGTGCCGCCTGGCCGACGCCCTGGACGTGGGCGACCACGGGCAGGTCGAGCCCGTGTGCGGCGTCGACGACGGCGGCCAGCATCGCGTCGTCGAGGACGGGGCCGACGTCGGAGTTCAGGGCGACCTTGACGATCGAGGCGCCGAGGGCGTGCTGCTGCTCGACGAGCCGGGCCGCGCGGCGCAGCCGGGTCGAGGCGCGGAGGCCGCCGACCGGGAGGGAGGCGCGGGGCGGCGCCCAGCCCGCCCGGCTCGGGTACCCGCCCGGCGCCGTGATCAACCCGCCGGCGATCGCCACCTCGGGCCAGCCGTCGCGACCCGACCGGCCGAGCCAGCCGGAGGCGACCGTCGGGTCCCACCCGAGGTCGACGACCCGCGAGATGCCGCCGACGGGCAGCTGCGTGGCGTCGATCAGGCCGAGGTGGACGTGCGAGTCGGTGAAGGGGGCGAGCACGGTGCCCGGCACGTGGGGCAGCTCGGCGCCGGCCAGGGTGTCGGCGTCGTGCGCGTCGGCCGATCCGGCGAAGACCACGCCGTGGGCGTCGAGGCGCAACAGGCTGCGACCGGACCACCGGCCCGACCAGGCGTGGTCGACCGTGACGAGCCGCGCCTCCTGGTCCATGACCCGACCCTATTCGTGCGTGCTGCCCGTGCCCTGCAGGCCCGCCCGCGTCCGGGGACGACGAGGCGGGCTCGCAGGGTGGGTGCCGACGAGGCGGGCTCGCAGGGTGGGTGCCGAGGAGGCGCGACTCAGCCGGGCAGGACGGCCCGCGAGCACCGCGCCACGTAGGGCAGGCGGATCAGGTCGGCGCCGCGGGTGTCCGGGTGCGTGTCGAGCAGCCGCTCGACGTCGCGCAGCAGGGCCGCGCGGTCGTCGGGCGAGAGCGTGATGACGTAGCTGCGCGACGCGATCATGGCGAGGAACTCGTCGCGACCCAGCTCGTGCACCCAGGGGACGTCGTACCGCTCGACGCTGCCGAACGGCGCACCAACGACCGGTGCGTCCGACCCCATGTCGCGCTCGCGGGGTTGGCGCATCACCCGGCTGAGCTCCGCCAGCCACGGCACGGACTCGTCGCGGATGTTCCAGACGAGGCCGAGGGTGCCGCCGGGACGCAGGACGCGGGCGATCTCGGGCACGGCGCGGGCGGGGTCGACCCAGTGCCAGGCCTGCGCGACGAGGACGGCGTCCACCGAGTCGTCGCCGAGGGGGATGTCCTCGGCCGACCCGGCGACCGACGTCGCCCCGGGGACGACCTGCTCGAGGGTCGCGCGCATGCCCGGCGACGGCTCGACGGCCGTGACCGACGGGGCACGGTCGAGCAGCAGACGGGTGAGCTTGCCCGTGCCCGCCCCCAGGTCGACCACGTGACAGGCGCCCTCGGGCAGCAGCCAGTCGACGGCGTCGAGGGGGTACGACGGGCGACCCCTCTCGTAGACGTCGGCGGCCAGCCCGAACGAGGCGGCGAGGTCGGAATCGGGTCGTGCGGGGTCGAAGCCGTGGGCGGCCGGATCGAACCCCTCCTGGAGTGGTTGATGTGTCACCGGAACACTGTCGCACGTCACGATCCGTCACACACCCTCTGTTACGTCGGCCTCGGGCGCAGCATGGAGGGGATGACTTCCTCGCTGCCTCCGACCCCCTCGTCCCCGCGTCCGACCCGTCCCCTGCGGGTCGTCGCGGTGTCCGGCACCCTCAGCACGCCGTCGAAGACCGACGCCCTCGTGCACGAGATCGTGACGGCGCTGGGTGACGTCCTGCCGATCGAGGCGCACGTGATCCGGGTCAGCGAACTCGGCCCCCTGTTCGCCGGCGCGCTCACCCGGGACCAGCTCGACGAGCGGGTCGAGCGCGAGCTGGTCGCCATCGAGACCGCCGACCTGCTGATCGTCGCCTCGCCCGTCTACCGCGCCTCCTTCACCGGGCTGTTCAAGCACCTGTTCGACTTCGTCGAGCAGTACGCGCTCGTGGACGTGCCCGTGCTGCTCGCCGCGACGGGGGGCAGCGAGCGCCACGCGCTGATCATCGAGCACGCGTTGCGACCACTGTTCGGGTTCTTCCAGGCCCTCACCCTGCCGCTGGGCGTCTACGCGCACACGACCGACTTCACGGCGACCGGAGGCGCGGAGAAGTACGCGGTCACGGCCCCTCTGCTGCAGGAGCGCATCCGCCACGCGATCCAGCGCGGCCTGCCGCTGATCCGCTCGAGCATCGCCGAGAAGGGGCGCATCAAGCAGACCCTCGACGACGGCGACGCGCGCGTCGACCTGGCGGTGGGCGACCTGCGCGCCGACGAGCTCGACGTCACGACCCCGACGCGCCTGTTCAGCTGAGCGCGACCCGAAGGCGGGGCAGCCGCTCCGGGATGCCCACCGGTATCGTGATCGTCGTGAACCCCGACCCGACTCCCCGTGGCCCGTCCGTCGCCCGCGCCGAGATCCGCGACAGCGAGGCACAGCGCCGTCTCGGCCTGTTGCCCTCCGGCGTGCTGCCGGGGCGTGCGGCCCGATGGGTGGACGACGGCGTGGACGACCTGTCCGTGCTCGCGCTCGCCGAGGCACAGACCAGCACCGACGACGCCCGTGAGGCGCTCCTCGCCCAGGCGGCCGTCGACCTCGGCCTCGGCTTCGGCTCGGTGCGCGAGGCGCGTGCCCATCACGGTCAGCGCGTCGTCGAGTCGATGACGGCCGCGTCGGCCCCTGCCGACGCCCTGGGCTTCTCGAACGGCTTCACCGACACCATCGAGGAGTCGGTGCGCGACAGCATCGCCCGCCTCTTCAAGCCCCGCGGCTGATCCGGGGCGTCGACGCGACCGGACGCAGGAGGCGCGGTGCCGGTCGTGACCGGCACCGCGCCTCCTGCGGTCGTGCCGTGGGTCAGGCCTTGCCGACCTCGAGCTCGACGACCGCCCACGAGAGGGCGGGCAGGCGGAGGCGCGCGGTGCCGCCGTCGACCGTGACGCCGGTCAGCGGCACGAGGCCCACGGTGTCCTGCGCGTTCTCGGTGTTGGACGAGAAGCGGTCGCCGCCCTCGGGGACGGCCAGGACCTCGGCGCGGGTGACGCGCCCGCCGCTGAAGCCGCGCAGGGCGACCTCGACGTCGGCCGCCTCGTCGAGCCCGCGGTTGGCGAGGAAGAACGCGACCGTGCCGGCCTCCTCGTCGTAGGTGGCGCTGACGTCGACCAGGTCGGCGTCGCCGTACTTCTCGGTGTCGACCTTGTCGCTCGTGACGAGGGTGCGCAGGATCTGCCCGGTGGCGAGCGCGGCCATGCGGGCGAACGGCCAGAAGATCGACTGACGCCACGCGGGCCCGCCGGCCTCGCTGCGGATCGGCGCGATGACGTTGACGAGCTGCGCCTGGTTGGCGATCTTGACCCGGTCGCCGTGACGCAGCAGCGAGTTGAGGAAGGTGCCGACCACGACCGCGTCGGTGACGTTGTACTGGTCCTCGATCAGCCGGGGGTGCTCGCGCCAGCCCTTCGACACGTTGTGCGGCTGGTCGTCCGAGTCGAGGCCCGTCTGGTACCAGACGTTCCACTCGTCGAACGAGATGTCGACCTGCTTCGTGTGCTTGCCGGCGGCCTTGACGCCGTCGATCGTCGACACGACCTCCTCGATGAACGCGTCCATGTCGACGGCCGTCGCGAGGAAGCTCTTCGCGTCGCCGTCGTGCTCCTGGTAGTAGGCGTGCATCGACACGTAGTCGACCTCGTCGTAGGCGTGCGTCAGGACCTCGTGCTCCCAGGTGCCGAAGGTGGGCATGCCGCGGCCCGAGCTGCCGACGGCGACCAGCTCGATCGAGTCGTCGACGAACTTCATGGCCTTGGCGGCCTCCTGGGCGAGGCGGCCGTACTCGGTGGCCGTCTTGTGGCCGATCTGCCACGGGCCGTCGAGCTCGTTGCCGAGGCACCAGAGCTTGATGTCGAAGGGGTCCTTGGCGCCGTTGGCGATGCGGCGGTCGCTCAGCGCGGTGCCGCCGGGGTGGTTGGCGTACTCGACGAGCTCCCGGGCGGCGTCGACGCCCCGGGTGCCGAGGTTGACGGCCTCCATCACCTCGGTGCCGGCCAGCTTCGACCACGCGACGAACTCGTGCAGGCCGAAGGCGTTGGTCTCGACGGTGTGCCAGGCGCCGTCGAGGCGACGGGGGCGCTGGTCGACCGGGCCGACGCCGTCCTCCCAGTTGTACCCCGAGACGAAGTTGCCGCCGGGGTAGCGGATGACGGTGGCGCCGAGCTCCTTGGTGAGGTCGAGGACGTCCTGGCGGAAGCCGTTCTCGTCGGCGGTGGGGTGACCGGGTTCGTAGATGCCGGTGTAGACGCAGCGGCCCATGTGCTCGACGAACGAGCCGAACAGGCGGCGGGGGACCGGGCCGATGGTGAACTCGCGGTCGACGGTGATGCGGGCGGTGGACATGGGTCTCCTAGGTGAGGGGATCGGCGTGCGTGTGGTGGGGACGAGGAGGCGCGGTGCGGCAGGGCGGTCGCGTCCGGGGCGGTCGGATCACTGACCTCCGAACCCGGTGGTCGAGATGCCCTTGATGATCTGCCGCTGGAAGAACAGGAACACGAGGATGAGCGGCAGGGCCGCGAGGACCGCGGCGGCCATGTTCTGCGCGTACTGGATGCCGTAGGCGCTCTCGATGGTCTGCAGGCCGACCGGCAGGGTGAGCAGCGACGCGTCGTTCGTGACGATGAACGGCCACAGGAAGTTGTTCCAGGCGCCGATGAACACGAAGATCGACACCGCGCCGAGGATGGGGCGCGACAGCGGTAGCAGGATCGTGAAGAAGACCCGGATGCGTCCCGCGCCGTCGACGCGGGCGGCGTCCTCGAGCTCGATCGGCACCTGGTCGAAGAACTTCTTCAGCACGAACACCATCGCCGGGGCGATCGCCTGCGGCAGGATGATGCCCCAGTACGTGTCGACCATGTCGAAGGCGAGCATCTGGTAGAACAGCGGCACGATCAGCACCTGCGGCGGGATGATGATCGACGCGATCGTCGCGACGTACAGCCACTTCTTGCCGCGGAAGTCGAGGCGCGAGAAGGCGTAGGCGACGAGGGCCGAGGTGGCCACGACGATCAGCGTGATGACGATCGAGGTGAACAGGCTGTTGAACAGCCACACCGGGATGTTGCCCTGTTCGAGCACCCCGCGGTAGGCGTCCAGCGTGAAGCCGCCGGCCGGGATCCAGGTCTGCGGCGTCGCCGCGGCGTCGGTCTCGCTCTTGAACGAGGTGGCGAGCGACCACAGGAACGGCAGCAGCCAGAGGACGGCGAGCACGACCAGGATGGCCACGCTGATCACGGCCATGGGGCCGAACGGCTTCTGGCCGGGTTTGTGGCCCTTCCGGCCCCGGCCGGCGGTGGGGGCCCGCAGGTCGGACGTGGGGGCGAGGGCGGGGGCGGTCATTTCTGGGCTCCCTTGCGGTTGCGGGCCGTGATGCTGAACTGCGCGATCGAGATGACGACGATGACCGCAAAGAAGATGTACGAGATCGCCGACGAGTAGCCGAAGCGGTAGCCGGTGAAGCCGGTGTCGAAGATGTACTGCACGGCCGAGCGGGTGCTTCCCGCCGGTCCGCCGGTGGTCATCTGGTAGATCTGGTCGAAGACCTTCAGCGAGGCGAGCACCTGGAGGATGACGATCAGGCCGGTGGTCGGGCCGAGCTGCGGGATGGTGATCGACAGCAGCGACCGCCAGCGTCCGGCGCCGTCGAGCGACGCGGCCTCGTACTGCTGGTCGGGGATGTTCTGCAGGGCGGCGAGGTACAGCAGGAAGTTGAAGCCGACCGTCCACCAGACGGTGGTCGCGACCACGGCGATCATGGCGGTGTCGGGGTCCTGCAGCCAGGCGGGTTGCGGCAGCCCCAGTGTGCCGAGCACGTTGTTGATCGGGCCGAGGGTGGGGCTGTAGAGCTGGATCCAGAACAGCGAGACGACCGTCGAGGCGAGCAGGTACGGCAGGAAGAAGCTCAGCCGCCAGAGCCACTGACCCGGCAGCCCGGTGTTGACGAGGATGGCGAGCACCAGCGCGACGACGACGAGCGGGATCGTGCTGAGCACCGTGAACCACAGCGTGTTGAGCATCGAACGCCACATGTCGCCGTCGGCGAAGGCCTCGGCGTAGTTGGCGACGCCGATCAGCTCGCCGCCCTGGCCGGTCAGGCTCTGGCCGGTGAAGCTCAGGTAGAAGCCGTGGAGCAGCGGCCAGACCAGGAACACCGCGAAGAGCACGGTGAACGGAGCGGCGAAGCCCCAGCCGATGCGGTTGTCGGAGGGGCCGGTCCGCTTGCGGGAGGCGCGGCTGCGGTCGGTCGCGCGGGCGTCGGACCGCGCGCGCTCGGCGGTGGCCCGGGGGGCCTTGACCGTGGTGGAGGTCACAGATCGACTCCTTCGTCGTCGTGATGGTCGGGTCGTGCGGAGGGGGAGGAGGGCGGTGTCGGGCGGACGGGGCGGCGGTGCCGTGTCGGCGTGGGGGAGGGCGGTGTCGGGCGGACGGGGCGGCGGTGCCGTGTCGGCGTGGGGGAGGGCACGACGGTCACACCGGAGCCGGCCGCGACAGCTGTGTGTTGACTCGCGCGACGAACCGGCGCATGCCGTCGGCCGCGTCGTCCTTGGCGAGGATCACGGACTGGATCGAGTCGAGGAAGTACGTCTGGAAGTCCGAGCCCGAGCCGGTGAACCAGGCGGGCGGGTCGTAGTTCAGGTAGTCCGCCGCCTCGGCGTAGTTCGCCTGCGGTCGCAGCTCGGCGTACTCGGGGCTCTCGACGATCGGCAGGTAGGCCGGGATGTGCCCGGCCGCGGCCCACGAGATGGAGTCCTTCAGGATGGTCGAGACCATCTTGTAGACGTCCTCCCGCTTGACGTCGTCGACCTCGCTCTGCCTCGGCAGCACGAACGCGTGCGAGTCGGCGTAGACGGCCGGCGTGCCGAAGAGCGTCGGGATGATGCTGCCGTCGAACGGGATGCCCGCGTTCTCGGCGCTCGGGACCTCCCACACGCCGGTGAAGAGCATGCCGCTCTCGCCGCTGACGAACTCGGCGATGCCCGACTGGATGTCGCTGGCCGTGGCCATCGCCGTGCCGTCGGTGAGCTGCTGCATGAACTGGAGCGCGGTGACGGCGGCCTGCTCGTCGTACTCGACCGTGCCGCCCTCCTTCAGCACCATGTCGGCGCCCTGCTGCTTGTAGAACGTGTAGAACATGCGCCACAGCTGGGCGCCGTCGTTGAGGTAGCCCCACGAGGCGCCGTGCTTGCCGGTCACCTGCTGCATGGCGTTCGCGACCTCGAGGAACTGCTCGGGGCTGGTGATCTCGACGAGCTTGCCGTCGGGGCCGAGGGCACCCGCCTGGGCGGCGATGTCGGTGTTGTACAGCAGGATGAACGGGTGCGAGTCGAGCGCGACCGAGTAGAGGTCGCCGCCGTTGAAGCCCTTCTTCCACACGGCCTCGGCGAAGTCCTGTTCGCGGACGCCGTACGACGCGAGCTTCTCGACGTCCCACGGGTCGAGCAGGCCGCCGGGGGCGTAGCCGGGCACGCGCGAGGCGTGCATGATCGCGACGTCCGGCGCGCGACCGCCGGCCGAGGCCATGGCGAGCTTCGTGTAGTACGGCGTGCCCCAGGCGAGCACGGTCTGCGTCGCGTGGAACCCCGGGTTCTGCTCGTTGGCCTGGTCGATCAGCGCCGACATCTTGATGCCGTCACCGCCGCTGAGCAGGTGCCAGAACTTCAGCTGCGCGACGTCCGTGCCCGAGCCGGTGACCGCCCCGGGCGCACAGCCCGAGAGGCCCGTGGCGACGAACGCCCCGCCGACGAGGGCGGCGGAGCCGAGCAACATGCTGCGGCGGCTGAGGCCGCGGGGGGTGGCGGTGCCGGAGGTGGTGCCCGGTCGCGGTGCCGGGGTCGTCCGATGGTTCTCGGTCATCTTCACTCCTTCGTGATGCGTGACGAGAGCGACTATTCCATCGTTGTAACGGATGCGCAAGAGGTTTCCGGCACACCGCCAGCACAGGGCCACAGCGCCAGGCTTTCTTCCGGCGTCGTGCCCCTCTCGTGGTGTCAGGCGCGGCCGCGGGTGCTGGCGCGCACGACGATCTCGTGGGGGACGATCACGAGTTCGGCCGCGCCCTGCCGGTCGGCGATGCGGGCCGCGAGCAGTTCGAGGGTGCGGTCGACGAAGAGGCGCTTGTCGAAGGTGACGGTCGTCAGCGGCGGCACGGAGAACCTCCCGTCGACGATGTCGTCGAAACCGGCGACCGCGACGTCGTCGGGCACCCGCAGGCCCGCCGACGTCAGCGCGCTGACGGCGCCGATGGCGAGCGAGTCGGTGAAGCAGAAGATCGCGTCGGGCCGGTCGCCGCGCTCGACGGCCGCCCGGACGACCGAGAAGGCGTCGGCCGAGGTCCACTCCGGGCACGAGTACTGCAGCGCGTGGTCGAGGGGCAGGCCGGCCTCGGCCATGGCCTGCTCGAAGCCGCGGGTGCGGGCGCGGGCCGTGGCCGTGTCGAACTCGCCGGCCGAGTCGCCGAGGGTCGCGATGCGGCGGTGTCCGGCGGCGATCAGGTGGGCCGTCATGTCGCGGGCCGCGGCGACGCTGTCGACCCGCACCTGGTCGACGAGGGTCTGCTCGACCTCGCCGATGACGACGACGGGCGGCAGCGAGTCGGTGGCCCCGGTGCCGGTGCCGGAGCCGCTGCCGGCGGACGACAGGGCGCTGGCGTCGAGCGTGATCGGGTTGAGGACGAGGCCGTCGACGAGGTGTTCCTTGCCGCGCGAGAGCAGCTCGCCCTCGCGTTCGGGCCGAGAGCCGGTCTGCTCGAGCTGGATCGACCAGCCGCGCTCGTGCGCCTGCTCGACGAACCAGTGCGTCATCTCGGCGCTGTACGGGGTGCTCAGGTCGGGGAACGCCAGCGCGATCGACCCGGTGCGCCCGGTGCGCAGGCCACGCGCGCTGAGGTTCGGCACGTAGTCGAGTTCGGCCAGCGCGCTCTCGACGCGGGTGCGGGTGTCGGGCCGGACGAAGACGACGCCGTTGATCACGTTGGAGACGGTCTTCGGCGACACCCCGGCGAGTGCCGCCACGTCCTTCACCGTCGCGCGCATGCGTTCAGGCTAGTGGCGGCAGGCGCTCAGGCGGAGGCGAGCACCTTGACGATGCGCTGCAGCGAGACGCTCTCGCTCGGCCGCAGGTCTTGTGCGAACAGGCTGAGGCGGAACTCCTCGATCATCCACCGGGCGCGGACGAGTGCAGGAGGCGCGGTGTCGGCGGGCGGGAACGTCCCGCCCGCGGCCTCGTACCGCTCGGTCGCCTGCTGCACCTCGCTGAGCCAGACGCGGTCCCGCCCGGGGTTCTCGAGCAGTTTCGCCGTGCGCTTCGTGATGCCCACGAGGTACACCGGCACGCGCTGGAGCTGCTGGAGCCCGGTCTGCGACACGAAGCCCGGACGGATCAGGCGATCCCGCTGCTGCCGCATGTCGGTCAGCGCCGCGAGCAGGGTCATCGAGGTCGCACCCTTCAGGGCCTTGTCGGCGTCGCGGGCGGCGGTCAGCGTGCGGGCGACGAGCGAGACGGTCTGGAACATCTGGTCCATCACGGCCCCCGAGACCCGGTCGCGGGTCGAGAGGAACTCCTTCTTCGTCATCACCATGCCGTCGGGCTTCACGCGGAACAGCACGTCGTCGACGACGGCCACGAGGCAGTCCGCGAAGAGCGCCGACGTGTTCTGGTACGGGCTCGTCGCGAGGATGAGCTTCTCGGCGCTCGTCAGGTGCTGCTGCACGTAGGCCACGGGCGACGGGGTCGCCAGCATCAGCAGGCGCCGCACGCCCTTCGGCGTCGCGAGGGCCTGGTCGGCGGGCGTCGCCATCAACGTGATCGAGACCGAGTCGCCGTGGTCGACCAACGCCGGGTAGGCCCGGATCACGGTGTCGCCGTGGCGGGTGTCGACGACCGCGGGGAGCTCGTCGAAGTCCCACGACGTCAGGCCCTCGCGCTCGATCGAGCTCGTGGGGCGAGGCGTGACGGGCGTGGCGTCGCCCCCCGCGCCTCCTCGTCCGCGACCCCGGCCCCGGCCTCGCTCGTCGCGCCCGCCGCCCTGCGTGACGCGCGCGACGCTGTCGCGCGTGGCGTCGCGCAGCCGGTGCTGCAGCGCGTCGAGGTCCTTGTCGGCCCCGACCGTGCGGCCCCGCTCGTCGACCACGGCGTACGTGACCCGCAGGTGCGCGGGCACGCGGTGCAGGTCGAAGTCGTCGGTCGAGACGGGCGTGTAGGTGAGCTTCTTGATCGCCGCGGCCACGGTCGCCGTGAACGGCTCGTCGACGTCGGCCGGTGGTGCGTCGGGCAGCTCGTCCGTGATCTTCGACGCCCAGTCGGCGGCGGGCACCACGTTCTTGCGGATCTGCTTCGGCAGCGACTTGATGAGCGACGTGACGAGCTCGTCGCGCAACCCCGGCACCTGCCAGTCGAAGCCGACCGGACGGAGGCGCGGCAGCAGCGGCAGCGGAACGATCACGGTCACGCCGTCGTCGTCGGCCCCCGGCTCGAACTTGTAGCGCAGGGTCAACGTCTGGTCGCCCTGCTGCCACGTGCTCGGGAAGCCCTGTTCGTCGACGTCGGGTTCGTCGTCCCCGAGCAGGTCGGCGGCGGTCATGGTGAGCAGGTCGGGCGTGTCGACCTTGGCCTTGCGCCACCAGCCCTCGAAGTCGCGCATGCTCGCGACGTCGGCCGGGATGCGCCGCTGGAAGAACTCGAACGCGGCGTCGCCGTCGACCAGGATGTCGCGGCGACGCGTCCTCTCTTCGACCTCGGTCAGCTCGCGGATGAGCTGCCGGTTCTTCTGCTCGAACGCCTGGTGCCCCTCCCAGTCGCCCTCGACCAGCGCGTGCCGGATGAACAGCTCGCGGGCGTACGCCGGGTCGATGCGCGAGAACTGGATGCGTCGTCGCTCGACGATCGGCACCCCGTAGAGCGTGACGCGCTCGTAGGCGACGACGGCGCCCTGCTTCTTCTCCCAGTGGGGTTCGCCGTAGCTGCGCTTGACCAGGTCGGGCGCCAGCGGTTCGGCCCACGCCGGGTCGATCGAGCCGGCGACGCGGGCGAACAGGCGACTGGTCTCCACCAGTTCGGCCGTCATCACGGCCGCCGGCGGCTTCTTCGCGAGGCTGCTGCCCGGGAAGATCAGGAACCTCGTCTGGCGGGCGCCGACGAAGTCCTTCTTCTGCGGGTCGAACAGCCCGATCTGGCTGAGCAGGCCGGCCAGCAGGCTGCGGTGGACGCCGTCGGGGTTCGCGCTGCGCTCGCCGATGTGCAGCCCGAGGGGCCTGGCCGCGCGGCTGAGCTGGCGGTAGACGTCCTGCCACTCGCGGATGCGCAGGTAGTTGAGGAACTCGTCGCGGCACAGACGCTTGAAGGCGTTGCCGCTGAGCTCCTTCTGCTTGTCCTCGAGGTACTCGAACAGGTTGAGCAGCGTGAGGAAGTCGCCCTTGGGGTCGCGGAAGCGCGAGTGCTTCTCGTCGGCCTGGGCACGCCGCTCGAGGGGCCGCTCGCGCGGGTCCTGGATGCTCAGGGCCGAGACGATGGCGAGCACCTCGCGCGTCGTGCCCTGCGTCTTGGACTCGACGACCATGCGGGCGAGGCGCGGATCGATCGGCAGTCGCGTGAGCTGCTTGCCGACCCGGGTGATCTGGCCGCCCTGGGTGACGGCGCCGAGCTCGCGCAGCAAGTCGAGTCCGTCCTTGATGCCGCGCGAGTCGGGCGGCTGGAGGAAGGGGAAGGCGGCGATGTCGCCGAGGTTCAGGGAGATCATCTGCAGGATGACCGCGGCGAGGTTGGTCCGCAGGATCTCGGGCTCGGTGAACTCGGGGCGCTTCTCGAAGTCGGTCTCGCTGTAGAGGCGGATCGCGATGCCGCTGCTCGTGCGACCGGAGCGGCCCGACCGCTGGTTGGCGCTCGCCTGCGAGATGGCCTCGATCGGCAGGCGCTGCACCTTGGCGCGGGTCGAGTAGCGGCTGATGCGGGCCGTGCCGGCGTCGATCACGTACTTGATGCCGGGCACGGTGAGGCTGGTCTCGGCGACGTTGGTCGCGAGGACGATGCGGCGCCTGGTGCCCGCGGTCGTGCTGGGCTGGAAGACCCGGTGCTGGTCGGCGGCGCTCAACCGGCCGTACAGCGGCAGCACCTCGGTGAACGGCAGGTTGCGGCCGCGGATGCTCTCCTCGGCGTCACGGATCTCGTTCTCTCCGCTGAGGAAGACGAGGACGTCGCCGCTCGACTCGCGGGCGAGTTCGTCGAGGGCCTCGTTGATGCCCTGCAGGTAGTCCTTGTCGTCGGCGCGCTGCCTGCGGTCGCCGGCCCGCGCCTCCTGACGGTCGCCCTGGCGACCCGCGGGGCGGTCGTCGTCGTCGAGGTCGCCGTCGTCGTCGCTCGTGGTGTCGTCCACGAGCGGTCGGTAGCGGACCTCGACCGGGTAGGTGCGACCCGAGACCTCGACGATGGGCGCGTCGCCGAAGTGCTTCGAGAACGACTCGGGATCGATCGTGGCGCTCGTGATGATGAGCTTGAGGTCGGGGCGGCGGGGCAACAGCTGCTTGAGGTACCCGAGCAGGAAGTCGATGGTCAGGCTGCGCTCGTGGGCCTCGTCGATGATGATCGTGTCGTAGCGCTCGAGCTCGCGGTCGAAGTGGATCTCGTTCAGCAGGATGCCGTCGGTCATCAGCTTGATCTGCGTGTCGGCACCGACCTTGTCGGTGAACCGCACCTGGTAGCCGACCACGCCGCCGACCTCGTCGCCGAGTTCTTCGGCGATGCGCTCGCTGATGGTGCGGGCCGCGATGCGGCGCGGCTGGGTGTGGCCGATCTTGGTCCGGCCGAGCTCGAGGCAGATCTTGGGCAGCTGGGTCGTCTTGCCCGAACCGGTGGCGCCCGCGACGATGACGACCTGGTTGTCACGGATCGCCGCGGCGATGTCGTCGCGCCTCTGGCTGACCGGCAGCTCGGCGGGATACGTGATGGTGGGGATCATGAGCCCTCCATCGTAAGCCGCCCGGGGCCGGACCGGGCAACGGGTGGCGCGTCGTAGGATCGCGGCAGACCGCACGTCAACGGAGACGGAGAGACACCATGTCATCAGCACCCAGCCCCCGAGGCCACGCCACCGCGTCGGTCGCGGCCATCCTCGCCGAGTCGGCCGGCCGGTTCCCCGACGACGTCGCCGTCATCGTCGGGCCCACCTCGACCACCTACGCCGAGCTCTGGCAGCAGACCCTGGCCTACGCCGGGGCCCTCCGCGCCCGGGGCGTCGGCCCCGGGGACCGGGTCGCCATGCTCGTCCCGAACGTCGCGGACTTCCCCCGCGTCTACTACGCGACGCTCGCGCTCGGCGCGGTGGCCGTGCCCGTCCACGCCCTCCTCAAGCGACACGAGATCGAGTACGTGCTGCGCGACAGCGGCTCCCGCCTGCTCGTCTGCGCCGCACCGCTGCTCGGTGAAGGAGGCGCGGGAGCGCAGCTCGCGGGGGTCGACGTCCTGACCGTGCTCGCGCCTCCTGCCGGCCAGGAGGACGACGGGCCCGACCGCCTCGAGGACCTCGCCGCGGCCGCCGCACCCCTCGACACCTACGTGCCCCGCGACCCGTTCGACACCGCCACGATCCTCTACACGAGCGGCACCACGGGCCAGCCCAAGGGGGCCGAAGGGTCTCACCTCGCCCTGATCGAGCAGGTCAACACCAACCTGATGACGACGTTCGACATGCATCGCGGCGACGTGCTGCTCGGGGCCCTGCCGCTGTTCCACACCTTCGGACAGACCTGCACGATGAACACCGGGTTCCGGGTCGGCGCGACGATCGTCATGCTGCCGAAGTTCGACGGCGACGCCGCGCTCGCCGCGATGGTCGAGCACGGCTGCGAGGTGTTCATGGGCGTGCCCACGATGTACATGGCCCTGATCGCCGCGGCCACCCGCAGCGAGGCGCGCCCACCGCTGCGCTACGCCGTCTCGGGCGGGGCGTCGCTGCCGCTCGCGGTGCTCAAGAAGTTCCAGCAGGTGTACGACGCCCCGATCCACGAGGGCTACGGGCTGACCGAGACCTCGCCCGTCGCCACCTTCAACCACGTCGGGGTGCCACCGCGGCCCGGCACCATCGGCACGCCGATCTGGGGCGTCGACGTCGAGATCGCCGACCAGCACGTCGAGGACTCGATCGTGTTGCTGCCGCACGGCGAGATCGGCGAACTCGTCATCCGTGGGCACAACCTCATGAACGGCTACCTCGACCGGCCCGAGGACACCGCGAAGGCGATCGTCGACGGCTGGTTCCGCACGGGCGACCTCGGCACGAAGGACGACGACGGCTACCTGACGATCGTCGACCGCACGAAGGACATGATCATCCGCAACGGCTACAACGTGTACCCGCGGCAGGTCGAGGAGGTCCTCGCGCAGCACCCCGACGTCACGATGGCGGCCGTCTTCGGCGTGGCGCACGAACTCCACGGGCAGGAGATCGAGGCGGCCGTCGTCCTCCGTGACGGGGCCACGGCCACCCCCGACGAGTTGGTCGCCTTCGTCGCCGACGAGATCGCGGCCTACAAGTACCCCCGCGTGGTCCACGTCCTCGACGCCTTGCCGCTCGGCCCCAGCGGCAAGGTCCTCAAGCGCGAACTCGTGGACCGGTTCTCGGCCGCCGTCACCGGGGTCGGCGAGGGAGCCGCGGCGCCCCGCTGACCGGGTCGCGAGGGCACCCCCCGGACGGGGATCACCAGGACGGGGGCTGCCCGGACGGGGGCTGCCGGGCGGACGATCGGGCTTCTAGCCTCACAGCAGAACCTCAGCCCGATCTGACAGGACCCCCGTGAACCCTTCCATGTCCCGAGTCCTCGGCGTCACCGCCGCCGTGGGCGGCCTCGTCGCCCTGAGCCTGGCAGGCGTCACCGCGGCGACCGCCGAACCCGCCACCGGTTCCTTCACCGGGTCCGACGCCTCCGCGGCAGCGGCCCCCGCCCTCGACCGCTACCAGGGCGCCGACCGTTTCGCGACGGCCGCCGACATCGCCGGCCGGGCCTACCCGGACGGTGCCGGCACGGTCATCATCGCGAACGGCGTGCAGTTCCCCGACGCGCTGAGCGCCGCTCCGGCCGCCGCGCTGATCGAGGCGCCGCTCCTGCTGACGGCTCCGAACGCCCTCCCGTCGTCGGTGGCCGACCGCCTCGTCGCCCTCAAGCCGCGGAACGTGGTCGTCATCGGTGGCGTCAACGCCGTGTCGCCCGCCGTCGCCACCCAGATCGGCAAGATCACCGGGGCGACGGTCGATCGCGTCCAGGGCGCCGACCGTTACGCGACCTCGCGGGCCGTCGTCGACGCGTTCTTCGCCGAGACCGGCGTCTACCGCGCCTTCGTCACCTCGGGCCTGAACTTCCCCGACGCCGTCAGCGCCAGTGCCGCCGCCGGTGCCGGCAGCACCGACTCGACCGGTGCGCCGGACGCGGTCGTGCTCGTCCCCGGGACCGCCGACGGGGTCGACCAGCCCACGTCGGACCTGTTCGAATCGCTCGGCGTCGAGTCCGTCGCCGTCGTGGGTGGCCCCGCGGTCATCTCGGACGGCATCGTCTCCGATCTCGACGCGCAGTTCCCGGGCGAGGTCGCCCTGCTTGCCGGCCAGGACCGCTACGAGACCTCGGCCTTCGTGTCGTTCTTCGCCTTCAGCGACGCGACGGGCGACGTCCCCCGTACCGACGACTCGGGCACCGTGTACCTCGCCTCCGGGCAGAACTTCCCGGACGCCCTCGCGATCGCCGCGGTCGCCGGTGCCGAGAAGTCGCCCGTGCTCCTCACCGCGCCCGGCTGCACGAACTACTACGCCGAGGACCTCATCGCGGGCCTCGCGTCCGAGAAGGTCGTCACGATCGGTGGCACGGCCGCCGTCTCCGAGAACGCGGCCGCGTTGAACTACTGCCCGGGCCCGCCGCGCACCTGACCCGCGCCGTCGGTACCCTCGCACGATGATCGCCATCGTGCTCGCCGCGCTCCTCTGGGGCACGACGGGCACGGTGGCGTCTTCTCTTCCCGGCGACGTCGGCCCGCTCGCCACGGGCGCCGCGACGATGTGCGTCGGCGGCCTGCTGCTGGCGCTCACGGCCCCCCGCGCCACGCGCGCCGCCCTGCGAGGTGGCCCGGCGGCGTGGCGCTGGCTCGTGCCGGGGGCACTGGGCGTCGTGGTCTACCCGCTGGCGTTCTACTCGTCCATGTCGCTCGCCGGCGTCGCCGTGGGCAACGTGGTCTCGCTCGGGACGGCGCCCGTCTTCGCGGCGCTGCTCGAACGCCTGCTCGACCCGCCCGGCCGGCGGCGTCCCCTCGAGCCCCGCTGGGTGGCGAGTGCGGCACTGGCCGTCGTGGGCGTCGGAGTGCTCGCGGCGACCGGGCAGCACGGTCAGGCGGGCACGGCGGCGTCCCCCGGGTCCGCCCCGCTCGGCATCGCACTGGGCGTCCTCGCGGGTCTCGCCTACGCGACGTACACCTACACCGCGGCTCGGCTCATGGCCGAGGGTCACCCGTCGCGCGGGGCCGTGTCGGCCCAGTTCGGCCTCGGTGCGGTGCTCCTGCTGCCGGTGTTGCTGGCGACCGGGGGTCCGATGCTGCAGTCGGGCGCCTCCGTGGGGGCGACGGCCTACCTCGCGATCGGGCCGATGTTCGTCGCCTACCTCCTCTTCGGCCACGGCCTGCGCACGGTGTCGAGTTCTCGGGCGACGACCGTGACGTTGCTCGAACCGTTCGTCGCGACCCTGCTGGCGGTGCTCGTGGTGGGCGAGCGGCTCGAGCCGCCGGGCTGGATCGGCCTCGCCCTCGTGCTGGCGGGTGTCGTCTCGATCGTGCTGACGAGACCTGTCCGCCCCTCCCGTCCCGAGGCGGTCGCCACCTAGAGTGGAGCCTCGACGATCGTGTCGCGGCCCCGTCCCGGCACGACCGGCCCGCTCCGGCGGGCCCGCCTCATCACGAAGGAGTGACATGAGCGACACCATCACCGCACCCGCCCCGGCCGCCTCCGACGGTCCCGAGATCCACAAGGGCCTGGCCGGCGTCACGGTCGACCGGACGGCGGTCTCGAAGGTCGACGCGGCCAGCAACTCGCTGCTCTACCGCGGCTACCCGGTGCAGCAGCTCGCCGCCGAGCGGGACGTCGAGGACGTCGCCTGGCTGCTGCTGCACGGCGACCTGCCGACCGTCGACGAGCGACGCGACTTCGACGCCGAGCTGCGCTCGCACCGCACGCTGGCCCCCGGGCTGCAGCACCTCATCGACCTGATCCCCACCTCGGCGCACCCCATGGACGTCGTCCGCACCGCGGTGAGCGCCATCGGCGCCGCCCGGCCCGAACCCACGACGGGTGCGGGCGCCTACGACGTCGCCGATACGCGTCGACTCGCCACGCACCTCTTCGCCGTGCTGCCCGCCGTGATCGCCTACGACCAGCGGCGCCGCCACGACCTGCCGCCGGTTCCGCCGCGGGACGACCTCGGCTACAGCGCCGACTTCCTGCACCAGGTGTTCGACCGCGAGCCCGACCCGCTCGACGTGGACGCGTTCGACACCTCGATGACGCTCTACGCCGAGCACTCGTTCAACGCCTCCACCTTCACGGCCCGGGTCGTCGCCTCGACGCTGTCCGACCTGCACTCCTCGATCGTCGGCGCGATCGGGGCGCTCAAGGGCCCGCTGCACGGCGGCGCCAACGAGGCCGCGCTCGAGCTGCTCGACCGGGTCGGCCCCGCCGACGGGGCCGTGGCCTGGCTCGACGAGGCGTTCGCGCGCAAGGAGAAGATCATGGGATTCGGGCACCGGGTCTACAAGAACGGCGACAGCCGGGTTCCCACGATGGAGGACGCCCTCGGCCGTCTGGTCGACCGGGCCCGCGAGCGGGGCGACGACCGGGTCGACGGGCTCAAGGAGACCTACGACGTCGTCGCCGCGACGGTGTTCGAGCGCAAGGGCCTGAAGCCCAACGTCGACTACCCGTCCGGGCTGGCGTACCACCTGATGGGGTTCGAGACGCCGGTCTTCACGCCGCTGTTCGTCGCGTCGCGGGTCCTCGGCTGGAGCGCCCACGTCATCGAGCAGCGCGAGGCCAACTCGCTCATCCGCCCCTTGAGCGAGTACGACGGCGCACCCCTGAGGGACGTCCCCGCGCGCTGACGCCTACCGTGGCCCGCATGCCGAACCAGCTGCGAGACGCCGTCAGCCCCTACCTCAGGTCGCACGCCGACAACCCCGTCGAGTGGCGTGCCTGGGGGACGGGGCCGTTCGCCGAGGCCGTCGAGCGGGACGTGCCCGTGATGGTGTCGATCGGCTACTCGACCTGCCACTGGTGCCACGTGATGGCGCGCGAGAGCTTCTCCGACCCCGAGGTCGCTGCCCAGCTCTCGGCGGGCTTCGTCTCGGTCAAGGTCGACCGCGAGGAGCACCCCGACGTCGACTCCAGCTACCTGGCCGCCGCCTCGGCCTTCACCGAGGGGCTCGGCTGGCCGCTGACCGTCTTCGTCACGCCCGAGGGTCGGCCGTTCTACGCCGGCACGTACTTCCCGCCGGTGCCCGTGCAGGGTCGGCCGTCGTTCCGACAGGTGCTCGACGCCGTCACCGACGCCTGGACCACCAGGCGGTCCGAGGTCGACGCGACCGCGTCGGCGGTGCAGGAGGCGCTGGCTGCGGGGCCCGCGTCGGTCACCGGCACCGCGCCTCCTGGTCCCGGTGCCGGGGTCGCCCTGCCGGGACGGCCCGAGCTCGCCCACGCCGTCGCCCGGCTCGTCGCCCACGAGGACCGCGAGCACGGCGGCTTCGGCGGGGCCCCGAAGTTCCCGACGGCGCCGGCCCAGCTGGCGCTGCTCGCCCTCGGCGCGGGAGGGGACGACGGCGCGCTCGAACTCGTGTCGCGGACGCTCGCCCGCATGGCCGCGTCGCCGCTGCGCGACCCGGTCGAGGGCGGGTTCTTCCGGTACGCGGTCCGACGCGACTGGTCAGAACCCCACTACGAGCGCATGCTATACGACAACGCCCAGCTGCTGCTGGCCTACTCGCGGCTCTCGGTGCTCGACCCGGCCCCGGCCCCGGGCCCCGCGCCGACGTCGGCAACTCAGGAGATCGGCTCGGATCCGGCCCGGGTCGCCGCCGGGGTCGCCGATTTCCTGAGTTCCCGACTGCGCACGGCCGACGGGGCCTTCGGCTCGGCGCAGGACAGCGAGAGCACGATCGACGGCGTCCGTGACGAGGGCGGCTACTACCGGAGGGACGCCGCGGGCCGCGCGGCCCTCGACCCGCCGCCCGTCGACGACAAGGTGCTCACCGGCTGGAACGGCCTCGCGATCGCGGCGCTCGCCGAGGCGGGGTCACGGCACGGCCGCCCCGACTGGGTGCGCACCGCCCGCGGCGCGGCCGACCTGCTGCTCTCGCGTCAGGTGACCGACGATGGTCGTCTGCTGCGCGCCTCCGTCGGGTCGACCGTGTCGGACGCCGTGGCGACCCTCGAGGACCACGGCCTGTTCGCGTCCGGCCTGCTGGCCCTCTCGCTCGCGACGGGCGAGGCCCGGTACGCCGTCGCCGCGCGGTCGTTCGTCGACGCCTGCCTGCTCGACGACGCCGACCCGCGGGTCGTCGCGGCCCCGTCGGGTGGCGACCCCGTGCTGGTCTCGCAGGGCGTTGCCCTGTCGAGCGACCCGAGCGAGGGTGCCTACCCGTCGGGACGCAGTGCGGTCGCGGCGGCCGCGCTCACCCTCCACCAGCTCACCGGGGAGGCGCGCTACCGGTCGGTGGCCGGACGGCTCGTCGCCGAGGTGGCCGGTTCGGCCCTCGACAACCCGCTCGCGTACGGTGCCGCCTTCGGGCTGCTCGTCGAGCTCGAGGCCCCGCTGACGCAGCTGGTCGTGGTCGAGCCGTCCCCGACGGACCGCGCCGACGACGGCCTCGCCCGGCGGGCACGGAGCGTCGTCCGCCCGGGCAGCGTCGTCGCCGTGCTGGACGAGGAGGCGCTGGTCGCCTTCGAGCAGGCGGGCTTCGAGTTGTTCGCGGGTCGCTCGGCCCCCGGGCGCGTCCCCACCGCGTACCTCTGCCGCGACTTCGTCTGCCGACTGCCGGTCACGACCGTGGGCGACCTCGACGGACTGCTGCTCGAGGGGTGACGACACGACCGCGTCGATCTCCCAGGCACCGGCGACGCACCGGGTAGGGGCGCCAGGCGGGGGCGCCCGGCGGGTGAACCGTGCGGGGCGCCGGGCGGGGGCGTCAGGCGGCGGCGGGCACGAGCGGTGCGGCCGGGTCGGCGACCCACTCGGCGAGCGAACCGTCGTACACCGCGACGTCCGAGCGGCCGAGGACGGCGAAGGCGAGGGCGTCGACGCTGGCCGACACACCCGAGGCGCAGTAGACGACCGTGCGCGGTTCGTCGGGCACGACGGCGAGGCGGTCGCGGAGGACCGGGTCGCGGGCGAGCGTGCCGTCGTCGGCGAGGAGCGTCTCGGCCGGTACGTTGACGCTGCCGGGGATGTGCCCGGCGCGGGTGAACGGGCTCGACGTGCCGTCGAACTCGTCGCGGGGCGAACCGGAGACGAGCGCCGCTCTCTCGTCGCCCGCCACCACGGACTCGACGAAGGCCTTGTCGACCCAGTGGTCGGGACGTTCGGTCGCGACGAACGGGGCGGGCGTCGGCAGGACGTCGCCGAGGTCGTACGGCTTGCCCTGCGCGAGCCACTGCGACCACCCGCCGTCGAGCACCGCCACGGCGTCGTGCCCGTAGGCGCGGAACAGCCACCACAGGCGGGACGCCCAGCGGCCGTCGACCGTGTCGTACACGACGACCGTGCTGTCGTTCGAGACGCCCAGCGCGGCCGCCGCGGCCTGGAAACGGTCGACCCCGGGCCGGGTGAAGGGCAGGTCGGAGCCGGGGTCGCTGAAGTCGACGAGCAGGTCGGCGAGGACCGCCCCGGGGACGTGACCGTCTCGCTCGAACCCGTCGCGGCCCGTGGTGAGGGCCGCCGGGCCGTCGCCACGACCCGGGCCGACGCCGCGACCCGGATCGACGTCGAGGTCGACGTCGAGATCGAGGTCGACGAGCACCGTCGCGTCGACGATCGTCAGGTCGTCGGCGCCGAGGTGGTCGGCCAACCACTGTGTCGAGACGACGGGTGAGGTGAGGACGGGTGCCATGCGGGCCACGGTAACGCCGACCGGTGACATCGGACCCTGAGTCCGCAATGAAGCGTCACAACGTGTGCGCCTCGACGAACGGGGAAACCGCGACCCGCCCCGACGGTCGTGTCAGCGACCGGCCTTCTTCGCGGTGATGACGCCGGTGTCGAAGCCCATCAGGTTGAGCCCGCCGTTGAACCGGGCGTGCTCGACCTTCATGCAGCGGTCCATGACGACGGTGAGCCCCTGTTCTTCGCCGTACCGGGCGGCCTCCTCGTCGTAGATGCCGAGCTGGACCCAGATCGTCTTCGCGCCGATCGCGAGCACGTCGTCGACGACCGATCGGATGTCGGAGGCCTTGCGGAACACGTCGACGACGTCGGGCACCTCGGGCAGCGAGGCCAGGTCGGGGTAGGCCTTCTGGCCGAGGATGGTGTCGGCTCGGGGGTTGACGAAGTAGACGCGGAGGTCGGTCGACTGCTGCAGGTAGGTGCCCACGAACGAGCTCGACCGGCTCGGGTTGGGCGAGGCACCGACGACGGCGACGCTCTTCGCCGAGCGCAGGATGGCCTGGCGCTCGCGGGCCGTGGGGCCGACCCACGTCCGCTGCGACTTGAGCAGCTTGGCCAGGGGAGACGACGCGGGCAGCTCGCAGGTCAGCCCGTTGGTCAGCTGCGTGGTGACGGTGTCGGTCACGTCGGGTCACTCGCCTTTCGTCGCCGCGGCCAGCGCCTGGTCGAGGTCGTGGATGATGTCGTCGGGGTCTTCGATGCCGACGCTGATGCGCACCGAGCCAGGCAGCACCCCCGCGTCGACGAGCTGCTGCTCGCTGAGCTGGGCGTGGGTGGTCGAGCCCGGGTGGATGACGAGCGTCTTCGCGTCGCCGATGTTGGCGAGGTGGCTGGCGAGCTCGACCGACTCGATGAAGGTCTTGCCGGCCGGACGACCGCCCTTCAGCTCGAACGTGAAGACCGAGCCGGGGCCCTTCGGCAGGTACTTCGCCGCGCGCTCGTGGTGCGGGTGCCCGGGCAGGCCGGCCCAGCGAACGCGCTCGATGCGCGGGTCGGCGTCGAGCCACTCGGCGACCTGGCGGGCGTTGTCGACGTGGGCCTGCATGCGGAACGGCAGGGTCTCGACCCCCTGGGCGAGCAGGAAAGCCGAGTGGGGAGCGAGGGCCGGGCCGATGTCGCGCAGCTGCTCGGCGCGCAACCGGGTGAGGAAGGCGTACTCGCCGAAGTTGCCGGACCAGTTGAGCCCGCCGTAGCTCGGCACGGGCTGGTCGAAGAGCGGGAACCGCTCGCTGTCCCAGTCGAAGCGGCCGGACTCGACGACGACGCCGCCGAGCGTGGTGCCGTGACCGCCGAGGAACTTCGTGGCCGAGTGCACGACGACGTCGGCACCCCACTCGATCGGACGGTTGAGGTAGGGCGTGGCGATGGTCGAGTCGACGATCAGGGGCAGGCCGTGCGAGTGGGCCACGTCGGCCAGGCCCTCGAGGTCGGCGACCTCGCCGGACGGGTTCGCGACCGTCTCGACGAAGACCAGCTTCGTCTCGGGACGGATGGCGGCGGCGTAGTCCGCCGGGTCGGAGGACTGCACGAAGGTCGTCTCGACGCCGAAGCGACGCAGGGTGACGTCGAGCTGCGTGATCGACCCGCCGTAGAGGTTCGCGCTCGCGACGATGTGGTCGCCCGCGCCGGCCAGCGAGGCGAACGTGACGAACTGGGCGCTGAGGCCGCTCGCCGTCGCGACGGCGCCGAGCCCGCCCTCGAGGCTGGCGACGCGCTCCTCGAAGGAGGCGGTGGTCGGGTTGGCGAGGCGGCTGTAGATGTTGCCGTACTTCTGCAGGGCGAACCGCGCCGCGGCGTCGTCGGTGTCGTCGAACACGAAGGCGCTGGTCTGGTAGATGGGCAGCGCCCGTGCCCCCGTCGCCGCGTCCGGGATGTTGCCCGCGTGGATCGCCCGCGTGCGGAAGCCGTACTCACGATCTGCCATGCCCCCACGCTAGCCGCTGGTCGTCACGCGGGGACCCGGGACGTCACACGGCGGAACACGGCCGACCCGCGCCTCCTGCGGGGGAGGAGCCGTCGGTCGGCGGACGGCGGCTCCGACGCCTACTTCCAGCTGGGGATCCAGTAGTGCAGCCGGATG
Source organism: Frigoribacterium sp. SL97 (assembly GCF_026625765.1). Lineage (NCBI taxonomy): Bacteria > Bacillati > Actinomycetota > Actinomycetes > Micrococcales > Microbacteriaceae > Frigoribacterium > Frigoribacterium sp. SL97. The sequence goes on from NZ_CP113062.1 coordinate 1,132,478, forward strand.
AACTCCCAGTCCTCCAGCTGCGCCGTCCACAGGGGGTAGAAGAAGACGGACACGGCGACGGCGACCACGACGACGATCGCCGTGACGCCGATGCCGCTCAGCCGCCGGGACCGGTCGTCGGTGCGTCGGCCGAGGACGATGCCGAGCACCGCGGCCAGGCCGAGCACGAGGTAGGGCTCGAAGGCGATCGTGTAGAACTGGAACACAGTCCGGTCGGTGAACGCCAGCCACGGCAGGTAGGCCGCCGCGACGCCGACGAGGATCGCCCCGTACCGCCACTCGCGGTACCGCGCGACGCGGTAGACGAGGTAGAGGCAGGCCGCGACCGCCGCGTACCAGATCAACGGGTTCGCGACCGAGGTGATCGCCTCGCCGCACCGGGCCACGTCGCAGCCGCCCTGGCCCTCGTCGAACCCCTGGTAGTACATGCTCGTCGGTCGCAGCATCAGCAGCCAGGTGAGCGGGTTCGCCTGGTAGGCGTGCGGGGTGTGCAGGCCGACGTTGAACCCGTAGACGCCCGCCTGGTAGTGCCAGAAGTTCTGCACCACGTCGGGCACCCACGCCAGGGCTCCCGTCCACCGCGTGCCGCCGTCCTCGACCCAGCTGCGGTAGTAGCCGCCCGACGTCGCGAACCAGCCGGTCCAGCTCGCCAGGTAGGCCACCACGGCGACGGGCACGGTCAGCACGAAGCTCACCGGTGCCTGCCTGAACAGGGTGCCCGACAGCCAGAACTCCACGCCGGCCCGGCGGCGCGCCACCATGTCGACGACCACCGTGTAGACCGCGAAGAACGCCAGGAAGTACAGGCCGTTCCACTTCACGGCCGTCGCCAGCCCGCACAGCAGGCCGGCCGTCACCAGCCAGGGACGCGCCCACAGGGCGGGGCCCCAGGCGATGTCGCGACCGGCACCGCGCCTCCTCGCCCGCCAGGCCTCGAGCCGGCGGGCGCTCTGCCGGCGGTCGAGCAGCACCGCCCCGAAGGCCAGCAGGCCGAAGAACATGACGAAGTTGTCGAGCAGGGCCACCCGGGACATGACGATCGCGTGCCCGTCGATCGCCAGGAAGAACCCCGCCAGCGTGCCGAGCAGCGTCGATCGCAGCAGCAACGACCCGATGACGGCGACCAGGGCGACCGCGAGGATGCCCACGACGGCCGTGCTGATGCGCCAACTCGCCGGGTTCTCGGGACCGACCGCCGCCATGCCGAGGCCGATAAGCCACTTGCCGAGGGGCGGGTGCGCCACGAACGACGGTGCCGCGAGGAACCCGCCGACCCCGCCCGCGGCGAAGGTCGGGTCGTAGTCGGCCGGCCACGACCCCTCGTAGCTGAGGTTGAACAACGACCAGGCGTCCTTGACGTAGTACGTCTCGTCGAACACGAGGGTCGCGGGGGAGTTCAGGTGCCACAGGCGCAGCACCGCGGCCAGCAGCGTGACCGCGAGCGGGCCCGCCCAGGCCCAGACACGCCTCCTGACCGGGGTGCGCAGCACGCGCCCCCACCAGGCGTCGAGCCGGGTCGGGGGAGCCTCGCGGGCGTGGGCCGCGGTCGCGTCGTCGACCGGGGTGCCGACGGGCGGGACGGTCACCCGGTCGGTGAGCGGGTCGGCCGACGCGAGGCCCGGCTCGCCCGCCGTCGGACGGGCAGGAGGCGCGGTGCCGGCCTCGACGAGCGCGTCGAATTCGCGCTCGGGCCCGGTCGTCATCGGGCCATCGTAAGTGGGCGGTCCGGGACCGGGGGACAATGGGCGGGTGATCGTGCTCGCCGCCACCCCCATCGGAAACCTCGGCGACGCCAGCCGTCGCCTGATCGAGACGCTGTCGAACGCCGAGGTCGTCGCCGCGGAGGACACGCGCACGGCGATCCACCTGATGCGCGCCCTGGGCGTCGAGAACCGCCCCCGCCTCATCGCCCTGCACGAGCACAACGAGCGCGAGAAGGCGGGCGAGATCGTCGAGCTGGCCCGCGCCTCCGACGTGGTCGTGCTCACCGACGCCGGCATGCCCGCCATCAGCGACCCCGGGTTCCCGCTCGTCGAGGCCGCCGCGGCCGCGGGCGTCACCGTCACGGCGATCCCCGGCCCGTCCGCGGTGCTCACCGCGCTCGCCGTGTCGGGACTGCCCACCGACCGCTTCAGCTTCGAAGGCTTCCTGCCGCGCAAGCAGGGCGACCGTCTGCGCGTGCTGGGGGCGCTCGCCGACGAACGCCGCACCATGGTGTTCTTCGAGTCGCCCCACCGCCTGGCCGACTCGCTCGGCGACCTGGTCACCGCTCTCGGGGCCACGCGCCGCGTGGTCGTCTGCCGTGAGCTGACGAAGCTGCACGAAGAGGTGCGCCGCGGCAGCGCGGCCGAGCTCGCCGAGTGGGCGGCCGAGGGCGTCCGGGGCGAGATCTGCATCGTGGTCGAGGGCGCCCCCGAACGCGTCGTCGACCTGGCCGCCGGGCTCGCGCAGGTGCAGGCCCTGGTCGCCGACGGCACCCGCCTCAAAGAGGCCACCGCCGACGTGGCCGCCGCCACGGGTCTGTCGAGGCGCGACCTCTACCAGGCCGCCCTCGCCGCCCGCCCGCCCCGCGCGTAGGGCGTGGCGTACCCCGCCCAGCCCGGCGGGTGCAAGCTCGGAGGAGGCGCGTGCCCGGAGGAGGCGCGGCCCACCACGAGCAGGAGGTACGACATGAAGGCGGTCCGTTTCGAGCAGTACGGCGACATCGACGAGCTGAAGGTCGAACAGGTGGCGAAGCCCGAGGCGGGTGCCGGCCAGGTCGTGGTCGCCGTCAAGGCGGCGGGCCTGAACCCCGGTGAGGCGGCGATCCGCGCCGGACTGATGCACGACGCGTTCCCCGCGGCGTTCCCGTCGGGGCAGGGGACCGACTTCGCCGGCGTGGTCGACGAGGTCGGTGCGGGGGTCGACGAGTGGACCGTCGGTGACGAGGTCGTCGGGTGGGCCAACCGGTCGTCGCACGCCGAGTTCGTCGTCGTCGACCACGACGAACTCGTGGCGAAGCCCGAGAACGTGGCGTGGGAGGTCGCGGGCAGCATCAGCGTGACCGGACCCACCGCCTACGCCGCGCTGCGTGCCGTGCAGGCCACCGAGGGCGACACGATCGTCGTCTCGGCCGCGGCCGGCGGCGTCGGCGTGATGGTGTCGCAGCTCGCCGTCCTCGGCGGGCTCACCGTGATCGGCACCGCGAGCGAGCGCAACCACGACTTCCTGCGGCAGCTCGGCGTCACGCCCGTGGAGTACGGCGACGGCGTCGTCGACCGCATCCGTGAGGCCGCCCCCCAGGGCGTGGACGCGTTCGTGGACTGCTTCGGCCAGGGCAACGTCGGGTACGCCCTCGAGCTCGGCGTCGCGCCGCAGCGCATCGACACGATCATCGACTTCGCGGCCGTCGAGCAGCACGGCATCAAGGCCGAGGGCAGCGCCCAGGCGACGTCGCAGGCCGTGCTGTCCGAGCTGCTCGAGCTGATCTCGACCAACAAGATCATGGTGCCGATCGACGGGATCTTCCCCCTCGACGACGTCAAGGACGCCTACCGCGACCTCGAGGACGGCCACGCCCGGGGCAAGTACGTGCTCGGCATGGACGTCGTCGAGTACCCGGGCGAGCACGCCGGCGAGCGGGCGGGTTCCGACGACCGCACCGAGGAGCACGACGCGACCTGACCGGTCGACGCGACCCGCGCCTCCTCGTCCCCGGCGGCGGACGCAGGAGGCGCGGGTCGCGTCATCACGTCGGTGCCCCCACCTAAGATGGTCCCCATGCCCGCCGGCGACTCCTTCTTCATCGCAACGCCCATCTTCTACGTCAACGACGTGCCGCACATCGGTCACGCCTACACCGAGGTCGCAGCCGACGTGCTCGCCCGGTGGCACCGTCAGCGGGGTGACGACGCCTGGCTGCTGACTGGCACCGACGAGCACGGTCAGAAGATCCTGCGCACGGCCACGAGCCACGGCGTGACCCCGCAGGAGTGGGCCGACAAGCTCGTCACCGAGTCCTGGAAGCCCCTGCTCGAGACCGTCGACATCGCCAACGACGACTTCATCCGCACGACCGACGCCCGCCACGAGGCCGGCGTGCAGAAGTTCCTGCAGAAGCTCTACGACGACGGCTTCATCTACCAGGGCGAGTTCGAGGGCTTCTACTGCGTCGGCTGCGAAGAGTACAAGCAGCCGAGCGACCTGGTGCCCGGCACCGGCGCCTACGAGGGCGAGCAGGTCTGCGCGATCCACAGCATCCCGGTCGAGGTGCTGCAAGAGAGCAACTACTTCTTCCGCATGAGCGACTTCGAGCAGCGACTGCTCGACCTCTACGAGGCCCAGCCCGACTTCGTGCAGCCCGACTCGGTGCGCAACGAGGTCGTCTCGTTCGTCAAGCAGGGTCTGCGCGACCTGTCGATCTCGCGACAGAGCTTCGACTGGGGCGTCAAGGTGCCCTGGGACGAGAAGCACGTCGTCTACGTGTGGTTCGACGCCCTGCTCAACTACGTCACGGCCATCGGCTACGGCGTCGACGACGACGAGTTCCGGCGTCGCTGGCCGGCCGTGCAGCTCGTCGGCAAGGACATCGTGAGGTTCCACGCCGTCATCTGGCCCGCGATGCTCATGGCGGCCGGGCTGCCCGTCCCCAAGAACGTCTTCGGCCACGGCTGGCTGCTGGTCGGTGGCGAGAAGATGTCGAAGTCGAAGCTCACGGGCATCGCCCCTCAGCAGATCACCGACGTCTTCGGTGCCGACGCGTTCCGGTACTACTTCATGCGCGCCATCACCTTCGGTCAGGACGGCAACTTCAGCTGGGAAGACATCGCGGCCCGCTACCAGGCCGAGTTGGCCAACGGGTTCGGCAACCTGGCCTCACGCGTCGTGGCCATGATCACCCGCTACTTCGACGGCACCGTGCCCGTCGCCGGCGACCTCACCGAGGCCGACCTGGCCGTCCGCGAGACCGAACTGCGGGTCACGGCCGAGGCCGACGCGGCGATCGACCGGTTCGCCATCAACGAGGCGCTCGCGTCCATCTGGCAACTGGTCGACCAGCTGAACGGGTACATCACCGAGCAAGAGCCCTGGGCCATCGCGAAGGACGAGTCGCAGCGCGAGCGCCTGGCGACGGTCCTCGCCACCGCGCTGCGGGGTCTCGGCACCCTCACCGTGCTGCTGTCGCCGTTCATCCCGACGGCCACGCGCACCCTGTGGCAGTCGATCGGGCAGGGCGAGCTGACCAGCCAGCCCGTCGATCGTGCGGCCGAGTGGTCGAGCGCTCCCGACGTCCAGCCGCTCGCCGCCGGTCTCTTCCCGCGCATCGAACAGCCCGAGCCCGCGGCATGAGCGACGACACGTCCGGTGGCGGCGGCGCGACCTCCGGGCCGGCCGACGGAGTCCCGGCGACGCACGTCCGCCACCGCTCGTCGGGCGCGGACGGCCAGAAGCGCGACCTGACCTACCCCGCGCCTCCCCAGCCCCTCGTCGTGCCGGTCTACGACAACCACACGCACCTCGAGATCGCCGACGGCGTCGGAGACGACGGCGACGGCCCCCTCGACTACCGCGAGCACCTCGACCGGGCCTCGTCCGTGGGCGTGCGCGGCGTGGTGCAGGTCGGCACCGACCTCGAGACGTCCCGCTGGTCGGCCGAGATCGCCAGCCGCGAGCCCCGGGTGCTCGCCGCCGTCGCCATCCACCCGAACGAGGCCCCGGCCCTCGCGGCCGCGGGCACCCTCGACGAGGCGCTGTCCGAACTGGACGGGCTCGCCGCGAGGCCGCGCGTGCGCGCCGTCGGCGAGACCGGGCTCGACTTCTTCCGCACCGGCGACGACGGTCGGGCGGCCCAGCTCGAGGCGTTCCGCGGCCACATCGAGATCGCCAAGCGCCACGGCCTGGCCCTGCAGATCCACGACCGCGACGCCCACGACGACGTGGTCGACCTGCTGCTCGAGGTGGGCGCTCCCGAACGCACCGTCTTCCACTGCTTCAGCGGCGGGCCCGAGCTGGCGAGCATCCTCGCCGAGAACGGCTGGTACGCGTCCTTCGCCGGCACGGTGACGTTCAAGAACGCCCAGCCCCTGCGCGACGCCCTCGTGCAGTTGCCGCGCAACCTGATCATGGTCGAGACCGACGCGCCCTACCTGACGCCGGTGCCCTACCGCGGTCGCCCCAACGCGCCGTACCTGATCCCCTTCACGCTGCGGTCGATGGCCGAGACGATCGGCACCGACGTGTCCATGCTCGCGGCCCAGATCTCGTCGACGACCGAACTGGTCTACGGCAGCTGGGACAGCGAGCCCGTGACGGTCGAGGGCTGATGTCGCGCGCCACCCTGCTCGGCCCCGCCGAGATCCGTGACCTCGCCGACCTCCTCGGCGTGCAGCCGACCAAGAAGCTCGGGCAGAACTTCGTCCACGACGCCAACACCGTGCGTCGCATCGTCGCCGCGTCGGGTGTCTCGGCGGGCATGACCGTCGTCGAGATCGGCCCCGGGCTCGGCTCCCTGACCCTCGGCCTGCTCGAGGCGGGTGCCAAGGTCGTGGCCGTCGAGATCGACAAGCGCCTCGCCGAACAGCTGCCGAAGACCGTCGCGCAGCTGCAGCCGGCGGCCGACCTCACCGTCGTCGTCGACGACGCCCTGCGCGTGACGACCCTGCCCGACGAACCCACCCACCTCGTGGCGAACCTGCCGTACAACGTCAGCGTGCCGGTGCTCCTGCACTTCCTCGAGCACTTCGGCGGGCTCGAGCACGGGCTCGTCATGGTGCAGTCCGAGGTCGGTCTGCGCCTGGCCGCCGAGCCCGGCTCGAAGGTCTACGGCGGCCCGAGCATCAAGGCGGCGTGGTACGGCGAGTTCCGGGCCGCGGGCCAGGTCAGCCGCCAGGTGTTCTGGCCCGTGCCGAACGTCGACAGCATCCTCGTCGCGTTCGACCGCAAGCCGGCCCGCGGCAGCGAGCTCGAGCGTCGGGCGACCTTCGCCCTCGTCGATGCCGCGTTCCAGCAGCGACGCAAGATGCTGCGCCAGTCGCTGTCCTCCCTCTACGGGTCGTCCGCCGCCGCCTCCGAGGCTCTCGAGCGTGCCGGACTCGCCCCGACCCAGCGGGGAGAGCAGCTCACCGTCGACGACTTCCTCGCCGTGGCCCGGGTCAGCGACGTCGACGCCCTCGCCGGGGCGTCCGTCGCCGCCGTGCTGCACGCCGACGAGGGCGAGGCCGGCTGAGCCGTGCCCCGACGCAAGAACGGCCCCGACGGCGCGCCGTCCGGCAGGGCCAGGGGCAGGGACGGTGGCGGTGACGAGCGCGGGCACGGTGAGCAGCGGCTCAGTGACGCCCGGCTCGGGTCGGGCACCGGACGCGGTGCGGCCGAGTGGTTCGCACGGCTCGACGCCGCGGGGGCGGCGCGACTGTCCCACGAGCAGATCTCGCGCCTCCTGGTCGACGAGTTCGAGGTCGTGCCGTGGTGGGCCGAAGGGATCACGGTGCGCTACGAACAAGAACGCGGCGTCGAGCCGCCGGGGCGTCAGCCCGACGGCAGCTACGCGGTCACCGTCGGCCGCAGCCTGAGGGGTGCACCGCTCGAACTGTTCGACCTCGCCGTCGACCGGTTCGCCCGGTACGCCGGCGGTCCGCCCGAGGTCGTCGCCCGGTCCGCGACGCGTCCGACCGCCGACTGGACCCTCGCGCACGGGGACACGCTGCGCCTCCAGGTGGTGTCGACCGCCGGTCCGAAGTGCTCGGTGTCGTTGACGCAGGGCAGCCTGCGCCTGCCCGAACGGGTGCAGCCCGTGAAAGAGGGGTTGACGCGGGCGTTCGGCGTCATGAGTGATCGCCAGAACTGACTAGGTTGGACGCATGACGTCCGTGGCCGCCCCGACCGTGGTCCACACGCGTGCGCCGGGCAAGATCAACGTCTTCCTCGCCGTCGGTGACCTGCAGGACGACGGTTATCACGACCTCGCGACCGCCTACCAGGCCGTCTCCCTCTACGAGGACGTGCGCGCGCGTCGCGCCGACGACTTCACGGTCAGCGTCACGGGTGGCCCGTCCATCGACGTGTCGGGCGTGCCGACCGACGGGTCCAACCTGGCGATCAAGGCCGCCCGCCTGCTGGCCGAGACGACCGGCTACACGGGCGGCGTCGCCCTGACCGTCGACAAGGCGGTGCCCGTGGCCGGCGGCATGGGGGGCGGATCGGCCGACGCCGCCGCGACGCTGCTCGCGTGCGACACGCTCTGGGGAACCGGCGTCGGTCGTGACGAACTCCTGCGGCTCTCGGCCCGACTCGGTGCCGACGTCCCGTTCGCCTTCGCCGGGGGCACCGCGATCGGTACCGGTCGCGGCGACGAGCTCAGCCCGGCCCTGGCGAAGGGGCAGTTCCAGTGGGTCCTGGCCGTGGCCGACGTCGGCCTCTCGACGCCGCGCGTCTACGACGAACTCGACGCGCACCGTCTGCGGCACCAGGGCGAGATCCGCTCGGTGCGGCACCCCGTCGTCGACGCCGGCGTCCTGCAGGCACTCCGGGCGGGCGACCCGGGCATGCTCGCGGACGCCATGCACAACGACCTCCAGGCGCCCGCCCTGCACCTCCAGCCGGGCCTGGCCGACGTCCTCGAGCTCGGTGAGGGCAACGGGGCCCTCGCGGGCATCGTGTCGGGCTCCGGCCCGACGGTGGCGTTCCTCGCACCCGACCTCGACGGCGCTCTCGAGCTGCAGATCGCGCTGAGCGCAGCCCGTCTCACGGTCGTCCGCGCCACGGGCCCGGTCCACGGCGCCCGCGTCGTCACCGACTAGGCCCGGGCCCCAGGGCGTCGCCGAGCCCCCCCGCGCGCGCAGGGGGGCTCGGCGACGCCCCGGGGTCTCGCGGGCTCAGCGCTCGTACTTGAGCACGTTCGTGCGGGTGAGGTGCCACTCGTCGGCGACGTGGAAGCCCTTGGCGGCGAGGTCCGCGGTGACCCGGGGCCTCCAGTCCTGCTTGTCGCTCGTGATCAGCCAGACGACGTCGAGGTCGTCGGTGCGGTCGATGACGTCCTCGAGCGGGTGCTGGACCTCCCACAGCCCGCCGGTCTCGGCCGCGGGGGTCTCGAGCGTGAAGTCCGACATCCCTTCGAACGCCGCGGGGTACGTGTTCTCGATGATGCGCGACGTGGCCTTCGGGTGTCGACGCACGGGGCCGAAGACGACGCCTTCGGCCGTCCCGGCCGGTTCGAGCGCCCGTTGCTCGCTCACGAGGTCGGCCACCTGGTTCCACGCGGCCGAGTCCTTCGCCTCGGGCTGACGCTGACGTTCGTAGGTCGGGGCGGTGAGCACCACGGCGACCAGCAGGACGAGGGCGATCACCCGCCGCCAAGGGATGGCGGCCACGGCGACGGCCATCATGATCGCGACGGCCGGGGTGCCGAAGGTCAGGTAGCGGGGCGAGTAGAGCGGCTCGGTCACGAGCGAGACGCCCACGAGGCCGACGGTGGGCACGATCATCCAGGGCAGGACGACCTCGGCCAGTCCCCGGGCACGGGGCACGAGACCGGCGACCACGACGACCAGGCTGGCGAGCACCAGCATCCAGCCGAAGACGGCGAAACGGTCGTTCTGGTAGAACCACTGCGTCGTCAGCACCTGGTCGATCGTCGCGAAGCTCGGCCGGTCGAGCCAGCCGACCTGGCCGCTCTGCTCGGACGTGAAGTACACGACGGGCAGGCTCGCGAGTCCGGCGACGGCCGCACCGGCGAACCAGCCGAGGAACGAACCGCGTGCTCCGTGCGGTGCGCCGACGAGCGGGGTCGACGCCACGGCGTCCTGCGACGTCGCCACCGACCCCGAGGAGGCGCGGAGCCGGCGCTCGCGTCGCCACTGCACCAGCATGGTGACGCCGTGCCCCACCACGACGAAGGCGACGTACAGGAAGAAGAGAACCGAGACGACGGCGAGCACGGCGTAGGCGACCCACCAGCGGACGGCCGAGGCCCGGGTGCGGGTCTCGCCGACCTGGGCGGTCCGGCGCGAGGCGGTGACGAGGACGAGGGTCAGGGCGACGGCGAACATCGCCGAGAAGGCGTACGAACGGCCCTCGCCGCCCATCCAGGTCACGCGGGGGATCAGGCAGAACAGCAGGCCCGCCACGACGGCCGTCCGGCGGTCGGCCAGGGTGCGGGCGAGCACGACCGTGAACGCGGCGGCGAGCCCCGTGACGATCGTGCTGGGCACCCGGAGCGAGATCGGCGAGTACGGGAAGACGTCGAACCACAGATGCATGAACGCGTAGTACGTGGCGTGCACCAGGTCGACGGTCTGGACCATCTGCCAGAGCTGGCCCCAGCTGCGCGTCGCCGAGATGACCGTCGCGGCCTCGTCGTACCAGACGGACGGCACCCAGAGGAAGGCGCCCGACAGCAACGCGGCGAGCAGGCCGACGAGCACGGCGTCGAGATGACGCCAGTGCCGGAGGCGCGTGAGGGCCGTGCTGCGGCCGGTCCCGGGCGTCGTGGATACAGTGGGCGCGGTCGATCGACCGTCGGCCGGATGCAGGAGGTTCGTCATGTCGTCTCTTCCCCCTCTCGGAGGATCTCGCGTGCGACACGGGGGTGACGCGCGCGGGGCGGCCGTGCACGACGGTGGCGTGCACGGTGCCGGCGTGCGCGACGATGGACACGGCGGCGACCCCGTCGAGGGCGAACGCTACTCGCGAAGCGTGCGCCTGCCGGGGTTCGGTCTGGGCTCCCAGGGGCGCCTGGCGGCGTCGAGGGTGCTGGTGGTCGGGGCCGGCGGGCTGGGCGCGCCGGTCATCCAATATCTCGCAGCCTCGGGTGTGGGAACCCTGGGAATCGTCGACGACGACGCCGTCGATCTGTCGAACCTACAACGGCAGGTGCTCTTCCGCCCCGACCAGCTGGGCTTCCCGAAGGCCCGCGCCGCCGCCGACTGGGTGCGTGCCGCCAACCCGGACGTGACCGTCGTCGCCCACCCCGTCCGACTGAGCGACCGCACCGCCGACCTGCTCGACGACTACGACCTCGTGGTGGACGGCAGCGACTCGTTCGACACCTGCTACCTGGTGGCCGACGCCGCGGCCGAGCGCGGTCTGCCGGTCGTCTGGGGCAGCGTCAACCGCTGGGACGGACAGTTCAGCGTCTTCTGGGACGACGCCCCGGACGCCCGGGCGGTCGACTACCGCGACCTGCACCCTGCCCCGCCCGCCTCGGGCTGGGACGAGTCCTGCGCCGACGTCGGCGTGCTGGGGCCGCTGTGCGGGACGGTGGGCGCGGGCATGGCCGGAGAGGTCGTCAAGCTGCTGACCGGTCTCGGCGATCCGCTGCTCGGCCGGGTCGTGACCGTCGACGCCCTGGGCGGCACCTGGCGGGAGAGCCGGTTGGCCCGCGCCCCGCACCGGGCCGAGGCCCGGGCGACGGTGAACGACGCGCGCCGCGCCTCCTCGTCCTCGGTGCCCGAGGCGCAGGCGACCACCGCCGACGCGCCCGCGGCCCGTGGTCGCCGCGTCGGCCCCGACGTCGACGCGGCCGAGCTGACGACCCTGCTCGGGGCGCGAGCGACGGGCGATGCCGACTTCACGCTGCTCGACGTGCGCGAGGTCGACGAGCACGACTTCGCCCACATCTCCGGTGACGTGCAGGCTCCCGGGTACGGCACGCGCACCCGCCAGCGGCCCGAGCTCGATCCGGCGCAGCGGGTGGTCGTCTACTGCGCCCGAGGGCCGCGGGCCCGCGCCGCGGCCGACCTGCTGGCGGGCGAGGGCTTCGACGTGTCGGTGCTGCACGGCGGCATGCTCGGGTGGCAGCTCGCGCAGGGGGCACCCACGCGGCCGTAGGCGGGCGTTCAGCCGCCGGCGAACGGCGGCATGACGTCGATCACCGCGCCGTCGGGGACGAGCTGCTCGCGGTCCCGCGTGGTCAGGCCGTCGACGAGGAACGAGCAGCGCAGCAGCACGTCGCGGAAGTCCGCGGCCGATACGACCTCGACCGGGCGGACCTCGGTGAGCAGGCGCCCGATGGTCGGACGTTCGCCCGCGGGCACCTCGACGCGCTGGTCGTCGCGGCCCACGGCGGTGCGGGCGGCGGCGAAGAACCGCAGCGTCGCCGAGAAGGGGGCCGAGACGGGGGCCGGGGTGGCTCCGTCGACGGTGGGGGCGGGGTTCGTGGTCGTCATCTCAGCCTCCGATGGCGCTCATGGTGCGTTCCGGCTGCACGAAGTCCGGGTCGTCGATGCCGTGGCCCGAGGGCTTGGCCCACATGGCACCGCGCCAGGCGTCGGCCAGTTCGAGGTCGCTCGCCCCGCTCCGCAGCAGGTCGCGCAGGCCGGTCTCTCCGCCGCTGAAGAGGCAGCTGCGGATGCCGCCCTCGGCGGTCATGCGGGTGCGCCGGCAGTCGGCGCAGAACGGTTCGCTGACCGAGGCGATGATGCCGACCCGCCCGGCCAGTCCGGCGTCGTCACCGCGGCCGACGGCGTCGAACAGCTCGGCGGGTGCTCCGTCGCGCTCGACGTCGGCGGGGCTGAGGTCGAAGCGCGTGGCGATCAGCGAGTGGATGTCGCGTGAGGTGACGAAGGAGGCGCGGTCCCAGCTGCGGTCGGCGTCCAACGGCATCTGCTCGATGAACCGCAGCTCGTGGCCGCCGCGCAGGGCCCAGGCGAGCAGGTCGGGCGCCTCGTGGTCGTTGATGCCGGGCAGCAGGACGGCGTTGATCTTGACCGGGGTGAGGCCGGCCGCCGCCGCGGCGTCGACGCCGGCGAGCACCTTGTCGAGGAACGGACGACGCGAGACCTTCATGAACGTCTCGGCGTGCAGCGAGTCGAGCGACACGTTGACCCGGTCGAGCCCGGCGTCGGCCAGGGCCTGGGCGCGGTGCGCCAGGCCGATGGCGTTCGTCGTCAGCGACACCTCGGGCCGCGGGTCGATCGCGGCGACCCGTCGCACGATGTCGATCAGGTCGGCACGCAGCAGCGGCTCGCCCCCGGTGAACCGCACCTGCCGGACGCCGAGGTCGCGCACGCCGATGCCGACCAGGCGCACGATCTCGTCGGCGTCGAGCGCCTGTTCACGGGGGAGGGCCGGCAGGCCCTCCGCCGGCATGCAGTAGGTGCAGCGCAGGTTGCACTTGTCGGTCAGCGAGACCCGCAGGTCGGTCGCGGTCCGACCGAAGCGGTCGAGCAGTCCCGGAGCGGCGTCGCTCGACGGCCGCGCGGGCAGCAGGTCGTCGGCGGGGGCCCGGCCGGGCATGGTGGGCAGTCCGAGCGAGACGGTCATCCGTCGAGGTTAAGCCCGCGGGGCCGAACGTGGGGTGTCCATGGGAGGCGACCCGCGCCTCCTTTCGCTCCGCCGTGCACGACGCCCCGCCCCGCAGGCTCGTCCGGGGCCACTCGCTGCGGCTGCGCGACCGCGCATTCGGAACTAGGCTCGCGTCCATGACGCAGATACGGATCAAGGACGCGGCGGCGTTCCTCGGCGTGAGTGACGACACCGTGCGACGCTGGATCGACCTCGGCCTGCTCGAGAGCGAGAAAGACGATGCCGGGCGCGGCGTGGTCGACGGGCTCGCGCTCGCGACGCTCGCCCGGAAGAACGCCGTGCTGCCCGCCGACCCGTCCGAGGTGGGGCGGTCGGCACGCAACCGCCTGGTGGGCGTCGTGACCGAGATCACCGCCGACCGGGTCATGGCCCAGGTCGAGCTGCAGTGCGGCCCCCACCGCATCGTCTCGCTGATGAGCAGCGAAGCCGTCCGAGAGCTGGGCCTCGAACCCGGTTCGGTGGCCATCGCGGTCGTGAAGGCCACGACGGTCATCATCGAGACGCCCGGCGGGAAGGCCTGACCATGAGACGGACCCCCCGCGTCGTCACGGCGCTCGTCGGAGCCCTCGCGGTGGCGACGGCCCTCGCCCTGACGGGGTGCTCGGGCGCGACCGTCGACACGGCGACCAGCGCGACACCGACGGCCTCCGACCCGACCCTCGAGGGGTCGATCACCGTCTACGCCGCCGCCTCGTTGACGACGACGTTCACCGAGCTCGCCGACGAGTTCGAGAAGGCGAACCCGGGCACGACCGTCGACCTGACCTTCGCGGGCTCGTCCGACCTGGTGACGCAGATCACCGAGGGAGCCCCGGCCGACGTCTTCGCCTCGGCCGACGAGAAGAACATGGCGAAGCTGACCGACGCCGGACTCGTCGACCCGTCGGCCTCGGAGGACTTCGCCACGAACGTCCTCACCATCGCCGTGCCGCCGTCGAACCCCGCCGACGTCACGGGCTTCGCCGACCTCGGTAAGTCCGACGTGACGACCGTGGTCTGCGCGGCCCAGGTGCCCTGCGGTGCGGCGACGGTCGCGGTCGAGCGGGCCACCGGCGTCACGATCTCGCCGGTCAGCGAGGAGTCCTCGGTCACCGACGTGCTGGGCAAGGTCACCTCGGGGGAGGCCGACGCCGGGCTGGTCTACGTCACGGACGTCGAGGCCGCCGGCGACAGCGTGACAGGCATCGAGTTCCCCGAGGCCGACCAGGCCGTCAACACCTATCCCATCGCCCCTGTGGCCGACACGGCGAACCCGGCGGTGGCCGAGGCGTTCGTCGCCTTCGTCACCGGCGAGGTCGGGCAGGGCGTGCTGCGGGACGCCGGCTTCGGCGCGCCGTGACGCCCGCCCCGCACCGTGCCTACGCCGGCGTCCCGGTGTGGATCGCGGTCGTCGCGGCCCTGGGGGCGGCCTTCGTCCTGCTGCCCCTCGTCGCCATGGTGTCGAGGGTCGACTGGGCCGAGTTCGTGCCGCTGGTCACCTCCGAGTCGTCGGTCGCCGCGTTCTGGCTCAGCCTGCGCACGTCGGTCACGGCGACCCTCCTCTGCGTCGTGCTCGGCGTCCCGATGGCGGTCGTGCTGGCCCGCACCGGGTTCCGGGGCCAAAGGGTGCTGCGGTCGCTCGTGCTGCTGCCGTTGGTGCTCCCGCCCGTCGTCGGAGGCATCGCGTTGCTCTACACCTTCGGGCGCCGCGGCCTGCTCGGTCAGGCGTTCGACGCGCTCGGCGTGACGATCGCGTTCTCGACCACGGCGGTCGTGCTGGCCCAGACCTTCGTCGCCCTGCCCTTCCTGGTGCTGAGCCTCGAGGGCGCCCTCCGCACGGTGGGCACGCGCTACGAGGCCGTCGCGGCGACCCTGGGTGCCCGGCCCACGACCGTGCTGCGGCGGGTCACGCTGCCGCTCGTGCTGCCCGCCCTCGTCTCGGGCGCCGTGTTGTCGTTCGCGCGGGCCCTCGGCGAGTTCGGCGCGACGCTGACCTTCGCGGGCTCCTTGCAGGGCGTCACGCGGACCCTTCCGCTCGAGATCTACCTGCAACGCGAGACCGATCCCGACGCCGCCGTGGCGCTGTCGCTCGTGCTCGTCCTCGTGGCGGTCGTCGTTGTCGCCCTGGCCCATCGGGCGGGCGGGCCGTCCGGCGTCGCCACCCGGAGGCGCGGGTCGTGACGCTCGAGTTCGCGGCGGTCGTCGAGGACCGCGGCTTCGACGTCGAGCTGGAGGTGGCCGACGGAGAGACGGTGGCCGTCCTCGGCCCGAACGGGGCCGGCAAGTCGACGCTGCTGTCCCTGGTCGCCGGCCTCCTGCGACCCGACCACGGCACGGCCCGCCTGGGCGACCGCGTGCTGTTCGACGTCGACGGCCGCGGGCGCGGACCCTCGCTGCGCCCGCACGAGCGCGGCGTCTCGATGCTCGCCCAGGACGCCCTGCTCTTCCCGCACCTCAGTGCGCTCGACAACGTCGCCTTCGGTCCGCGCAGCACCGGGGTGCCTCGACGCGAGGCCGGCCGCCGAGCCCGCGACTGGCTCGACCGGGTCGACGCCACGGGGCTCGCCGAGCGGCGTCCGGCGCAGCTCTCGGGTGGACAGGCGCAGCGGATCGCCGTCGCCCGTGCCCTGGCCGCCGACCCCTGCCTGTTGCTGCTCGACGAGCCGATGGCGGCTCTCGACGTGTCGGTCGCGCCCGCCCTGCGACGGACCCTGCGCGACGTCCTCGCCGACCGCACGGCGGTGATCGTCACGCACGACGTCCTCGACGCCTACACGCTGGCCGACCGGGTCGTCGTGCTCGACGGCGGCCGGGTCGTCGACGCCGGCCCCACGCGCGCCGTCCTCGACCGTCCGACCACGCCGTTCGCCGCGGGGCTCGCGGGGCTCGACCTGCTGACCGGCACGGCCCGCGGGGGAGGCGTCCGGTTGGAGGACGGCACCCTGCTGACCGCCCGGTCCGCCGACGGGCTCCCGGCGGGCGCCGCGGCCGCGGTGGCCGTGCGGCCGAGCGCCGTGCGCGTGACGACCGGTACCCCCTCGGGTCCGACGTCGTCCGAGAACGTCCTCGACGTCGTCGTCACGGACCTCGAACCCCGCGGGGACGTCGTCCGGGTCCGGGCCGGCGACGTGTCGGCCGACGTCCCGCCCGGCGTGGTCGCCGGCCTCGACCTCGTGCCGGGCAGCGTCGTCCGGTTCTCCTTCGACGCCGGAGACGCCGTCGCCTACCTGGTCTGAGCGGGCCCGGGGCTCGACGAGGGGGCGGACCGTCGGCGGCCGACGACCCGACGCAACCGGTCGACGTCGCCCCCGACGGCGTCGAGCAACCGGTCCGTGAACCCGGGGCCGGCCCGCCAGAGCGTCACGAGCAGGATGACGAGCACGGCCGAGGCGAGCGACGCCCGCTGCAGCGCCATGCCCGGCTCGAGCTGGCGCACGAGCAGCGCGAGCGGGATCGCCAGCCACTCGACCCGCCCGGTCAGCGCGACGAACGGCACCAGCAGCAGGGCGTACCAGGGGTAGCGGGGGCTCACCGCCACGAGCGTCACGCCGATCATCACGAGCTGGCCGAGCCACGGGTCGTGAGCCGGGGTCTTCACCCACACGAGCACCGCCGTGACACCGACGATCAGCACGGCGACCGGTGTCGTCCACGCGTCCGGCATGAAGGCCGACAGGAACACGAAGCGCGAGCCGTCCTCGTAGCCCTCTTCGGTCAGGTAGCCCGGCAGGTACCCGAGCACGCCCCACCCGGTCATCGCGACGTAGGGCACGTAGAGCACGGCGAAGGTGACGACGGAGGCGCTGATCACCTTCCAGGGCTGCCCGCGCAGCAGGGCGGGTGCCGCGATCACCGGGATCAACTTGGTCGCGATGGCGGCCCCGAGGGCGATGCCGCCGCGGAAGCGCCGACCGGTGGCGACGAGCAACGACGCGGCGACCACGAGCACGGCACCCAGGAGGTCGACGTGCGAGTTCGTGACGCCCTCGCCGACCACGAGCGGGCACCAGCCCCACAGCGCGGCCCAGCGGGGGTCGAGACCCCGCCGGCGCAGGGTCGCCAGCAGGGCGACGGTCGTGCCCAGCACGAGCACGAAGCCCATCGCCTGCAGCGGGAAGAACCCGGCGTCGGGGCCGACCACGGCGGACACCGCCCAGAAGTACAGTTCGGCCATCGGCGGGTAGATGGTCGGCACGTCGGGCCGGTTGATCAGCGTGCAGACGACGTCGCCCGTCTGGCTGTCGTAGGCACGGTGGACCTGGCGGTCGGGTTCGCCGCAGCGCTCGCCGATCGTGCCGTCGTCGCGGGTGAACGGCGTCGACTCGGGGAAGATCCAGGCCGGCCGCAGGTCGCGCAGCTCGCCCGCGTCGGGCGTGTACTCGTACGGCGAGACGCCGGCGGTCTGCACGATGCCGTCCCAGGCGTAGCGCGCCGGGTCGGGGCTCGTGTTGGGCACGCCGGTCAGGCCCGCCCCGCCGACCAGGGCCGTGCCCGCCACGACGAGAGCGGTGACGTGGCGCACGGGCACCCGGCGCAGCAGCAGGACCGCCAGGGCGAACAACGCCCAGCACACGGCGGTCCAGACGACGAAGTCGGTCCGCAGGTCTTTCATGAGGAATCCGACGTTCACGACGCCCCAGGCGATCGCCCCGGCCAATCCGAGGACGGCCACGGCCGCGAACACAGTACGCACGCCCCCAGTCTGGCCGAATCGGCCCTGGGAGTCGTGCACATCGGAGATGATGAGCCACATGAGACGACCGACACCATGAGGCGCCTGCTGTACGAGGCGCGCCGCGCCGCCTCGTCGCCGAACCGCAACGCCCGGTCGGCGACCGTCTTCGGTCGCCTCCTCGGCGCCGCGTTCGTCATCTGCCTGCTGACCGGGCTCTACAGCCACTTCCTGCAGGAGCCGCTCGACGGGATGCGGTTCCCGACGAGTCCCGTCTGGCTCTACCAGGTGAGCCAGGGCGTCCACATCACCGCGGGCATCGCCTGCATCCCCCTGCTGCTGGTCAAGCTGCACTCGGTGTTCCCGCAGCTCTTCCAGCACCCGCCGATCAAGCACCCGGTCGACGTGCTCGAGCGCGCCTCCATCGCCCTGTTCGTGGCGACGTCGATCCTCCAGCTCGTCACCGGCCTGCTGAACACGTACCAGTACTACCCGTGGCCGTTCCCGTTCAAGCAGGTGCACTTCGCCCTGTCGTTCGTCATCATCGGCTCGCTCGCGATCCACATCGCCGTCAAGCTGCCGCTCATCACCCGCTACTGGCGGGCGCGGGACAGCTACGACGCCGAGGGGCGCTTCGTCGAGCCGTCGTCCGAGCTCGACGAGGCCCGCGCCGCGTTCGTGGCCGAGAGCGAGGCGACCGCCGAGCTCGCCCGGTTCCGTGCCGTGCGCGACGCCGACGGGACGCGACGCGACCGTGATCCGCACGCCGCGCCTCCTGCGCCCGCCCGCGGCCTCACCGGACGCGTCCTCCGCTGGATCGACTCCGCACACGAGGTCGACCGCGAACCGGGCCGCGCCCGGGTGTCCCGCCGCGGCTTCTTCACCGCCGCCGGCGTCGCCACCGGGGGAGTCGTCGCGCTCACGGCCGGGCAGTCCTTCGCCCCGCTGTCACCGCTCAACGCCTTCGGCCCGCGGCAGCGCGGGCTCGGCCCGAACGACCTGCCGATCAACCGCACGGCCGCCGCCGCCCGGGTGCTCGAGACGGCCATGGACCCCGACTGGCGGCTCGACGTCCTGGTGGGCGGCGTCGCGACCTCGTTCACGCTCGACGCGCTGCGCGGGTTCGACGGGGCCGACGAACGCCTGCCGATCGCCTGCGTCGAGGGCTGGAGCCAGACCGGCTCCTGGCGCGGCGTCCGCCTCGTCGACCTGCTGGCGGCTGCCGGCGCCCCGACCGACCAGCGCCTCCGGCTCACCAGCCTCGAAGAGAAGGGTGGCTACCGCGTGACCGAGATGGGCCCCGAGTACGCCTCCGACCCGCGCACCCTGGTCGCCCTCGAGCTGAACGGCGAGCCGCTCAGCATCGACCACGGCTACCCGGCGCGCATGATCGCCCCGGGCCGACCCGGCGTGCTGCAGACCAAGTGGCTCAGCTCGATCGAGGTGCTCTCGTGAGCGCCCGGGTGCCCTCGGCCGCGTCGAGTGCAGGAGGCGCGGGCACGTCGCGCACCGTCCGCGTCGTGCGCGGGGTGCTGATCGCCCTCGGCGTGGCCCTCGTCGGCCTCGGCGGCTGGGTGCTCACCGACACCGTCTCCCCGAACCGGTACGGCGGACTGCTGCTCTGGCTGGCCGGTTCGGTCGTCGTGCACGACGCCGTGCTCGCCCCCGTGGTCGCCGCGGTCTCGCTGCTCGTGCGGCGGACCGGACGCCGCGTCCGGCCCGCGGTCCTCTGGATCGTGCAGGGCGCGGTCGTCGTCGGGGCGATCTTCTCGCTCGTCGTCGTGCCCGAGATCGTGGCGAAGGCGAAGGGGCCGAAGAACGACACCGTGCTGCCGTTCGACTACGGCCTGCGCCTGGCCGTGCTGTGGCTCGTCATCGCGGCGCTGACGGCCGCTGTGGTCGCGCTCTACCTGGCGCGCAGGCGGCAGAAGGTGCGTCCGTCGACCGACCAGGTCTGAGCGACCCTCAGGCCCGCGCGTCGAGCGTGGCGGTGCAGCGCCTCGCGGCCGACCTCCGCCCAGGGGAAGGTCGCGCTGGCGTGACCCTGGTCGTCGACCACGTGGGCCTCGTAGCTGTCGTCGAGCGACGCCTCGGGGGCGGTCTCGACGACGACCGAGCCGGTCGCGGTGAGGATCTCGGCGCAGCGGGTCAGCAGCGCCGTCGGGTCGCCGCCGATTCCGACGTTGCCGTCCAGCAGCAGCGCGAGGTTCCACTGGCCCTCGCGGGGCAGCGGGTCGAAGACCGACCCGCCGGCCACGGGCAGTCCGGCCTCGCGGGCCATCGCGACGGCCGTGGGCGAGACGTCCAGCCCCAGGACGGTCAGGCCGCGGTCCACGGCGGCGCGGACCATGCGGGCCGGCCCGCAGCCGATGTCGAGCACGGGGCCGGTCTCGCCGTCGAGGGTGGTGAGGTCGGCCGCGTCGGCGTCGGCGCTCCAGCGCGCGACGTCGAACGCCTCGTCGTCGCCGGCCTCGGGGGCGACGCGGGGAGTCCGGCACCGCCGGCCGCGCGGACGAGTTGCAGGAGCCCCTCGTGACGCAGGGCGCGCGCGTACGGCTCCGCGCCTCCTGAACCGAAGGTGGCGGGCTGTTCGGGGGCGATGGTCATGAGGTGACCCCTTCGGTGGCGGGATCGGTCGTGCGGGCGACGCCGTTCGTGGTGGTGGTCGTGGGGGGCGCCTCGGCGTGCCGCAGGGCGGCGGCGAAGCGGCTGTCGGGTGCGACGGACGCGACGAGGCGGGCGTCGTCGATCGTGTCGACGTCGACGAGCTCGGGCAGCATGCGCACGGTCAGGCCAGCGTCGGCGAGTCGGCGGAGCTGGTGGGCACCCGTGTCGTCACGCGACATGGGGACGCCGCGCAGCAGGTCGCCGGTCGGCCGGGAGAGGCCCAGCGCCCAGAATCCGCCGTCGTTCGCCGGGCCGAACCAGGCGTCGACGTCGTCGGTCCACGCGTCGAAGACGGGGGCGAGGGCCTCGACCGTGACCTGGGGGGTGTCCATGCCGATCAGCACGGTCTTCCCGTCGACCTCGTCGAAGAGGGCGCCGAGGCGTGCGTCGAGGTCGCCACCGATCTGAGGGATCACATCGAAGTCTTCGGAGCCGACGGGCCTGCGGTTGCCGTCGAACAACAACACGCGACGCGTGGCGGGCAGCCGACGGACGACGTCGAGGGTGTCCTGGATCGCGGCGGCCGCGACGTCGGCGGCCTGCTCGAGGCTGAGCGGGGGGTGCAGGCGCGTCTTGACCTTGCCCGGGATCGTCTCCTTCGCGATCACCACGAGGGTCGTCATCGGCCGACCTCCCTCAGGAGTCGGGACATGTCCTTGATCGCGACGGACGTGCCGCGGATGGTGCCGGTCACCTTGCTGCGGCCGACCCGGGGCGAGTAGGGCGCGTCCTGTTCGACGATCCGCCAGCCGGCTTCGCTCGCGCGCAGCACCATCTCGAGCGGGTAGCCGCTGCGGCGGTCCTTCAGGTCGAGGTCGAGCAGTGCCCGGCGCCGCGCCACGCGCATGGGGCCGAGGTCGTGCAGGGCGACGCCGCTGGCCCGCCGCATGAGGTGCGAGAGGGCGAGGTTGGCGATGCGGGCGTGCACCGGCCAGGCGCCCCGGGTCGTCGGGCGCCGGCGGCCGAGGACGAGATCGGCGTCACCGGCCATCACGGGGGCGGCGAGGGCGACGAGGTCGGCGGGGTCCATCGACGCGTCGGCGTCGCAGAACGCGACGTAGTCGGCCGTGGCGGCCTCGAGACCGGCGTGGGCGGCGCTGCCGAAGCCGCGCCGCGCCTCCTGAACCACGGTCGCGCCGTGCTCGGCGGCGACGCGGGCGGAGTCGTCGGTCGAGCCGTTGTCGACGACGATCGCGTGCCAGCCCTCGGGCAGGCGGCCGAGGACCCAGGGCAACGCGCCTTCTTCGTCGAGACAGGGAAGCACGACGTCGACTCGGGGGCTGCTCATCCTCTCGACTGTACGGATGCGATCCCATGAAGGTGATGGGAGCGGGCGGTGCGCACCCGAACGGGGGCGGCCCCGCCCGCCTAGCGGACGACCGCGGCGCGCAGCGGGGCCGAGGCGAACTCGTGCATGCCCTGCTCGAAGGTCACGCTCGGTCGCCAGCCCAGCTCGCCCTGCAGCCGCGCCGACGACGCCGTCACGTGCCGCACGTCGCCCGCGCGGTACTCGCCGGTGACGACGGGCGTCGGTCCGCCGGCCTCGCGCGCCAGGGCCTCCGCCATCTCGCCGATCGTGTGCACCGTTCCGCTGCCGACGTTGAACGCGCGGAACGTGTCGGCCGGCTGGTTCGCGGTCCACTCGAGGGCCGCGAGGTTGGCGGACGCGATGTCGCGGACGTGGACGAAGTCGCGACGCTGGGCGCCGTCCTCGAACACGCGCGGGGCCTCACCGCGTTCGAGGGCGGAGCGGAAGAGCGAGGCCACGCCGGCGTAGGGCGTGTTCTGCGGCATGCCCGGGCCGTAGACGTTGTGGTAGCGCAGGGCGGCGGCCCGACCGCCGGTGCTGCGCGCCCACGAGGTCGACAGGTGCTCCTGCGTCAGCTTCGTGATGGCGTAGACGTTGCGAGGGTCGAGCGGGGCCTCCTCGCCGATCAGCTGCGGCTCGAGCAGTTCACCCGCCTCGTCACGCGGGTCGAAGACGCCCGCGTCGAGGTCGGCGATGCGGCGGGGTGCCGGGCGTTCGGTCGCACCGGTCGAGGTGCGGTAGCTGCCCTCGCCGTAGACGACCATCGACGAGGCGACGACGAGGCGGTCGACGCCGGCGCGGTCCATCGCCGCGAGCACGACGGCCGTGCCGAGCTCGTTCGACGAGACGTAGTCGGGCGCGTCCTGGAAGTCCACGCCGAGCCCGACCTTGGCCGCCTGGTGGCAGACCGCGTCGACGCCCACGAGTGCCCGGTCGACGGTCTCGGCGTCACGCACGTCGCCGTGCACGAAGTCGACGCGCGGGTCGACGTTCGGCTCGCCGCCGTGCACGTCGGCCCGCAGGGAGTCGAGCACGCGCACGCGCCAGCCGCGGTCGAGCGCGAGGTCGACGATCGCCGACCCGATGAAGCCGGCCCCACCGGTGACGAGCAGCAGGCCCGGGCCGTCGGTGGACGAGGAGGCGCCGGTCGCGCTCACCGCGCGGCCTTCCGATCCGAGACGGGCCGGGCGAGCACCTCGGCCACCGCCCCGGGCGGCATGAGCTCGCGGGGCGAGTAGTCGTCGGGCATCGCGGCGACGATCGACTCGATGGCCGCGACGATGCGCGGTTGGGCGGCCGCGAGCCGTTCGAAGACGAGCGAGGCGCTCACGGCGTCGGCGTCGGGTGCGTCGCCCTCGGCCGGGGCCAGGCCGGCGTCGCTGTCGGTCACGTACGAGAGGTTGACGGCTCCCATGCCGAGTTCGAGGGTGAGCGGGATCTCGGGGTACATCGTCATGTTGACCGTGTGCGCGCCCGCGGCCCGGAACCACAGCGACTCGGCCCGGGTCGAGAACCGCGGCCCCTGGATCACCACGCAGGTGCCGGTCGGGGAGAACGGCTCACCCTGCGCCTCGAGGGCCGCGATCGCGGCGGCCCGGAGCACGGGGTCGAACGGGTCGGCGGCGATCAGGTGCTGAACCTGCCCCTCGACGTCGAAGAACGTGTCGCGTCGTCCCCAGGTGCGGTCGATGAACTGGTCGGTCACGACCATGGTGCCGGGGGCGACGTCGGGGCTGACCCCGCCGACCGCCGACGACGACACGATGGCCTTCGCGCCGAGCGACGCCAGTGCCCACACGTTCGCCCGGTAGTCGATCAGGTGCGGTGCCACCGCGTGGCCCGCGCCGTGCCGGGTGAGGAAGGCCACGCGCTTGCCGCCCAACTCGCCGATCGTCACCTCGCTCGAGGTCGGGCCGTAGGGCGTCTCGACGACGTGCCGGGTCGCCTCGCCCTCGGCGAAGAGCGAGTACAGCCCCGATCCGCCGATGACGGCGACGTCGACGGGCGGCGGCCCCGAGGAGGCGCGGGTGGGCTGGGGGACGTCGGGCTCGGTCGCGGGGTCGGTCACCCCCGATACGCTACTGACGATCGCCCGAGAGGAACCGCGTGCGCACCATCGAGACCCACCTCGCCGAGGTCACGGCCGTCGTCGAGGCGGCCGTGCGGGCCCGTCCGGTCGACGCGTTGGTGGTGAGCCCCGAGGCGCTCGCCTCGCGCTCCGACCGGTACCGCGACCGCGTCCTCGCCGCCGACGTCGTCGCCCCGATCGACCTGCCGCCCTTCGCCAACTCGCAGATGGACGGCTACGCCGTCTCGACCGCCGGGCTCGACCCGGACGCGCCCACCAGCCTCCGGGTCGCCGCGCGCATCCCCGCCGGGCGGGCCGCCCCCGACCTGGTCTCCGGCGCCGCGGCCCCGATCATGACCGGCGCGGCCGTCCCCGCCGGTGCCGACGCGATCGTGCCCATCGAGAAGGTCTCGCCGGACGCCTTCCCTCCCGTGGGCGTCGAGGCCGTCGTCGAGGTGCCGTCGGGCGTCGCCGCCGGGGCCTTCGTCCGCGCCGCGGGCAGCGACGTCGCCGCGGGCTCCGTGCTCTTCGCGGCCGGGACGCGACTGACGCCCGCGCGGTGGGGCGTGCTCGCCGCCTCCGGGATCGACGCGGTCGAGGTACGGAGCCGCCCGCGCCTCCTGCTGGTGTCGACCGGCGAAGAGCTCGCCGCACCCGGTGCCCCGCTCGGGCCCGGCCAGATCCACGACGCAAACGGCGTCGCCCTGGCCGCGGCGCTCGCCGAGGTCGGCGTCGTCGTCACCTCCGCCCGGGTGACCGACGACGCGGCCGCCCTGCTCGCCGTCGTCGCCCGCCACGCCGACGAGGTCGACCTCGTGCTCACGAGCGGCGGGGTCAGCGCGGGTGCCTACGAGGTCGTCCGCGACGCCTTCGAGGGTGCCGGCGTCACGTTCGGTCCGGTCGCCATGCAACCGGGCGGGCCGCAGGGCTGGGGGACGATCCGCGTGCACGACCGAGAGCTGCCCGTCGTCTGCTTCCCCGGCAACCCCGTCAGCTCGCTCGTGTCGTTCGAGGCCTTCCTGCGCCCCGCCCTGCAGGGCGTCACCGGCGTCGGCCTGCCCCGACGGCGATGGACCGTGCCGATGGCGCACCCCGTGGACTCGCCGGTCGGCAAGCACCAGCTGCGTCGCGGCCGGGTCGACGTCGACGGGCGCGCCCACCTCGTCGGCGGGCCGAGCTCGCACCTGCTCGCCGCCCACGCCGAGGCCACCGTGCTCGTCTCGATCCCCGTCGGGGTCGACCGCGTCGACGCGGACGACCGGGTCGAGGTCTGGGCGCTCGACGACCCCGCCCCCCACGAGAAGGCCGACCGATGACCCCGACCCCGCCCGACGTGCCGCCGACCGACGCCCCGACCGACGCCCCGCTCTCGCACGTGCGCGAGGACGGCACCGCGCACATGGTCGACGTGACCGGCAAGTCCGAGACGAAGCGGATCGCCACCGCCCAGGCCGTGCTGACCACCCGGCCCGACGTCGTCGCGCGACTGGTCGACGGATCGCTGCCCAAGGGCGAGGCCCTCGGCACCGCCCGCATCGCCGGCATCCTGGCGGCCAAGCAGACGCCGACGCTCATCCCGCTGTGCCACCCGCTGCCGCTCGGCGCGATCACCGTCGACTTCGAGACCACGGAGGCGCAGGTCACCGTGATCGCCCGCGTCTCGACCCGGGGCGTCACCGGGGTCGAGATGGAGGCCCTGACCGCCGCGTCCGTCGCGGCCCTGACCCTCTTCGACATGATCAAGGCGGTCGACGCGCTCGCCGTGATCGGCGAGATCAAGGTGCTCGACAAGCAGGGCGGCAAGTCGGGGGACTGGTCGCGATGAGCGGCGCCCCGCACGAGACGGCCGACGTGACCGCGCCCGGCGTGACCGCGCCCGGCGTGACCGCGCCCGGCGTGACCGCGCCCGACGAGACCGCGCGCCGTCGGGCCGTCGTCGTCGTGGCGTCCACCCGGGCCGCCGCCGGCACCGCCGACGACACGACCGGGCCGGTCATCCGCGACTGGTTCGTCGCGCGGGGGTGGCTGGTCGAGGGGCCCGTCGTCGTGGCCGACGGCGAACCGGTCGGCGCGGTGCTCGAGGCCGCCCTCGAGTGGGGCGTCGACGCCGTCGTCACCACCGGCGGCACCGGGGTGTCGCCGACCGACGCGACGCCCGA
Organism: Frigoribacterium sp. SL97; assembly: GCF_026625765.1. NCBI lineage: Bacteria > Bacillati > Actinomycetota > Actinomycetes > Micrococcales > Microbacteriaceae > Frigoribacterium > Frigoribacterium sp. SL97. The sequence goes on from NZ_CP113062.1 coordinate 1,158,610, forward strand.
GATGACCCTGCCGCTGCTCGACCGCGAACTGCCCGGCATCGCCGAAGAACTCCGGCGCAGGGGTGCGGCCTCGACGCCCCTGGCCGTCCTCTCCCGGGGGCTCGCGGGCGTGGCCGGCGGCACCTTCGTCGTCAACCTGCCCGGCTCGCGCGGCGGGGTGCGCGACGGGCTCGCGGTCCTCGAGGACGTCCTCGACCACGTGGTCGACCAGTTGCACGGGGTCGACCACGCCCAGAACCGCCATCCCAGTCCCGAGGGGGCCGCATGACCACCGACGATCCGACCCTCCTGCCCGGCGGCGCCTCCGCCGGGGCGCCCGCCGCGCCTCCCGCCTCCGAGCGCGTGCTGCTCGCCCGCGTCGTCGACGTGACCGTGTCGGTGGCCGAGTGCTCCGCGCTCGTGACGAGCCGCGCCTCCGGGGCGGTCGTGACGTTCGAGGGCGTCGTCCGCGACCACGACGAGGGGCGGGGGGTCGAGGCGCTGCACTACGAGGCGCATCCGACGGCGACCGAGGTGATCCACGAGGTCGCGGTCGCCGTGGCCGAGGCGCACCCCGAGGTCGCGATCGCGGTCGAGCACCGCTACGGCGACCTCGTCGTGGGCGACGTCGCGCTGGCCTGCGCGGTGGCGTCGGCCCACCGCGCCGAGGCGTTCGCGGCCTGCGCCGCGCTCGTCGACGAGGTCAAGGCCCGCACCCCGATCTGGAAGCGCCAGGAGTTCACCGACGGCTCGGACGAGTGGGTGGCGTCGCTGGGCTGACCCCGGTCGCGCACCGTCGAGTCGGCCGCCCGGCCCGGGCCGTCTACGCTTCTGTGGTGGCTCATCTACTCGGCGCAGAAAACCTCCGTCTCGAATTCCCGACCAAGGTCGTCCTCGACGGGGTGACCCTCGGCATCGACGAGGGCTCCCGCATCGGTGTCGTCGGCCGCAACGGTGACGGCAAGTCGACGCTCATGTCGGTGCTCGCGGGTCGGCTCGAACCCGACGACGGTCGTGTCACGACCCGTCGCGGCCTGACCATCGGCATGCTCGACCAGCGCGACGTCCTGCCCGAGGGCGCCACGGTCGGCAGCCTGATCGTCGGCGACCGCGACGAGCACGAATGGGCCGGCGACGCGCGCATCCGCGACGTCATCTCGGGCCTCGCCACCGACATCCCGTGGGAGGCGCGGGTCGAGGACCTCTCCGGAGGTCAGCGTCGACGCGTGGCCCTCGCGACCCTGCTCGTCGGCGACTGGGACGTCCTGTTCCTCGACGAGCCCACCAACCACCTCGACGTCGAGGGCGTCGCCTGGCTGGCGCAGCACCTCTCGCGTCGCTGGTCGACGAATTCGGGCGCCCTCGTGGTCGTGACCCACGACCGGTGGTTCCTCGACGAGGTCTCGACCGACACCTGGGAGGTCCACGACGGCATCGTCGAACCCTTCGAGGGCGGCTACGCGGCCTACGTGCTCCAGCGCGTCGAGCGGGACCGCATGGCGTCCGCCTCCGAGGCCAAGCGCCAGAACCTCATGCGCAAAGAGCTCGCCTGGCTCCGTCGCGGGGCCCCGGCGCGCTCGACCAAGCCCAAGTTCCGCATCGACGCGGCCAACGAACTGATCGCCGACGAGCCGCCCGTGCGTGACGCCGTCCAGCTGTCGCAGATGGCGACCGCTCGCCTCGGCAAGGACGTCGTCGACCTCGTCGAGGTCGGCGTCTCGTTCGGCGACAAGCGCGTGCTGCAGGACGTCGAGTGGCGCATCGCGCCGGGGGAGCGCACCGGCGTGCTCGGCGTGAACGGCGCCGGCAAGTCGACGCTGCTGAAGGTCGTCACCGGGGCCATCGCCCCCACCGAGGGGCGCGTCAAACAGGGCAAGACGGTCAAGTTCGCGATCCTCGACCAGCAGCTCGCCGACCTCCACGAGGTCGCGCACGAGCGGGTGAACGACGTCATCGGCCGGCAGCGCACCTCGTACGTCACCGGGGGCAAAGAGATGACGCCCGGGCAGCTGCTCGAGCGCCTCGGCTTCACCAGCGCTCAGCTGCAGACCCCCATCAAAGACCTGTCCGGTGGCCAGAAGCGCCGCCTGCAGTTCCTGTTGATCCTGCTGAACGAGCCGAACGTGCTCATCCTCGACGAGCCCACCAACGACCTCGACACCGACATGCTCGCCGCGATGGAGGACCTGCTCGACGGTTGGCCCGGCACCCTGCTCGTCGTCTCGCACGACCGGTACCTGCTCGAGCGCGTCACCGACCAGCAGTACGCCGTGCTCGAGGGCCGCTTCCGGCACCTGCCCGGGGGCGTCGACCAGTACCTGCAGCTGCGTCGCGAGGCGACCCAGAACCAAGGAGGCGCGACCGACCGCCCGACGGCCGTCCAGGGGGCCTCGGCATCGGTCGCGGCCTCGGCCGCCGCCTCGGGCCTGTCGGGAGCCGAGAAGCGCAACGCCGAGAAAGAGCTCGGATCGATCGACCGCAAGCTCGCGAAGGCCTCGGGCGAGCGAGAGACCCTGCTGGCCCAGTTCGCCTCCTTCGACCAGTCCGACTTCGACGGCCTGGCCGCGTTGCAGGCGAAGCTGACGGCGCTCGACCACAAGACGGGCGAGCTCGAGGTGCGCTGGCTCGAGCTGAGCGAGTTGCTGGCGTAGCGAGCGAGCGAGCGAGCGGGCGAGCGGGCTGGCGTGCTCCGCAGGTCGCCCCGACTCAGTCGCCGAGCGTGAGGCTCAGCGTCCGCAGCAGGTCGGTCAGGCGGCGGCGGTCGTCGTCGCTGAGGTCGCTGAGCAGGGTGCCCTCGGCCGTGACGAGACGTTCGATCGCGGCGTCGACCGCGCGCCGTCCGTCGCCCGTCATCGTGACCAGGATGCCCCGGCCGTCGTTCGGGTCGGTGCGGCGTTCGACCAGGCCGCGGGCCACGAGCCGGTCGATGCGGTTGGTCATCGCGCCGCTCGAGACGAGGGTCTGCTGCAGCAGCGTCTTGGGGCTCAGCTGGTAGGGGGCACCGGCCCGACGCAGCGCCGAGAGCACGTCGAACTCCCACGACTCGAGGTCGCTGGCGGTGAACGCCTCGCGACGGGCGCGATCGAGGTGCTTCGACAGCCGCCCGACGCGCGAGAGCACCTGGAGCGGCGCGAAGTCGAGGTCGGGTCGCTCGTGGCGCCACGCCTCGACAATGCGGTCGACCTCGTCCTGCTCGGGCATCAGCCCATCATGCCCGAGGCCGTCGTCGGGTGCGGGAGGCGCGGTGCGGCCCGGCGGGCCCGTCGCCCCGCGCGGGCACCTCGGTCGAGTCGTGGTCTGGCAGAATGGACCGGCGCGCACGCGCGGTCCGCCATGGTGTAACGGCAGCACGACAGCCTTTGGAGCTGTTAGGTCTAGGTTCGAATCCTGGTGGCGGAGCCCCGAGCGTCGCAGGTCGCGGTCGGCTCGTCGGGTCCGTCCCGCCCCGACCGCGGGCGCCCTGGCGTCCATCCGACGACGAGGACTCCTGCCATGTCGAAGACCGATCCCACGCCATCCCTCGTCCGGGCCGTCCTGCTCGGCGTCCTCAGCGGGTCGCGCTCGGCGACGCCGCTCGCCGTCCTGGCCCTGAACCACGACGCCCAGGAGGCGCGGGGCCCCTGGCAGCGCTGGCGCCTGTTCCGCTCACCCCTCGGCCGCGGTGCCCTGGTGGCCGCGGGCCTCGGTGAGCTCGTCGGCGACAAGCTGCCGGCCACGCCGAGCCGGGTCGGTGCCGGCCCGCTGTTCGGTCGCGCGGTCTCCGGCGCCGTCGCGGGGATCGCGATGGCCGGCACCGGCCGTCGCGGCACCCCCGTGGCCGCAGCGCTCGCCGGGGCGTCCGGCGCCCTCGTCGGCAGCTGGCTCTTCTACCGGGCACGGAAGGCCGTCGTCGACGGGACCGGGTTGCCCGACGTCGCCGTCGCGCTCGTCGAGGACGCCGTCGCGGTCTCGGGCTCGGTCGCCGTCGTCCGCTCCCGCTGACTCCTCACCACCGCGTCTCGGCGTCGGCGGCGTCCCCACGCCGGGCGGGTGACCCGTGGTCGGGCGGCCTCCCGTGGGAGGATCGGCGGTGATCACGCGCCACCCCTCACCAAGGAGCACCATGCCCGAACGTCAGCTCGCCGTCGTCGTCCTCGCCGCAGGGCAGGGCACCCGCATGAAGTCCTCGACCCCGAAGGTCCTGCACCGCCTGGCGGGGCTGCCGCTGATCCAGCACGTGCTCGAGAGCGCCGGCGCGCTCCGGCCCGACCACCTCGTCGCCGTGGTGCGGCACGAGCGCGACCTGGTCGTCGCGAGCGTGCTCGACACCGCCCCGCACGCGCTCGTCGTCGATCAGGACGACGTGCCCGGCACCGGTCGAGCCGTCGAACAAGCGGTGGAGGCGCTGCCCGCCGAGTTCACCGGCGACGTCGTGGTCGTCAGCGCCGACGTGCCCTTCCTCGACCACGCGACGCTCACCGCCCTGCTCGACCAGCACCGTGCCGCCTCCGCCTCGGCGACGCTGCTGAGTGCCGTGCTGCCCGACGCCACCGGCTACGGGCGGGTCGTCCGCCGCGAGTCGGGCGACGTCGACCGCATCGTCGAGCACAAGGACGCCACCGACGACGAGCGGGCCGTGCGCGAGATCAACTCGGGCACCTACGTCTTCACCGTCGCCGCCCTGCGCACCCACCTGCCCCGCATCGGGTCGGCCAACGCGCAGAACGAGAAGTACGTCACCGACATGGTCGGCCTGCTCACCGGTGCCGGCGAGGTCGTCGCCGCACGGGCGATCGACGAGACGTGGCGCCTCGAGGGCATCAACGACCGCGTGCAGCTCGCCGCCGCGGCCCGTCGGCTGAACGACCGCATCGTCGAGCACTGGCAGCGCGAAGGCGTCTCGATCGTCGACCCGCAGACCACCTGGATCGACCGCGACGTCTCCCTCAGCCCCGACGTCGAACTGCTGCCGGGCACCCAGCTCCGCGGCGCGACCTACATCGCCCCGGGCGCGGTCGTCGGCCCCGACACCACCCTCGTCGACACCGAGGTGGGCGAGGGGGCGACCGTCAAGCGCACGGACGCGACGCTCGCCGTCATCGGTGCCCGCGCCTCCGTCGGGCCGTTCGCGTACCTGCGTCCCAACACGCTCCTGTCCGCCGACGGCAAGATCGGCACCTTCGTCGAGACCAAGAACGTGCAGATCGGCGCCGGGTCGAAGGTGCCGCACCTCAGCTACGTGGGCGACACCGAGGTGGGCGAGGGGTCGAACATCGGCGCCGGCACCATCACGGCCAACTACGACGGCGTGGACAAGCACCGCACCGAGGTCGGGTCGCACGTCCGCACCGGGTCGCACAACGTCTTCGTCGCCCCCGTTAGGATTGGCGACGGAGCGTACACAGGCGCCGGAACGATCGTCCGCAAAGACGTGCCGGCCGGTGCCCTGGCCTTGAGCATCGCTCCACAGCGCAATGCGAGCGGATGGGTCGAGGCGAACCGCCCCGGCTCGGCGGCTGCCGAGGCCGCCGCTCGCGCCGAACGAACGACCGACTGAACCCGGTCGGGTTGGCCCCTCGGGGCCGGAGAGCGAGTGACGTGTCCGGAATCAAGATCACCGGCGAGAACCGACTCGTTCTGATCTCGGGGCGTGCGCACCCCGAACTGGCCAACCAGATCGCCGCCGAGCTCGGCAGCGAGCTGATCCCGACCGACGCCCGCACCTTCGCCAACGGCGAGCTCTACGCCCGCTTCGACGAGAGCGTCCGTGGCTCGGACGCCTTCGTCATCCAGTCCCACTCGGCGCCGATCAACGAGTGGCTGATGGAACAGCTGATCATGGTCGACGCCCTGAAGCGGGCCTCGGCGAAGCGCATCACCGTCGTGGCGCCGTTCTACCCGTACGCCCGGCAAGACAAGAAGGGCCGGGGTCGCGAGCCGATCTCCGCCCGGCTCGTCGCCGACCTCTTCAAGGCGGCCGGAGCGCACCGCATCATGAGCGTCGACCTGCACGCCCCGCAGATCCAGGGCTTCTTCGACGGCCCGGTCGACCACCTCTTCGCCATGCCCGTGCTGCTCGAGCACTTCCGCGCCAAGCTCGACAACACCACCCTGACGGTGGTCTCGCCCGACATGGGCCGCGTTCGCGTCGCCGACATCTGGAGCGAGAAGCTCGACGCCCCCCTCGCGATCATCCACAAGCGCCGTGACCCGTTGGTGCCGAACCAGGTCACCGTCCACGAGATCGTCGGCGACGTCTCGGGTCGCGTGTGCCTGCTGGTCGACGACCTGATCGACACCGGTCGCACCATCGTCAAGGCCGCCGAGGCGCTCAAGGCCAACGGCGCGATCGGCGTCGTGGTCGCCGCGACCCACGCGGTCTTCAGCGACCCCGCCCCCGAGATCCTCAACAGCGAGTTCATCGACTCGGTCGTCGTCACCGACACCCTGCCGCTCACCGAGCACCAGAAGTTCGACAAGCTCGAGATCCTGCCCATCGCCCCGCTGATCGCCCGGGCCATCCACGAGGTCTTCGACAACGGCTCGGTCACCTCGATGTTCGACGGCGCCGCGTAGCCCCCGCCCGACACCTCCCGTCGCCTCGGCGCACGGAGTCGACCGGCCCGACCCGCCTGGCCCCGACCGCCCGGCTCGCCTGGCTCTCCGACCGCCCGGCTCGCCTGGCTCCGACCGCTCGGCTCGCCTGGCTCCGACCGCTCGGCTCGCCTGGCCCCGACCGGCCCGGCTTGCTCGTCCGATGTCGGCAACTCCGGAGTCCGGCTGCGCCGCGCCTCCTGCGGGCCGTTTCGGCGGTCGTTCTCCTGACTTGCCGACGTGGACCTGCTCGCCCCCACCGGGCCGCTCGGCCCCGACCGGCCCGGCTTGCTCGTCCGATGTCGGCAACTCCGGAGTTCGGCTGTGCTGCGCCTCCTGCCCGCCGTTTCGGCGGTCGTTCTCCTGACCTGCCGACGTGGATCTGCTCGACCCGCCCGCCCGCCCGCCCGCCCGGCCGCCCGGCCCGTGCCGCCTGGGTCACGGGACCGGCAGGCCACGGCGGCCCGAGCGGCCCGCCTGGCCCTCGACCTGCCCGTGCGAAGTCGACAACTCAGGAGTTCGGCTGCGCCGCGCCTCGAGAGGGCCGATTCGGCGGCCGTTCTCCTGAGTTGTCTACGTCGACGTCGGAAGCTCCGAGATCCGCTGCGGCGGAACGACGAACGGGCGTGCCTGATGCCGCCCGCCGCAGCGGCACCGCATCGACGGGCACGCCCGTCAGGACGCAGGAGGCGCGGTGAGCGCCCCCGCACCCGTCAGTGGGTCGACGGCTCCGTCTCGATCTCGGACCGGTCGCCCGACCAGAGGGTGTGGAACGTGCCCTCCTCGTCGACGCGCTGATAGGTGTGTGCCCCGAAGAAGTCCCGCTGTCCCTGGATGAGGGAGGCGGGCAGGCGTTCGGACGCGAGCGAGTCGTAGTACGACAGGGCCGAGGCGAACCCGGGCACGGGGATGCCCGAGAGGGCGGCCTTGGCCACGATGCGGCGCCAGGCCTCTTCGCCGTCCCGGACGGCCGCGGCGAAGTAGTCGTCCTCGAGCAGGGTCGCGATCGACGCGTCCTTCTCGTAGGCGTCGACGATGCGGTTGAGGAACTGTGCCCGGATGATGCAGCCGCCGCGCCAGATCTTGGCGATGGCGCCCTTGTCGATGTCCCAGTCGTACTCGTCGGCACCGGCGATGATGGCGTCGAAGCCCTGGGCGTAGGCGACGATCTTCGAGGCGTAGAGCGCCTTCTGCACGTCGTCCTCGAAGCCGTCGCCGGCCTCCTGGATCTCGGGCCGTCCCTGCAGGGTCTTCTGCACGGCCGAGCGCTGGGCGGGCTTCGACGACACGGCGCGGGCGAAGACGGCCTCGGCGATCCCACCGACCGGCACGCCCAACCCGACGCTGTTCTGCACGGTCCAGACGCCCGTGCCCTTGGAGCCGGCCTGGTCGACGATCGAGTCGACGAGCGGGCCGCCCGTCTTGGCGTCCGTCTGGCGGAGCACCTCGGCCGTGATCTCGATCAGGTACGACTCGAGCTCGCCCGTGTTCCACTCCTCGAAGACCGAGGCGATGGCGGCGGGCTCGTGGCCGCCCACCCGGCGCAGCAGGTCGTACGACTCGGCGATGAGCTGCATGTCGGCGTATTCGATGCCGTTGTGGATCATCTTGACGAAGTGGCCCGCGCCGTCGGCCCCGACGTGCGTGACGCAGGGCTCGCCCTCGGCCACCGCCGCGATCGACGCCAGGATCGGGCCGAGCGTCTCGTAGGCCTCCTTCGAGCCGCCGGGCATGATGGACGGCCCCTTCAGGGCGCCTTCCTCGCCGCCCGAGATGCCGGCGCCCACGAAGTTCAGTCCGCGCTCCTTGAGGGCGGCCTCTCGTCGGCGGGTGTCCTGGAAGTTCGCGTTGCCGCCGTCGACGATGATGTCGCCCTCGTCGAACACGTCGGCGAGCTGGCTGATGACGGCGTCGGTGCCGCGGCCGGCCTGCACCATGACGATCGCGGTCCGCGGCTTCTGCAGGGATGCGGCGAAGTCCTCGATCGACTTCGAGGCGATGAATCCGGCGTCACCGTGCTCGTCCATGAGGGTGTCGGTGCGCTCGGGGGAGCGGTTGTAGACGGCGACCGTGTTGCCCTCGCGACTGGCCAGGTTGCGCGCCAGGTTCGAGCCCATGACGGCCAGGCCGACGACTCCGATGTTCGCCTGGGCGGTGGACTGCGATGCTGCTCCGTGTTCGGTCACGGTGCCTCCTTCTCGGTCGGTGGTGTTCGCAGACTATGCCTCGGTGCCGAGCGTCCGACAGGCTCCGTCCGTACCCCTCCACGGCGGCTCGCCTAGGGTTGACGCAACCGTTTCCCCGATCGAAGGCCGTCCGTGACCGACCAGCCCCACCCCGCTCCCTTCCCGCCCGTCGTCGTGATGGGGGTCTCCGGATCGGGCAAGTCGACCGTGGGCGAGCTGTTGGCTGAGACCCTCGGCGTCCCGTTCGTCGACGCCGACGACCTGCACCCCGAGGCCAACCGGCTCAAGATGGCCGCCGGGCAGCCGCTCGACGACGACGACCGGTGGCCGTGGCTCCGCATCGTCGCCGACCGCATCGCCGCGGCGGGCGACGCCTCGGTGGTCGTCGCCTGCTCGTCCCTGAAGAAGGCGTACCGCGACGTCCTGCGGGAGGGCGACCCGCGCCTCCGGTTCGTGCACCTGACCGGCGTGCGGGACCTCGTCGCCCGACGTCAGCGCGAGCGCAAGGGGCACTTCATGCCGGCCGGCCTGATGGAGTCGCAGTTCGCCACCCTCGAGCCGCTGACCGACGACGAGGCTGGTTTCGAGGTCGACGTGGAGCCCGGTCCCGACGACGTCGTGGCGGCCGTGACGGCCCACCTCGGGGCCGTGCGACGAGGTGAGCTCGAGCACTGACGAGCCCGACTCGGGCGCTGAGGGGGCGCCCTCGCGGACGGACGAGCCGAGGAGGCGCGGGTTGGCGACACGCCCGGCCGACGTGTAGCCTTGGTAGCTGAACCTCGGCGAGGGGTGCTCCGGCACCCGTGATCGACGCGGTAGGCAGGCGCTCGGTGCTCACGCACCACTCGTGCAGCGGTGATCGTCCCTCGGGCGGCACCCCTCGGGTTGCGGGTCCTTCCTCACGCGATTCGCGTTCGAGTTGACACCGACCACACACCCCCGGGCCGTCACGGCCCCTGCAAGGAGACGACATGTCCGACCAGAACAACCTCAGCGCCCTCGTGCGCACCAGCTTCGGCAAGGGCGCGGCCCGCAAGATCCGTGCCAAGGACCAGATCCCCGCGGTCATCTACGGCCACGGCACCGACCCCCAGCACGTCACGCTGCCCGGTCACGAGACCATGCTGATCACGCGTCGTGCCAACGCCGTCATCACGCTCGACATCGAGGGCACGAACCAGCTCGCCCTCGTCAAGGACATCCAGCGCGACCCGGTCAAGCAGACCATCGAGCACATCGACCTCATCGTCGTCCGCCAGGGCGAGAAGGTCACCGTCGAGGTGCCCGTGCACGTCGAGGGCGAGTCGGCTCCCGGCACGATCCACGTCGTCGAGCTCAACGCCGTCGAGCTCGAGGTCGAGGCCACGCACATCCCGCAGAACGTCGTCGTCTCGATCGAGGGCCTCGAAGAGGGCGCCCAGATCTCGGCCGCCGACCTCGTGCTGCCCAAGGGCGCGACCCTGGTCAGCGAGCCCGAGACCCTCGTGCTCGCCGTCTCGGTGCCCCAGCTCGACCTGACGACCGACGCGGTCTCCGACGAGGACGGCGAGGCCGCCGAGGCCGAGGGCGACGTCGAGTCCATCGAGGACGAAGAGCGCTCCGAGTAACACGACGCAGCTCGAACACCCTGCCGGCGCAGACCCACTGAGAGAACGACGACCACGACGATGGCACTCGACGACCAGTGGCTCGTGGTCGGGCTCGGCAACCCCGGGCCCGGCTACGCCGGCAACAGGCACAACGTGGGGCAGATGGTCCTGGCCGAACTGGCCGACCGACTCTCCACCGGGTTCAAGAACCACCGCACGAACGCGACGGTCGCCGAGGGGCGCACCGCTCCCGGCGGCCCTCGCTTCGTGTTGGCCAGGCCCGCGACCTTCATGAACGTCTCGGGCGGGCCGACGCAGGCACTGTTGAAGTACTACGACCTCGACGTGTCGCGCCTCATCGTCGTCCACGACGAGCTCGACATCGACTTCGACGTCGTCCGGCTGAAGCACGGTGGCGGCCACGGCGGCCACAACGGCATCCGCGACATCATCGCCGCCACGGGGTCGAACGAGTTCACCCGGGTTCGGGTCGGCATCGGCCGTCCGCCCGGCAGGCAGCCAGCCGCCGACTTCGTCCTCAAGGACTTCTCCTCCACGGAACGCAAAGAACTTCCGTTCCTGGTCGCCGACGCGGCCGACGCGGTCGAGATGATCGCCACCGACGGGCTCACCGCGGCGCAGCTGAAGTTCCACACCGCGAAGAGCTGACGCGTCCGGAGCCCGGCCGACCACGGACGTGGTCGAGTCGCGGACCGCGACGAGCGGGTCCGTCCCGCCGGTGACCGACCTCCGGGCGCCTCCCGGTGTCGCCGACAGCGAACCCCGACCGCGGTGTCGTTGGTGCCGCGTAACATCGTCCGGGTGATACTCGCGGGCTTGATCCAGGCGCTCTCGCGCGCCTCCACGTTCTCTGCCGCCCTCGACCGGGCCGCACGCAGCACCGATTTCTCCGTCGTCGACGGCCTCCGCGTTCCCCTGCTGGCCGGTCTGCTCGACCGTCGCGAGGGTCCGCAGGCGATGCTGGTCGTCACGGCCACGGGTCGGGAGTCCGAGGCGGTGCGGGGGTCGCTCACCAGCTACCTGCCCGAGGCCGAGGTCATCGAGTTCCCCGCGTGGGAGACCCTGCCCCACGAACGTCTCAGCCCCAGCGCCGAGACGGTCGGCAAGCGGATCCACGCCCTGCGGCGTCTCGCCACCTGGCGGCAGGAAGCTGCCGAGGCGCCGGGTTCCGTCCGCCCCATCGTCGTCGTCGCCGGTGTGCGCGCCGCCCTCCAGCCGCTCAGCGACAACCTCGTCGAGCTCGACCCCGTGCGGCTCACCGTGGGCGAGCGCGGCCACGACCTCTCGGGCATCGCCGTCCATCTCGTCGACCTGGCGTACGCCCGGGTCGACATGGTCACCCGCCGTGGCGAGTTCGCCGTCCGCGGCGGCATCCTCGACGTGTTCCCGCCCACGGCCGAACACCCGGTGCGCGTCGACTTCTTCGGCGACGAGGTCGACCAGATCCGTCGGTTCTCCGTGGCCGACCAGCGAAGCCTGGACGGCGAGGTCACGTCGGTCGAGCTGCCGCCGAGTCGCGAGATGCTGCTCACCGAGGCGGTCCGTCAACGGGCTCGCGAGATGCAGCACGAGTTCCCCAGCCTCTCGCAGATGCTCGCGAAGATCGCCGAGGGCATCCCGGTCGAGGGCATGGAGAGCCTGGCACCCGCGCTCGTGCACCGGCTGGTGCCGGTGACGCACTACCTGCCGGCCGGCGCCTCCATCGTCGTCCTCTCACCCGAGCGGGTCGTGTCGCGCGCCCAGAGCCTGGCCGAGACGAACCGCGAGTTCCTGTCGGCCGCCTGGAACGCCGCGACGGCCGGTGCCGAGGCACCCATCGACCTCGACTCGGGCGACTTCCTCAGCCTCCGCGACCTGCGTGACGCAGCGGGCGACCGGTCCTGGTTCACGATGAGCGGCTTCGACTCGGGCGAGGTCCTGTCCGACGACGAGGCGGTCGCGGCGGCCGGCGACTACGTCCGCGTGGACGCGGCCGTCGTCCCGAGTTTCAGCGGACACGCCGAGGGGGCGCTCGAGCACGTCGTCGAGCGCGTGCGCGACGGCTGGTCCGTCGTCGTCACGGCCCGCGGCACGGGGCTCGTCGAGCGGGCCCGAGACGTCCTCGCCGAGCGCGAGGTCGCCGCCCGCCTCGAGGAGAGCCTGCCCGAGACCCTCGAACCCGGCGTCGTCCACCTCGTGGCCGGTGGTGTCGAGGCCGGTTTCGAACTGATGGAGTCCAAGATCGCCGTCCTCGGCGAGTCCGACTTCTACGGCCGTTCGGCCAACTACGACTCGCGGCAGGTCAAGAAGCTCGCGACCCGACGCAAGAACGTCGTCGATCCCCTCCAGCTCAAGCCGGGCGACGTCGTCGTGCACTCGACCCACGGCATCGGCAAGTTCCTCGAGCTCACCAGCCGCGAGGTGTCGAGCGGTGGCAAGAACGCCGTCAAGCACTCTCGCGAGTACCTCGTGCTCGAGTACGCGCCCTCGAAGCGCGGTTACCCCGGCGACAAGCTCTACGTCCCGACCGATCAGCTCGACCTGCTCAGCCGCTACGTGGGTGGCGAGGCCCCGACGCTCAGCAAGATGGGCGGCGGGGACTGGGCGGCCGCCAAGGGCAAGGCGCGCAAGGCCGTCCGCGACATCGCGGTCGAGTTGGTCAAGCTCTACTCGGCCCGCATGGCGAGCAAGGGCCACGCGTTCCCGCCCGACACCCCGTGGCAGCGCGAGCTCGAAGAGGCGTTCCCGTTCGCCGAGACCCCCGACCAGCTCACGACCATCGACGAGATCAAGGCCGACATGGAGCGCCCGATCCCGATGGACCGCCTGCTCTCGGGCGACGTCGGCTACGGCAAGACCGAGGTCGCCGTCCGAGCGGCGTTCAAGGCCATCCAGGACGGCAAGCAGGTCGTCATGCTCGTCCCGACGACCCTGCTCGTGAAACAGCACTTCGACACCTTCAGCGATCGCTTCGCCGGGTTCCCCGTGCACCTCCGGAGCCTCAGCCGGTTCCAGTCGGCGAAAGAGTCCAAGGAGACGATCGCCGGGCTCGGCGACGGCACCGTCGACATGGTCATCGGTACTCATCGACTGTTGAGCGAGGGCATCTCGTACAAGGACGTCGGCCTCGTCATCATCGACGAAGAGCAGCGTTTCGGCGTCGAACACAAGGACGCCCTGAAGAAGCTCAAGACCAACGTCGACATCCTGGCCATGTCGGCGACCCCGATCCCGCGGTCGCTCGAGATGGCCGTCACGGGCATCCGCGAGATGTCGACCCTGGCCACCCCGCCCGAGGACCGCCACCCGATCCTCACCTTCGTGGGCCCCGAGAGCGACCGGCAGAAAGCCGCCGCGATCCGGCGCGAGCTGCTGCGCGAGGGCCAGGTGTTCTACGTGCACAACCGCGTGTCGAGCATCAACCGCATCGCGGCGCAGATCGCCGAGCTCGTGCCCGAGGCCCGCGTCGCCGTCGCCCACGGCCAGATGGCCGAGTCGACGCTCGAGCAGGTGATGGTCGATTTCTGGGAGCGCAAGTTCGACGTCCTCGTGTCGACCACCATCATCGAGACCGGTCTCGACATCGCCAACGCCAACACGTTGATCATCGACCGGGCCGACAAGTACGGTCTGAGCCAGCTGCACCAGCTGCGTGGGCGGGTGGGTCGAGGCCGGGAGCGAGGCTACGCGTACTTCCTCTACGACGCCGACAAGCCGCTCAGCGAGACCGCACAAGACCGGCTCGAGACGATCGCCGCCAACAACGAGCTCGGTGCGGGCATGCAGGTCGCCTTGAAAGACCTCGAGATCCGTGGGGCCGGCAACCTGCTCGGCGGAGAGCAGTCGGGGCACATCGCCGGGGTCGGTTTCGACCTCTACCTCCGCATGATCGGTGAGGCCGTCAGTTCCTTCCGCGGGGACGTCGCCGAGGGGCAGACCGAACTCCGGCTCGAACTCCCGGTCGACGCCCACGTCCCCGAAGAGTACGTCGAGAGCGAGCGGCTGCGCCTCGAGGCCTACCAGAAGCTCTCGACAGCCAGCTCGCCCACCTCCACCGACGACCAGATCGACTCGGTGCTCGACGAACTCACCGACCGTTACGGTGAGCCCCCGGCACCCGTGCTGGCGCTGATCGAGGTCTCCCGCCTGCGTCGGGCGGCCCAGAAGGCAGGCCTCAGCGAGGTCGTGGTCATGGGCAGCAACCTGCGGGTCTCGGGCGTCGACCTGCCCGACAGCATGCAGGTCCGTCTGCAGCGGATGTACCCGGGTGCGCGGTGGTTCGCGCAGACGAACGCCGTCAGCGTGCCCCTGCCGCGAGCCCACGGGCAGGCACCGAGCGACGACGAGTTGATCGTCTGGGTCGAGCAGCTGCTGTCGGCGATCTACGCGGCCCCGGTCGCGCGTCCGGCGACCGACACGGCCGCGGCGAGCTGACCGTGTCGGGTCGCCCGGACGGAGCCCACGACGAGGAGGCGCGGGGCGCCTCCGAACCCGGGGCGGGCGCTCGGCTCGACGAGCTCGTCCGCGTGGTCGACGCCCTCCTCGCCGACGAGGGCGGCTGCGCCTGGAACCGTGCGCAGACCCCACGGTCCCTGATGACCTACCTCGTCGAAGAGACCTACGAGCTCGTCGAGGCGATCGAGGACGGCACCTCGGACGACGTCCGGGAAGAGCTCGGGGACGTGCTGTACCAGGTGGTCCTGCACGGCGCCCTGGCCGCCCGCGCCTCCTCGGGGTCGTTCGACCTCGCCGACGTCGTGCGTGACGTCGCCGAGAAGACCGTGCGGCGTCACCCCCACGTGTTCGGGGCAGACCGTGCCGACGACGTCGACGAGATCGTCCGACTCTGGTCGGCGGCGAAGGCCGACGAGAAGTCGCAGCGGACGAGTGCCTACGACGGCGTCCCCGTCGGGCAGCCCGCTCTCGCCCGCGCCCAGAAGCTCGATGCGCGACGGGCTGCCGCAGGTGGCGTCCGCCCCGAGCCCGATCGGGCACCGACCACGACGTCGGGCACGGAGGTGACGGGCACGGAGGTGACGGGCACGGAGGTGACGGGCACGGTGGCGACGGACGCCCGGGCCGAGTCGCGCGAACTCGCGTGGGGCCGAGCATTGCTCGCGCAGGTCGACGAGGCCACCGACCGGGGCATCGATGCCGAGCGCGCGCTCCGGGCCGCCGTGCGCGAGCGCGAGATTCTCCTGCGGCGAGACGAGGCCGAACCGGCCGAAGGCGGGTAGCTCGAGGGCGGCCAGGCGGAAGACGAGCAGCCCGAAGGCGGGCAACCCGGGGGCACCCAGGCCGAAGGCGGCACGATCGAGGGCCGTCCCGTCGAGCAGGTGCCCCCTCAACCCGAATGAGGGGGCACCTCGGCGTCGCCCGCTCAACCCGAATGAGCGGCGAGGCCGGCGCTCGTCCACCAGAGGGTCGGCCCGAGGGGCAGCGACCCGGTGGGGTCCGAGTGGTGTCCTCAATGTAGAGGATGTGTGTTGACATGTCAAAAGCCGACATGTCGGTCCACTCGGCGTCCCGCCCGGGGTGCTCGGGGGCCTCACGGGTGCCGGTCGACCGACCGGTCGGCCACGACAGACGTCTGTTATGGTCCACTACGACGACGGCGACCGCGCAGGGCGAGTACGACTCGTCGGCACGAAGGAGCGGCACCATGCCTCGCAAGCCTGATCCCACCCGCAAGCCCGAGCTCCTCGGCCAGATCCTCGAGCACCTCCGGGGTCGCTCCCTCGCCACCGTGTCGTTCCGCACCCTGGCCGAGGCCCTGGGGGTCAGCACGTACGTCTTCGTCTACCACTTCGGCAACCGGGCGGAGCTCATCGCCGAGATCGTCCGCGCGGTCGTCGCCCGCAACGACGCCTTGCTGTCGGTCGCGGTCTCCGAGCTCGACCGCGAGGCCTTCGGCAAGCACCTGGCCAAGGTCTGGCACGAGGTCACCACCGAGCGGGGCCGGGACCTGCACCGCCTCGAGCTCGAGGCGGCCCTGCTCGAGACCGTGGCGGGCGAGGTCGGCGGCACGGCCCGCGGGGCGGTCGGGCGATGGGTCGACCACGTGGCGGGCTGGGTCTCGGCGAACGGGGTCGCGCCGGCCGAGGCCAAGGTCGCGGCGCGGGTCTTCGTCGATGCGTTGTTCGGCCTGCAGTACGACGCCATCGTCTCGGGGGACGGACGTCGTGCGTCCGCAGCGTACAAACATGCCGTCGAGACCCTCGTCTCGCGCGTTCCTCAGCACTGACCCTGCTCGCCGTCGGCCTCGGGGTGGGTGGAACCTGATGGTGTCGGCGGGCGTCGGGTCGGGCTGAACCGGGCCGAGCGCTCAGCGCCCGGCCCGGCCAGGGCCCTCACCGCAGGGAAGGGAGGGCCGAGTGGTGTGACCGACACGCAACCCGATTCGCGCCGACCACCCGAGAAAACCATAACGTAGAATGTGACATGCCTGCAAGTCGGTACCGACGTCAGGGGTGCGGCGTCTCTGGGATGATGTCCTCATGCCGACCCCCGTCAACCCGCCGCGCGGCATGCGCGACCACCTGCCCGCCGACAAGAGGCGCCGCGAGGGCGTGCTCTCGGTCATCCGAGGCGTCTACCGCTCCTACGGCTTCGACGAGATCGAGACGCCCGTGGTCGAAGAGAGCTCGCGCCTCCATTCCGGGCTCGGGGGCGACAACGAGAAGCAGGTCTTCGCCGTCCTCCGGCGGGGCCTCGACCTCGACGATCTGCGGTCGGCCGAGAGCGTGCTCGGACTCGCCGACCTCGGACTCCGCTTCGACCTGACGGTGCCGCTCGCGCGCTTCTACGCGTCGCACCGAGCCGAGCTGCCGACGGTCTTCCGCTCCGTGCAGATCGCCCCGGTGTGGCGGGCCGAGCGTCCGCAGAAGGGCCGCTACCGCCAGTTCGTCCAGTGCGACATCGACGTCCTGGGAGAGGCCGGGCCGCTGGCCGAGATCGAACTGATCCAGGCCACGACCGCCGTGCTCGACGCCCTCGGCCTCACCGGCACGACGATCCGCGTGAACGACCGCCGCATTCTGCTGGCGATGCTCGCCCACTGGGCGGTACCCGAGGCGCTGACCGACCAGGCGCTGATCGTCGTCGACAAACTCGACAAGATCGGCGTCGACGGCGTCGTCGCCGAACTCGCCGACCTCGGCGTCACCACGCCGGGTCTCGGCGAGGCGCTCACCCAGCTGGCCGGCGCCTCCTGGGCCACCGGTGAGGCCACGGACGTCCCGTGGCTCGACCGTGCGGCGTTCGCCGACCTCGTCGCGCTGCGCGAGGCGCTGCCGGGCTCCACCCTCGAGTTCGATCCGACCCTGGTCCGCGGCATGGGGTACTACACGGGCACGATCTTCGAGATCGCCCACCCGGACGTGCCCTATTCGCTCGGCGGCGGCGGTCGCTACGACGGCATGATCGGACGCTTCCTCGGCAGCGACGTGCCCGCGGCCGGTTTCTCCCTCGGCTTCGAACGCCTCGTCGACCTCGTGACCCTCGAGGCCGACGGCGACGAGGGGCTCGCGGTGGTCTACGACAAGAAGGTCGAACCGGTCGAGCTGCTCGCCCTGCAGCGCGCGTTGCTGGCGGGCGGCGAACGGCGCGTGCGCCTCGAGAAGAAGGCCAAGAACTTCACCAACCAGCTCGACGGGCTGGCCGCGGCGGGGTTCGGCCGCTTCGTCACCGTGCGCGGGGGCGAGTCGGCCGCCGACCTCGAGGTCCGCACGATCGGCTGACCGTCGCCGACGGCTCCTCGCCACGAACCAGGGCAGGAGGCGCGGCTAAGCTGGGCCGCGGACCTCGCGTCCCCAGACGAACGACTACTAAGGAGCTCTCCAGTGGCAGCAATCGACGCCGTAGGCGCCCGCGAAATCCTCGACTCGCGGGGCAACCCCACCGTCGAGGTCGAGGTCTTGCTCGAGGACGGCACGGTGTCGCGTGCGGCCGTCCCCTCGGGTGCATCGACCGGGGCCTTCGAGGCCTACGAGCTGCGTGACGGCGACAAGAGCCGTTACCTCGGCAAGGGCGTGCTCAAGGCCGTCGCCGCCGTGATCGACGAGATCGGCCCCGAGGTCGAGGGGCTCGACGCCACCGACCAGCGCCTGATCGACCAGGCCATGATCGAACTCGACGGCACCGACAACAAGAAGCGTCTCGGCGCGAACGCCATCCTCGGCGTCTCGCTGGCCGTGGCCCGGGCGGCGGCCGACTCGGCCGACCTGCCCCTCTTCCGCTACCTCGGTGGGCCGAACGCGCACACGCTGCCCGTCCCCATGCTCAACGTCATCAACGGCGGTTCGCACGCCGACAGCAACGTCGAAATCCAGGAGTTCATGATCCTGCCGGTCGGCGCGTCCTCGTTCGCCGAGGCGCTGCAGTGGGGTGCCGAGACGTACCACGCCCTGAAGAGCGAGCTCAAGGCCAAGGGCCTCTCGACCGGTCTGGGCGACGAGGGTGGCTTCGCGCCGAACCTCGACAGCAACCGCGCCGCGCTCGACCTGCTCGTCGAGGCCATCACCAAGGCCGGCTTCACCCCGGGCAAGGACCTCGCCCTGGGTCTCGACGTGGCCTCGAGCGAGTTCTACGCGGACGGCAGCTACACCTTCGAGGGCGAGAAGCGCGACTCCACCTTCCTCGCGAACTACTACGCCGACCTCGTCGCGTCGTACCCCCTCGTCACCATCGAGGACCCGCTCGACGAGGACGACTGGGAGGGCTGGGCCCACCTGACGAGCGAGATCGGCTCGAAGACGCAGATCGTCGGCGACGACCTGTTCGTCACGAACCCCGAGCGACTCGCCAAGGGCATCAAGGCCGGCGCTGCCAACTCGATCCTCGTGAAGGTCAACCAGATCGGCACGCTGACCGAATCGCTCGACGCCGTCGCGCTCGCCCAGCGCAGCGGCTACACGACGGTCCTCTCGCACCGTTCGGGTGAGACCGAGGACACCACGATCGCCGACCTCGCCGTCGCGACCGACGCCGGCCAGATCAAGACCGGTGCCCCCGCCCGCAGCGAGCGCGTGGCGAAGTACAACCAGCTCCTCCGCATCGAGGAAGAGCTCGGCGACGCCGCGGTCTACGCCGGGTACAGCGCTTTCCCGCGCTTCTCCGCCTGACGCGACCCGCGCCTCCTCGGGGCCCGTCCTGCTCGTGCGGGGCGGGCCTCCGTCGTTCCCCAGAGACGTCCTTTAGGCTCGTCCCATGCCCCGTGAGACCGCGAACCGCCGTGTGCCGGTGACCCTGCCGACCGGCGAGACGCCGACGGGCCACTGGCTGCGGTCGATCCGGTTCTCGGGGTTCAGCGTGCTCATGCTGGTCATCCTGGTAATGTTCGTCGTCATCCTCGCGCCCTCGCTGCGCACCCTGGTGCAGCAGCAGCAGCAGATCGCGGCCCTCCAGGACGACGTCCGGCAGCAAGAGCAGTCCGTCGACGAGTTGAAAGAAGACGTCGCGCGATGGAGCGATCCGGCGTACATCGAGGCCCAGGCACGCGACCGCCTGCTCTACGTCTACCCGGGTGAGTACAGCTACCTCGTGATGGGCGACGACGCGGCCCAGGCGCCCGGCACGGCTCCCGGCACCGGCACGACGATCAGCGACTCGCTCCAGACGCCCCAGGTCGACTGGGTGGCGGCGATGACGGCCTCGGTGCTCGACGCCGGGCTGAGCGACGAGCCCGCGACCGAACTCGTCGCCCCCGACATCAGCGGCAGCCAGGTGCCCGCCCCGACCTCCGAGCAGACAGGTGGCACGCCGTGACCACGCCCCCCTTCGACCCCGTGACCGACCACGACGTCCGTGTCGTGACCGCCCAGCTCGGGCGGCCCGCGCGCGACGTCATCGGCATCGCCGCGCGCTGCGTCTGCGGCGCACCCACCGTCGTGGCGACGAAACCGCGGCTGACCGACGGCACGCCCTTCCCCACGCTCTACTACTTGTGCCACCCCGGTGCCACGGCTGCCGTGTCGACCCTCGAGGCCACCGGGGTGATGGCCGAGTTCACCGAGCTCCTCGAGTCCGACCCCGAGTTGCGAAGCCGATACCACGCCGCGCACGAGGCGTACCTGGCCGACCGCGAGGGCATCCAGCACGTGGACGAGATCGACCACGTCACGGCGGGTGGCATGCCCGAGCGGGTCAAGTGCCTGCACGCCCTCGTCGGTCACTCGCTGGCGGCCGGGCCGGGGGTCAACCCCTTCGGCGACCTCGCCCTCGAGCGGGCGTCGTGGAGTCCCGACGTGTGCCGGTGCCCCGACTTCCTGGCCGACGACCAGCAGGCCGCCGCCTCGCCCGAGATCGGTGGGGGAGCCTGACGCGCGTGCGCCGTTCCGGGGGGTTCGTGGTGGCGATCGTGCTGGGGGCCCTCGTCGCTGCCGTCGTGCCGGCGTCGGCCGCATCGGCCGACCAGGTCCGCGATGCCGAGTACTGGCTCGCCGACTACGGCATCCAGCGGGCGTGGCAGACCACACGGGGGGCGGGGACGACCGTGGCCGTGATCGACACCGGCGTCGATTCGTCGGTGCGTGAACTCCAGGGCGTCGTCGTCGGCGGCACCGACGTGTCGGGGCTCGGCTCGGCCGACGGTCAGACGCCCGTCGGCGACGACCCGAACCACGGCACGCTGGTCGGATCGATGGTCGCCGGCCGTGGCACCGGGTCCGGCGACGGCGTGATCGGCGTCGCGCCCGAGGCCGACCTGCTCTCGGTGTCGGTGGGCTTCGGCTCGTCGGCGGTGGACTCCGACGACCAGATCGCCCGGGCGGTGCGCTGGGCGGTCGACGCCGGGGCGGACGTCATCAACATGTCCCTGACCCGCAACACGCTCGACTGGCCGACCAGCTGGGACGACGCCTTCCTCTACGCCATGCAGCACGACGTCGTCGTCGTCGCGGCGGCCGGCAACCGCGGCAGCGGCACGACCGAGGTCGGCGCGCCCGCGACCATGCCGGGCGTCCTCACCGTCGCCGGTGTGGATCGCCAGGGCACGGCGAGCTTCGACGCGTCGAGCCAGGGCATCACGATCGGTGTGGCCGCCCCGAGCGAGGACCTCGTGGGTGTCGGTCCCGGTGACGTCCACTACAGCTGGAGCGGCACGAGCGGTGCCACGCCCCTCGTGGCGGGCATCGTCGCCCTCGTGCGCAGTGCCCATCCCGAGCTCGACGCCGACGACGTCATCAACCGCGTCGTCGCGACGGCCACGCCGAAGGGCGCCACGACACCCGACCCGCTGTACGGGCACGGTCTCGTCGACGCGGCCGCGGCCGTCACGGCCTCGGTGCCGACGGTCGCCGAGAACCCCATGGGCGACCTGGCCGAGTGGATCCGGGTGCACCGGCGGGCGGACGTGCCGGCGCCGTCGGCGCAGGCGACGAACCCGACCGTCGAGGCCCCCGTGCCGACACCGGTGACCGATCCGGGTCAGCCGTTGGCGGTCCTGCTGCCCACGGTCGAGACCATGAGGTCGACGGGCATCCCGTTGATCGTCCTCACGGTCTTCGGGGGAGCGGCCGTCCTCGTCGTCGTCGGGGCGGTCCGCCAGTTCAGGCGTGCGCGGCGCTCGGGGTAAGGTCGTCTGCGACACCCCCATCTCAAGGAGACATTCGCCGTGCCCAAAATCCTGATCGTCGGCGGCGGCTACGCCGGTTTCTACACTGCCTGGAAGCTCGAGAAGTGGTTGCGCGCGGGTGAGGCCGAGGTCACGATCGTCGACCCGCTGCCCTACATGACGTACCAGCCGTTCCTGCCCGAGGTCGCCGCCGGGTCGATCGAGCCGCGCCACGCGGTCGTCGCCCTCCGCCGCCACCTCAAGAAGACGAACGTCGTCACGGCCAAGGTCACCGGCGTGGACCACGCCTCGAAGACCGCCACGATCACGCCCGAGGTGGGCGACGCGTGGACGATGCAGTACGACCAGATCGTCATGACGGCCGGCGCCGTGTCCCGCACCTTCCCGATCCCGGGCGTCGCCGACGAGGCCATCGGCCTCAAGACCATCGAAGAGGCCGCCGCGATCCGCGACAAGGTGCTCACGAACTTCCAGAAGGCCGCCAACCTGCCGGCCGGTCCCGAGCGCGACCGCCTGCTCACGGTCGTCGTGGTCGGCGGTGGCTTCGCCGGCATCGAGGTCTTCGCCGAGCTGCGCAGCTTCGCCAGCGACCTGCTCAAGAACTACCCCGACCTCACCATCGACGACACGCACTTCCACCTCGTCGAGGCGATGGGCCGCATCATGCCCGAGGTCTCGCTCGAGACGAGCCACTGGGTGCTCAAGAACCTCGCCGAACGCGCCGCGACGGTCCACCTCGACACGCAGCTGCAGTCTGCGGTCGGCGGGAAGATCGAACTGTCCACGGGCGAGTCGTTCGAGTCCGACCTCATCGTCTGGACGGCCGGCGTCATGGCCAACCCGATGGTCCGCGGCACCGACTTCCCGCTTGAACAGCGCGGACGCATCACCGTCAAGGCCGACCTTCGCATCGTCGACGGTGAGACCGTCGTTCCCGACGCCTGGGCCTGTGGTGACGTCGCCGCCACCCCCGACCTCACCGGGAAGGGCGTGGGCGGCTTCTGCGTGCCGAACGCCCAGCACGCCGTCCGCATGGGCAAGCGTCTCGCGAAGAACATCGTCGCCTCGCTCCGCGGAGAAGGACTCGTCGACTACAAGCACGAGAACCTCGGAGCCGTCGCCGGCCTGGGGCTGAACGTCGGCGTCTTCCAGAGCGGCAAGTTCGCCATGAAGGGCTTCCCGGCCTGGGCCGCCCACCGCGGGTACCACGGCCTGGCGATGCCCTCCTTCGAGCGTAAGTTCCGCGTCGTCGGCGGTTGGTGGAACAACTTCTGGTTGGGACGCGACATCGTCTCGCTCGACAACCGTGAGCGTCCCCGGGCGGCCTTCGAAGAGTTCGCCTCGCGTCCCAAGGCGGCTGTCGAGACGCCCGCCGAGGCTCCCGCGCCCGCATCCGTCGGTGCCGGCCAGCCCGCCGGCGAGGCGGGGCCCGCGTACGCGAACCCGGTCGAGGACGACGGAACGGCCAAGAAGGGCACGGCCGAGGTCGGCGAGGCAGCGACCGGTACTCCTCGCAAGGCGCCCGCGCGCAAGCCCGCCGCCAAGTAGGAGATCACCGGCGAGACCTCGGTGACCGACGGGGTGCCCGCCTCCGAGTGACCCTCGAGCACGTCCGAGACGCCCGCCCGCTGCCTGCAGCGTGGCGGGCGTCCGCGTCTCGTAGGCTGGTCGCTCGGGCCCCCGTAGCCCAATCGGCAGAGGCAGGCGACTTAAAATCGCTTCAGTCAGGGTTCGAGTCCCTGCGGGGGCACGCGCCGCCCCTCGCGGGGCCCGTGTCGCCCCGCGGTGGCGAGGTCGCATCTGCCCCGGCACGCGGTGTCGATCGCGGCCGGGCCCCTGCGGGACGCAGGCGCCTCGCGGACGAACCCGCCCGCGCCTCCTGCTCTCGCGTAGGCCCCCGCCCGCGCCTCCTTCTCTCGCCCCCGCCTCCTGCTCTCGCCTAGGCCCCGAGCCCGAGCCCGAGCCCGCGCCCTCGCCCGCGCCTCCTGCTCTCGCGTAGGCCCCCGCCCCCTCGCCCGCTCGTCCGTTCCCACCCCGTAGCCCCGCCAGCTCTGCCAGCCAGACCGCCCGCCCGACCGCCCGCCCGCGCGGCGCGAGCATCGTCGGCAACTCAGGAGATCGGCGTGCTCCGGGGCACGTCGCGCGCGTTCCGGCGTCGTTCTCCTGAGTTGCCGACTTCAGGCGTCCGGCCGGCGGTCGCGTCCGCCGTGTGGCCGCATCGCCTCGGCCCCTGTCGCGCGCTGTCCGCCCGCGTGTTCCGCTCCGCCGCCCCCTGCCGCGCCCCGAGCTACCTCGCCGCACCCTGCCGGCCGCGCTCAGCCCTGCTCTGCCGCGCTCTGCCCCGCTCCGCCCTGTCCCTGTCCCTGCCCCGCCCCGTTCCGCCCTGCCCCGCTCCGCCCTGCCCTGCCTGGCCCCGCTCCGCCCTGCCCTACCCTGCCCTGCTCCGTCTGCCCTGCCCTGCCCTGCTCCGTTTGCCCTGCCCTGCCCCGCCCGCCCTGCCTAGCCCCGCCCTGCTCTACGTCGACAACTCAGGAGATCGGAGGATCGGCAGGCCGTTTCCGTCCGTTCGTGCATCGGTTTCCTGATTTGCCGACGACGACGACGACGACGGCGGCGGCAGGCAATGCGGCAAGTCCGGGACCACCGGCAGCCCGACGGCCTGGCAGCCGTCCGCGCGACATCCGCCGCCCCGCCCGCCGCCGCCCCGACCGCCGTCGCGTGGACCGCAGTCGGGACGGCCGGCGACGGAGGCGCGTCAGGTCAGGCGTCGTCGGTGTCGATCTCGACGAACGACGTCCAGAGCCAGGCCGCGACGCAGAGGCCCGCGGTCACGGCGGCGGCCACGACCGCGCCTCCGACCGGGAAGGACGACGAGCCGCCCGTGAGCACGGCGGCGGCCGCCGTGACGCCGACGACCGTGAGCGCCACGTGCAGCGGGCGCGACCAGGCCCAGAGGCGTCGACCCGGCAGGGAGCCCACCGGCACGAGCGCGAGCACGAGCGATCCGAGCCCGGTCAGGCAGACCGTCGCGCTCGTCTCGAGGGCCAGCTCGGTGAAGAACCCACCGGTGGCGGGGAGGGCGCCGTGGACGGCCCAGGCTCCGGCCGCCACGACCACCAGGGCGGCGACCTGGACGAGCGCGAGCAGCCCTGCTTCTCGATCGCCCACCTCACCGGTCCGGCCGTGGTGCGCCTCCGACCTGGGCGCTGCGGCGAGGCTTCCGACGAGCACCACCCCGAGCACGAGGGGCGGGTCCAGGCCGAGCGACCGCGTCACCGCGCAGGCGACGACGGCGACGAGGAGGAGGCGCGGTGACATGCGGATGCGCGCCTCGCGGTCCGGGGAACGCCCCATCACCAGGGTGGGGACGACGACCGCGAGCACGTTGACCAGGGCGACTCCGACGACGATCCCGGCGAACAGGCGTGCGTAGCGGACCTCGTCGTCGAGGCCGGCCGCCAGCCCGACCACGGCGGCTCCGGCCGCGATGGTCAACCCAGCGGCGAGGCGCGGGTCGAGTGTGGCGGTCGAGAACGAGGTCGGGAGTTCCCGACGACGGTTCCGGCCGGTGAGCCGCGGGGCGCGCGGCGCGAGGCGACCTCGCATCGCCGTGGCCAGCAGACGTGCCGGGGCGACGACGAGCAGCACGAACGCGGCTGCGAGGCCGAGAGCGATCAACCATCCCGTCCCGGTCATCGTCCGGCCGAGGGACGGCAGGTCGCGACCGAACGTCGTCGCGGCCGCCCAGGAGTCCGCCGTCGGTGTGGAGGCTTCGGGTGGTACCTCGCCGTCGCCACCGGGAGCGCCTCCCGGCCCGTCACCGGTCCCCGGGGCTCCGGGCGTCCCGGGAGACGGCTCGGAGGGGACGGCGCCCCCGGACGCGCCGGGCGCCGCCGTCGGTGCCGGAGCGGCCGAGGACGAAGGAGGCGCGGGCTGCGCGGCCGACGACGTCACCGTGATCGAGATGCCCGCGCTGGGCGGCCCGACGTTCACCGACGGGTCGATCTGGGCGGCCTGGACCACGTGCTCTCCGTCGGCGAGGGCGGCGTCGGACGACGTGCAGGCCCACGCGCCGCCGGAGACCGTGGCCTGACAGACGGGGGTGCTGTCGACGTAGGCGGTGACGGTCGCGCCGTCTTCTCCCGTCCCCGAGAAGGTGAGCGGTTGCGAGGCGACCCGTTCGCCGGCCCGGGGCGAGAGCACGGCCGGCGGGGCGGGTGGGTCGCGGTCGATCGTGACGGTGACGCCGGTGGAGGTCGAGGACCGGGGCACGGCGGGAACGGAGTCCGAGGACTGGGACGCCGTGACGGTGTACCGGCCGGTCGGCCAGGTCGCCGACGGGAGGACCGCCGACCAGGCCCCGGCGCCGTCGGCCGTCGCCGAGACCGGCGCCGCGCCTCCGCCGACGATGATGCGGGCACCGGGGAACGCGGTGCCCGCGACCTTGCCACCGACGGCGGGTCCGCCCTGGACCGTGGGAGGGCCGAGCACCGAGAACGGAGCGCTGACGGCGTCGTCGACCACGGCGGCATTCGTCACGTCTCGGACCGTGAGGGTCTGGTCGGCACCGTCCTCCAGCGTCACCGGGCACGACCAGGGGACGCCGGCCGGGTCACCGGTGGGCAGGATGACCTCGCAGAGGGCTCGACTGGGGACGCGGGGGTCGAGCACCCTCACGGTGGCTCCGGGCGTGCCGGTCCCGCCGACCACGACGGCGTTCACGTCCCGGTCTCCGACGTCGCCGATCGTGGGTGCGACCGGACCGGGAGGGGACTGGCCGAGCGACGGGCCGGGTGCGGGAGTACCCGACGGGCTGCCCGCGGCGAGCGCGCCGACTCCGCCCGTCAGGGCGAGCGAGAGACCCAGCACGACCGTCGCAAGGGTCGAGGCGACACGTCGTCCGTGTCGCGGCTCGACCACGAGCCGTCCGTCGACGGGGGTCGACGGACGCGGGGGACGCAGGGTCGGCGGCTCGAACACTGTCACCCATTCAGCACGTTCGCGGGGTACAAGTCAATCCGTTGTGCGGGGGAGTCGTGCGGGGGAGAAGCCCGGTCGGGCCCTCCTCGGGAGTCTGCTTCGAGATCACCCGGCGGGCAGGGACCCCACATGCAGCGCATTTATAGTGTCCAACGGAATCCCGACGACCCGACCCCGGTCGCGGGCGACCATCCGGCGCCCGCCGTCATCGGTCCACCACCTAGGAGTGACACGTCATGCAACCGGCCACGATCGGCATCTTGGTAGCAGCAGGGATCATCGTCCTGCTCGCGGTCATCATCGGCATCTACCTCTGGGCCACCTACAACTCGTTGGTGACCCTGAAGGTGCGCGTCGACGAGGCGTGGAGCGACATCACGATCCAGCTCAAACGCCGGGCCGACCTGATCCCCAACATCATCGAGGCGGTCAAGGGATACGCCTCGCACGAATCGTCCGTCTTCATGAACGTGACGGCGGCCCGTGCCGAGACCATCGGGGCGGGCACACCGGCCGAGGCGTCGGCTGCCGAAGGGCACATGCAGACCGCCCTGAAGAGCATCTTCGCCGTGGCCGAGGCCTACCCGCAGCTCCAGGCGAGCCAGAACTTCCTGCAGTTGCAGTCCGAGCTGGTCGACACCGAGGACAAGATCCAAGCCGCGCGCCGCTTCTACAACGGCGGCGTCCGCGAGTTCAACACCAAGAACCGCGTCTTCCCCAACTCCCTCTTCGCGAAGCGGCTCGGCTTCAGCGAGCGGGACTTCTTCGAGGTCTCCGAGCCGTCGGCGATCGCCGAACCGCCGCGCGTCCAGTTCTGATCCTGCCCGAGTCGTCCTCGACACCGTGTACTCCGCGATCTCGCGCAACAAGCGCAACACCGTCTTCATCGTCCTGATCTTCCTGGTGATCGTCGGGGCCCTCGGGTTCGCCGCGAGCGCCATCTGGAACAACGGGTCGATCGGTTTCCTGGTTCTCGGCGGTGCCGCGGTGTACGCCGTGATCCAGTACTTCGCGGCCAGCGGGCAGGCGCTCTCGATGAGCAACGCCCAGCAGGTCGACGGTGTGACGGCTCCGCGCTTGTACCGCACGGTCGAGAACCTCAGCATCACGATGGGCATGCCGATGCCCAAGGTCTACGTCGTGGTCGATCCGGCCCCCAACGCCTTCGCCACGGGCCGCGACCCGGAACACGCCGTGGTCGCCGCCACGACCGGCCTGCTCGAGATCATGGACGACAGCGAGCTCCAGGGCGTCATGGCTCACGAGCTCGGTCACGTGAAGAACTACGACATCCGTGTGTCGACCATGGTGTTCGGCCTCGTCGTGGCCGTGGGCTTCCTGGCCGACATCCTGTTGCGCATGTCGTTCTTCAGCGCGTTGTCAGGGGGGAACCGCAACTCGAACAACAACGGTGGGGGCGGCGGGAACCCCGTCTTCCTGGTGCTCGGTCTGGTGGCCATGATCATCGCCCCTCTCGCCGCAGCAGGTGTCCAGGCGGCCGTCTCGCGTCAGCGCGAGTACCTCGCCGATGCCACCGGGGCGTTGACGACGCGGTACCCCGAGGGTCTCGCCCGAGCCCTCGAGAAGCTCGGTGCCCAGGGGCGGCCCATGCGGCAGCAGAACACCTCGATGTCGCACCTCTGGATCAGCGATCCGATGAAGCCCGGCGTGATGGACCGACTCTTCAGCACGCACCCTCCGCTCGCCGATCGCATCCAGCGGCTGCGACAGAACGCCGGGACCTTCTAACCGAGGGGGTCGGCCGGGCCGGCCGCGTCGGCCCGGCCGGTCAGCACCATGCGGAGTCGGCCCGCCAGGTCGCCCCGATCGGCCACCTCGACGGCGTCCAGTCCCTGCCAGGCGGCCGCTCGGCGCAGCGTCGTCGCGAGCCGCTCGACGTCGACGGGGAGGTCGCGCTCATGCCATGCCGCCTGCACCCGCAGGACGCCCGCCTGACGATCGCTCTTGAGGTCGACCCGTGCCACCAGCTGGTCGTCCTGCAGGACGGGGAGGACGTAGTAGCCGTGCACGCGTTTCTCGCGCGGGGTGTAGATCTCGATGCGATAGCGGAAGTCGAAGAGGCGTTCCGCCCGGGGCCGGTGCCAGACGACGGGGTCGAACGGTGACAGCACGGCGTCGGCCTCGAGCCGACGGGGTACGCGGGCGTCACGGTGCAGCCACGCGGTCGCACCCCAACCCGGCACGTCCACGGGTTCGACGACACCGTCGTCGTGGAGCTCGCGCAGGGCGGGTACGACGTCGGCGGCCTTGAGGCGGAAGTAGTCGGCGAGGTCGGCGGCCGTCGCGACCCCGGAGGCGCGGGCCGCGTGGGCGACGAGGCGCCGGTGGGCCTCGTGACGGTCGACGTCGACGGCCAGGACCTCAGCCGACAGCACCTGTTCGGGCAGCGCGTAGACGCGCTCGAACCGACGGCGACCGGCACTGACCAGGGCGCCCGTGCGGAACAGCGACTCGAGGCCGCGCTTCACGTCACCCCACCCCCACCACGGGCCGGTCCGGTCTGGCTGGGGGAAGAGGGCGGCGTCGGCCTCGACCAGGCTGGCCGGCAGCGGCCCCTTGTCGCGGATCTCGTCGAGCAGCCAGCGTTCCATGCGCGGACTCGTCGACAGCCACGAGGAGGCGTCCCCCCGCCACTTCGCGTCGTAGTCGCGCATGCGCCACCGCAACAGGGGCCAGGTCGACACCGGGACGATGGCGGCCTCGTGGGCCCAGTACTCGACGTACCGCCCGCGGGGAGCGAAGGTGAGGCGGTCGAGGGTCGCGCGGTCGTACGCTCCCAGTCGTGCGAACGCGGGCAGGTAGTGGCTGCGCTCGAACACGTTCACCGAGTCGATCTGCAGCAGGCCGAGGCGATCGACGAGGCCGTTCAGCTGCCGCGTCCCCGGGCGGGCAGGGCCGTCGACGGGCCTCCCGAAGCCCTGGGCCGCCAAGGCGACACGACGGGCCTGGGCGGGGGAGAGCTGCTGACGGGGCACGCGGACGACTGTAGCGACGGCCACCGACGCGCGCCGCGCCTCCTGGTGTCGCCTGGTCCTCGTCGACACATGCGTGCAACGGCATGTGGAGGGGTAGGTGACCGGCCCCGCAGGGCCATAAACTGACGCGATGATCTGGCGGAACCGCCCCACGCGCGGCGACGAGGTGCAGGGCGACGTCACGAGCGGTCGCGCGGCCGGTGTCGTCGCCGATCCGTCGGTGCCGCGGGGCATGGTCATCGCCGGGGCCTGGTCCTGGCGCATCCTGGTGATCGTGGCCGTGGCCGGCGTCGTCATCTGGTCGATCACCCAGCTGCGGGTCATCGTCATCCCCTTCTTGGTGGCCCTGTTGATCTCCGCGCTGCTCGTCCCGCTCTCGGGGTGGCTGCAGCGGCACCGCTGGCCCAAGTGGTTGGCGGTCGTGTCCGTCCTGGTGGGGTTCCTCGTCGTGGTCTCGGGCCTCGTCGTCCTGGTCGTCCTCCAGATCGTCGACGGCTGGCCCTCGTTGCGTGATCGCTCGATCGCCTCCTACGGCGACTTCAAGGACTTCCTGCTCACCTCGCCGTTGCACCTCACCGAGGCGCAGATCAACGGGTACGTGTCCGGACGCGGTGGCGGCCGTCCAGCAAGACAGTCAGCCGCTCGTGCGCGGTGCGCTCTCGGTCGGGTCGACCGCGGGTCACGTCGCTGCCGGGCTCGTGCTGGGGCTCTTCGCGACGATCTTCGTGCTCGTCGGCGGGGCCGAGATCTGGCGGTGGGTCGTCCGGCTCTTCCCCCGGGCCTCGCACCCGGCGATCGACGGGGCGGGCCGCGCGGGTTGGCTCACCCTGACCAACTTCGTCAAGGTACAGATCTTCGTCGCGTTCGTCGACGCCGTGGGCATCGGGTTGGGGGCGCTCTTCCTGGGCCTGCCCCTGGTGGCACCGATCGCCATCGCGGTCTTCCTCGGGTCGTTCGTGCCCGTCGTGGGCGCCGTCGCGACCGGAGCCGTCGCCGTCGTCATCGCCCTCGTCTACAACGGCTGGGTCGTGGCCCTGCTCATGCTCGCCGTGGTGATCCTCGTGCAACAGATCGAGGGGCACCTGTTGCAGCCGTTCGTCATGGGCAGCGCCGTCAAGGTGCACCCGTTGGCCGTCGTCTTCGCCGTCGCGGCCGGCACCCTGGTCGCCGGGATCCCCGGCGCCCTCTTCGCGGTCCCGTTCGTGGCCGTGCTGAACGTCATGATCACCTACGTCGCGAGGGGTACGTGGCGAGAGAAGCCGCGACCCGTCGAGCACGACGTCACGCGGCCCGGAGGCCTCACCGATGTCTGAACGCACCCTGGCCGGTCCCACCCTCGTCGAGATCGAGGAGGCGCGCGACCGCGTCTCGCAGGTCGTCCGCGTCACCCCGATGGAGACCTCGCAGTACCTCGCCGAGGTGCTCGGCTCGCGGGTGCACCTCAAGTGCGAGAACCTGCAGCGCACCGGGTCGTACAAGATCCGGGGCGCCTACAACCGCCTGACCCAGCTGAGCGACGACGAGAAGGCGCGCGGGGTCGTCGCCGCCTCGGCCGGCAACCACGCTCAGGGTGTCGCCCTGGCGGCCCGTGAACTCGGCATCGTGGCCACGATCTTCATGCCCGTCGGCGTGGCCCTGCCCAAGCTGCAGGCGACCCGGCACTACGGCGCCGACGTCGTCCTCCGGGGGCACACGGTCGAGCAGTCGCTGCGAGCCGCACAAGAGTTCGCCGACACGACCGGCGCTGTCTTCATCCCTCCGTTCGACCACGCCGACGTCGTCGCGGGCCAGGGCACGCTGGGGCTCGAGATCCTCGAACAGGTGCCCGACGTCGACACCGTGATCGTGCCCGTCGGCGGAGGTGGGCTGGCGGCCGGCGTCGCCAGCGCCCTGAAGCAGAGCGCGGCACGCACCGGGCGCGACGTCCGCATCATCGGCGTGCAGGCGGCCAACGCCGCCCCGTACGCCGTCTCGATGAAACTCGGCGTGCGGACCGACATCGACGCCCAGCCCACGATCGCCGACGGCATCGCCGTGGCGAAACCCGGCGTGCTCAACTTCGAGATCATCCGCGACACGGTCGACGAGATCGTCACGGTCAGCGACGACGACACGGCCCGGGCGATGCTCGTGCTGCTCGAGCGCGCGAAGCTCGTCGT
The DNA here is from genome assembly GCF_026625765.1 of Frigoribacterium sp. SL97. NCBI lineage: Bacteria > Bacillati > Actinomycetota > Actinomycetes > Micrococcales > Microbacteriaceae > Frigoribacterium > Frigoribacterium sp. SL97. The sequence goes on from NZ_CP113062.1 coordinate 1,190,644, forward strand.
CGAGGCCGCGGGTGCCGTGGGCATCGCCGCCATCCTCACCGAGCAGGTGCGTGACCTCGGCACGACCGTGGTGATCCTCAGCGGCGGCAACATCGACCCGCTGATGATGGAGCGCGTGATCGGTCGCGGCCTCGCGGCCGCCGCCCGCTACGTCAAGCTGCGCATCGGCATGCCCGACCGCCCCGGCCAGCTGACCCGCGTCAGCGAAGTGCTGTCCGACGCCAACGCGAACGTGGTCGAGGTGCTGCACACCCGCCACGGTCGCGGGCTCCAGATCAGCGAGGTCGAGCTCGAGCTCAGCGTCGAGACGCGCGGGCCGGACCACGTCGAAGAGGTCCTGCAACGGCTCCGCGACGCCGGGTACGAGCCCAACATCGACTTCTAGCCGACTCCGCGAGACGCGCCCCGCGCCCCGCGCCTCCTGACGGTGTCCGCGCCTCCTGACGGTGGCCCGCGCCTCCCGACCGTGCCCGCGCCTCCTGACCGGGTCTGCGCGTCCTGACCGTGTCCGCGCCTCCTGACCAGGTCTGCGCGTCCTGACCGGGTGTTCGCCTGCTGAACGTGCCCGCACCTCCTGACGGTGGCCCGCGCCTCCCGACCGGGTCTGCGCGTCCCGACCGCGCCCGCGCCTCCTGACGGCACCGTGTCCCCGTCGGCAACTCAGGAGAACGGCCGCCCGCGGGCGCAGGACTGCCGCGGACGACGCCGTAGTCCGGAGTTGCCGACACCCCCGTCGAGGGTCCGGGCCCCCGTGGCCCGGGACGACGAAGGCCCCCGCTCCGTTCGAGCGGGGGCCTTCGGCGTCGGACCTACGGCTGGTAGGTCTCGACGTTCGTGATCGACACCGAGATGTCCTTGCCGTTCGGGGCGGTGTAGCTGGTGGTCGTGCCGACCTTCAGCCCGTTGATGGCCTGGCCGAGCGGACTGGTCTCGCTGTAGACCGAGAGGTCGCTGCCGGCGGCGATGATCTCGCGGTTGCCGAGCAGGAAGGTGCTCTCGTCGCCGGCGATGGTCGCCGTGACGACGGTGCCGGGGCCGACGATGCCGTCGGCGGCCGTCGAGTCACCGACCGTCGCGTGCTTCAGCAGGTTGATCAGCGTGCGGATGCGCGCCTCCATCTTGCCCTGCTCGTCCTTGGCGGCGTGGTAGCCGCCGTTCTCCTTCAGGTCGCCCTCTTCGCGGGCCGCCTCGATGCGTGACGCGATCTCGCGACGTCCCTCGCCGCTGAGGGTGTCGAGCTCGGCCTGCAGACGGTCGCGGGCGTCCGTCGTGAGCCAGGTGGTCTCGTTGTCAGTGCTCATGGTGTCTCCGTTTCGTGCGGCGGCCGAACCCGGTCGGGCGACTCGAGCCGAGGAGGCGCGGTGCCGGGAGCCGGGGCGAGGTCGCCCACCGAAAAAAGGAGACCGGCCGAGTGGCCGGTCTCGTCGTGCGATTCCGAGCAGTCTAGGGAAGCCAGCACCGGTAGATCAAGCCCGTGACCGCCCGTTCCGACGTCGCGAGCGAGGTCGTGTAGGTCACCGAACGGCGCTCCGAGGCGGGCAGGTGCACGATCTTCCAGCCGACGACCGCGAAGCCGCTGTTCTGCGCTTCTACCGCACAGTCGACCGCCGCGCCCGTGTCCGCGGTGACCGTGTACTGGACCTCGACGGCCCGGTCGGAGGTGACCTGGTAGCCCACGTCGGCGGATTCGAGCTGGGACGAGGTCCCGTCGAAGGCGGCGAAGACGACCCACGCCGCGAAGACGACGACGAAGGCGACGGCGACGGACAGGCCCACGACGAGGCGCCTGCGCCGACCCCGCGGCGAACGCCCGTACCGTGCGTCGAGGCGCGACGAGGGCGAGGTGACACGGGGCGTGGACGTCACGCGGATCTCCGTCCGATTAAGCTGTCCCCAGGGTAGCAACGTCTGCCCGGCACACATTGCGAGGAAGAATTGACCCTGCGCCTGCTGGCGGTCCACGCCCACCCCGACGACGAGTCCAGCAAGGGCTCGGCGACCTACGCCTACTACCGCAGCCTCGGCGTCGACGTCCTCGTCGTCAGCTGCACCGGCGGCGAGCAGGGGTCGATCCTCAACGAGCAGCTCGAGGCCCGAGCTCACGCCGAGCGCGACATCGCGGGCCTGCGCGTGCACGAGATGGCGGCCGCCCAGGCGGCGATGGGCATCGACCACCTGTGGCTGGGCTACGCCGACTCGGGCCTGCCGGCCGAGGGCGAGTCGGTCGCGGTCAACTCGTTCTCCACCATCCCGCTCGAGATCAGCGCCGAGCCGCTCGTCGCGATCATCCGCCGGTTCAAGCCGCAGGTGCTGGTGACCTACGACGAGAACGGCGGGTACCCCCACCCCGACCACATCCGCACGCACGAGATCTCGATGGCGGCCTACCGCGACGCCTCCGACCCCGAGCGTTACCCGGCGACCGGCGACGCGTGGCAGATCGACAAGGTCTACTACGACCGCATGTTCAGTGCCGGACGCATCGGCGCGATGATCACGCACCTGCGCGAGAGCGACCCCGAGTCGCCCCTCATCGAGTCGTTGACCGAGATGCTGGCCCGTTTCAGCGACCGGCCCGACCTGGCCACGACCCGCGTGCCGGTCTCCGACTTCTTCCCCGTGCGCGACGCCGCCCTTCGGTCGCACGCCAGCCAGGTGCCGCTCGACAGCGCGTTCTTCTTCTGGCCCCACGACCTCCAGGTCGCCGCCTGGCCCACCGAGGACTTCCAGCTCGTCGAGTCGAACGTCGGGTCCGACCTGCCCGAGGTCGACCTCTTCGCCGGGGTCGTCGACCCCGACACCGGCCTCGTGGGGGTGCAGCGATGAGCGTGCTCTCCGAATCGGTGGTCGCGGTCACGACCCGTCTGCTGGCGCAGCCGCAGACCCCCGACCCGACGCTGCCGCCGTCGACCATCCCCGACGAGGCCGTCACGCCCGGCGTCTGGGGCTTCGTCGCCATCGCGTTCGTCGCCGTCGCGACGGTGCTGATCGTCGTCGACATGACCCGTCGGGTCCGACGCACCCGGTACCGAGGCGAGGTGCGCGAGCGCATCCAGGCCGAGCGCGACGAGGCGACCCTGGCGGCCGCGGCTCTCGACGACGAAGAACTCCCCGGAGACGCCGATCGGCGGGCTCGCCCCGTCGAGGGCGACCTCGACGACGACGGCGACCGCAGGAGGCGCGAGCGCGACTCGTGACCGACGCGACCGGTGCCGGGGTGGCGACCCGCGCCTCCTCGGCTCGGACGACCTCGCGCTAGAAGGTCGGCGGGTCCAGGGCCACGAGCAGGATGCCCGTCCAGTGGCAGAGGTACGCCAGCACCGTCATGGTGTGGAACAGCTCGTGGAATCCGAAGTGCCCCGGTACGGGGTTCGGCCTCTTGATGCCGTAGAACACGGCACCCGCGATGTAGAGCGCGCCGCCGACCAGCACGAGCACCATCATCGCGACGTTCGCGTCGAGCAGGTCGACGATGAACCCCAGGGCGCCGACGCCCAGCAGGACGTAGAGCGGCACGTACAACCACCGCGGCGCGTTCAGGAAGAACACCCGGAAGAGGATGCCCAACACGGCGCCCGTCCAGACGAGCACGAGCAGCGTGACGCCCTTCGACGGCGGCAGGGCGATGACCGCGATCGGCGTGTAGGTGCCGGCGATCAGCAGGAAGATGTTGGCGTGGTCGAGGCGCTTCAGGAAGCGTTTCGCGTTCGGGCTCCACGGGAAGCGGTGGTAGGTCGCCGAGATGCCGAAGAGCAGGAGCGACGTGGTCATGAAGACCGCGCAGGCCCAGGTCGCCGCCACGCCCTGCGCGAGGACGACGAGCACCACGCCGGTCGCGATCGCGACCGGGAAGGTGGCCGCATGGATCCAGCCGCGCCAACTCGGTTTGCGCTCGATGTCGGGGTAGGCGAGGGCGTCGTCGAGCAACGGCAGGTTCGGGATGTCGGCCCCGTCGGACCCGTCTGCCCGGTCGGCTCCGTCGACCTCGTCGGCCCCGAGGCTCGCGCGATCTCCGTCGGTGTGGCTGCTCATGGGGCCGAGCCTAGGGGAGCGCCCGAGGAGGGGGGCTGAGAATCCTCGGCTCTGTGGACGGCCCGCCGTGGGCTACCGTAGCCCTGTGAAAAAGCGCCGTCCCTCTCCCCTCGCCAGGGGAGTCCTGTACGGCCTCTACCAGAACCGCATCCGCCGGAGCCTCGACGGTCAAGAGCTGCCGCACCACGTCGCCATGATCGTCGACGGCAACCGGCGCTGGGCCAAGCAGCGCATGCTCGAGACCGCTGCCCACGGGCACCGCGCGGGTGCCGCGAAGATCAGCGAGTTCCTCACCTGGTGCGACGACCTCGGCATCAAGGTGGTCACGCTGTACCTCCTCTCCGCCGACAACCTCGGCAACCGACAGTCCGACGAGTTGACCGAGCTCTTCGGCATCATCGGCGACGTCGCGGACGAGCTCTCGCGTCAGCGGGACTGGCGCGTGCAGCACGTCGGCGCGACCGACGACCTGCCGCCGGCGCTCTGCTCGGCCCTGCGCGAGGCCCAGGCCCGGACCGCCGACAAGACGGGGCTGCACGTGAACCTCGCCGTCGGCTACGGCGGGCGCCGTGAGATCGCCGACGCCATGCGCAGCATCGTGCGGGCGCACGATGCCGCGGGGGGCACGCTCGACGCCCTGGCCGAGGTGCTCACCCCTGAGCTCATCGCCGACCACCTCTACACCGGCGGCCAACCCGACCCCGACCTCGTGATCCGCACGTCGGGCGAGCAACGGTTGAGCGACTTCATGCTGTGGCAGAGCGCCCACAGCGAGTTCTACTTCGTCGAGGCCTTCTACCCCGACCTGCGCGAGGTCGACTTCCTCCGGGCCGTGCGCGACTTCGCTCTCCGGCACCGGCGCTACGGCAGCTGACGCCCGAGCGGCCGCCGGCGCGGTGACCGGGCTGGTGTCGGCAACTCCGGAATCCGGCTGCGCCGCGCCTCCTCAAGGGGTTCTGGTGCGTCGTTCTCCTGAGTTGCCGGCTGTGCGCGCGGTGGCCGGGCTGGTGTGGGCGACTCCGGAATCCGGCTGCGCCGCGCCTCCTGCTGGGGTTCTGGTGTGTCGTTCTCCTGATTTGCCGGCCGCGTGCTGGCCCCCCGCGCACGGCCCCGCGCGGACGACCGGACGAGGAGGCGCGGGTCGGCGGACCGCGGACGGCACTACGGTGGACCAGTCACCGCCGCCTAGGAGAACACCGTGAAGACCATCGACGACCTCGCCTCGGGGTTCACCGACGAGCCCGGATACTTCGACTTCGCGAAGTGGGGTCCCATCTCGAGCTCCGTCGCCGACGAGCAGCGCTCGTTGGTCGAGGTGCAGGCGAGGGCCCGTTTCGGGTCCGAGATCGCCCTGACCGAGCAGGCGGGTCGCGTCGGACGGGCGATCTCGTCCCTCGTCGGCTTCGCACCCGACCACGTCGTCTTCCAGCCGAACACGAGCGAAGGGCTCACGCACACGCTGTTCGGTCTCACCGGGCAGGTGCTCATGTCGCCGCGCGACTACCCGAGCATGCCCGTCGCGGCGACCCGCTCCTCCGAGGCCCTGCGCGTGCTCGAGCCGGTCTGGATGGACCTCGACCACGACGTGGTCACGCCGGCCGTGGTGCAGCGTCACCTCACCGACTCGGTCACCGCCGTGGCCGTCAGCCTGGTGGACTACCGCACGGGGTACCTGGTGGACCTCGAGGGCATCCGCCAGGTGATCGGCGACCGGTTGCTGATCGTCGACGCGATCCAGGGGTTCGGTGTGGTCGACGCGCCCTACGCCGTGGCCGACGTCGTGGCGTCGGGCGGTCAGAAGTGGGTCCGCGCCGGGTGGGGGACGGGCTTCCTGGCCCTGAGCGACCGCGCTCTCTCGGCCCTGACACCGGTGTTCAGCGGTGTCGCCGGGAGTGACCTGACCCTCGGCGGCTCGTACCACGGACGGCAGCCGACCCGCCCGGGTGCTGCGGCGTTCCAGCTGACGAATCCCGACCCCATCGCCCAGGCGCGCCTCGCCACGGCCCTCGAGGACCTCGCCGACGTGGGCGTCGCCGCCGTCTCGCGGGCCGTGGCCGAGCGGGCCACGCGGGTGATCGACCTCGCCGACGAGTTCGCGGTGCCGGTGGTCTCGCCGCGCGACGAGGCGGAGCGCGCCGGCATCGTCGTGCTCGAACCCGCCCTCGACCAGATGACGACGCTGACGGCCGCTCTGATCAACCACGGGGTCACGGCCACCGTGCGCGACACGACCGTGCGGCTGAGCGTGCACGTGTCCACGGGCGACGATTCGTTCGAGATGCTGCGGGGTGCGTTCACCTCGTTCGGCACGACCGTCTTCTACTAGGCGGGATCGCCCTGCGGGGTGGGGCTCGCGCGCTGCACCCTCGACCGTTACATGAGGGTCGTTCACCTGATCGTCACACGACACGGTGGTGTCGATGATGCGGATGTCGGAGGCGCGTCGTAGGTTCGTCACATCGGGCAAGGAGCCCGATCGAGACGGCCACGAAAGTTCGCCTCGCAACTGCTCCGCGGCCGTCTCTGCCGAAGGTACCCGGGTGCCCAGCCGCCCGAGGACGGAGTGGTCGTGACCGCGTCGAACATCACCTCAACCGAACGCAACACTGCAGCAACGACGGGGGGTGACCAGTCGGTCGCCCAACGCACGTACGTGCTCGACACCTCGGTGTTGCTGTCCGATCCGCAGGCGCTCTTCCGCTTCGCCGAGCACGACGTGGTGCTTCCCGTCGTCGTCGTCAGCGAACTCGAGGGCAAACGTCACGACCCCGAGCTGGGCTACTTCGCGCGCCAGGCCCTGCGCCTCCTCGACGACCTCCGCGTGAAGCACGACCGTCTCGACTTCCCGGTGGCCGTGGGTGACGGGGGCTCCCTGCGGGTCGAGCTCAACCACTCGAACATGTCGGTCCTGCCCTCGGGCCTGCAGTTGAACGACGCCGACTCGCGCATCCTCGCCGTCGCGTCGAACCTCGCCGCCGACGGGCTGGCCGTCACGGTCGTCTCGAAAGACCTGCCCCTGCGGGTGAAGGCCGCGTCGATCGGACTGGCCGCCGAAGAATACCGGGCCGAACAGGTCGTCGACAGCGGGTACACCGGGCAGACCTCGATCGACGTGTCGAGCGACCAGATGGCCTCGTTCTACGAGTCCGAGAAGATCTCCGCCCGTGCGCTCGCGGACGTCCCCGTGAACACCGGGGTGGTCGTGCACTCGGAGCGGGGCTCGGCACTGGGGCGCGTGGTCGCCCGCGGCGAGGCTCGTCTCGTCCGCGGCGATCGCGACGTCTTCGGGCTGCACGGTCGATCGGCCGAGCAGCGCCTCGCGATCGACCTGCTGCTCGACCCCGAGGTGGGCATCGTGTCGCTGGGCGGCAGCGCCGGCACGGGCAAATCGGCCCTCGCGCTCTGCGCCGGCCTCGAGGCCGTCCTCGAGAAGCAACAGCACAAGAAGATCATGGTGTTCCGCCCGCTCTACGCGGTGGGCGGCCAAGACCTGGGGTTCCTCCCGGGCGACGCCGGCGAGAAGATGAACCCGTGGGCGCAGGCCGTCTTCGACACGCTGGGCGCGATCGTGTCCCAGAACGTCCTCGACGAGGTGGTCGAGCGGGGCATCCTCGAGGTCCTGCCCCTGACGCACATCCGGGGCCGGTCGTTGCACGACGCCTTCGTGATCGTCGACGAAGCGCAGTCCCTCGAGCGCAACGTGCTGCTGACCGTCCTGAGTCGCATCGGCCAGAACTCGCGGGTGGTGCTGACCCACGACGTGGCGCAGCGCGACAATCTGCGCGTCGGCCGGCACGACGGGGTCGCCTCGGTCATCGAGACGCTCAAGGGTCACCCGCTGTTCGGTCACGTGACGCTGACCCGCTCCGAGAGGTCCGCGATCGCCGCCCTCGTCACCGAGATGCTCGAGTCGAACGACCTGGTGTAGCAGGGACGCAGGAGGCGCGGGTCACCTGACCCGCGCCTCCTTGCGGTCTGGCGCCGCGGCTCCTGCGTTCTGGCGCCGCGCGTCCTGCGTGTCTGGCGCCGCGCGTCCTGCGGTCTGGCGCTGCGCCTCCCGCGGTCTGGCGCCGCGCGTCTTGCGTGTCTGGCGCTGCGCGTCCTGCGTTCTGGCGTCGCGCCTCCTGCGTGTCCGCCACCGCGCGTCGTGTCGGCAACTCCGGCGATCGGCAGGCTGCGGGGAGTCAGGGCCGCACCTGGTCGCCGTTCTCCTGAGTTGCCCACCGGACTGTGCTCGGGGTCGCGTGGTGCTCGGTGGTCCGTGACGAGTCGGCGTCTCGGTGCGACCCGTGCCGTGCTCGACCGGCACCAGGGTCCACCTGCCGGTCGGCAACTCAGCAATCCGACACGGTTCGAGGCCGTGTCGAGGTCGGTGGGCGGTATTCTCCGGACTTGCCAGCATGGTCGGGAACGCCCGGACGGGCGCGGGGCGCGGGCACGGGCGCGCCGCGGGGTCGACGAGCCGCGGGGTCGACGAGCCGCGGTGAGGGACGCCTCGGCCCCACCTCGCGCGACGCGGACGTTCTCCACCGGCGGGCTCTCGTGCGCCGCGGAGGAGGCGCGGGTCGCGTCAGCCTGTCGGCATGCAGCAGATCGCGACCCACGTCAGGAGGGCAGGCGGCGTCCTCCACAAGCGGGATCTCGTCGCCCTCGGAGCCACCGACCGGATGCTCACCGCAGCAGTGCGATCCGGGCACGTTCACCGAGCCCGACGCGGGTGGTACACGACCTTCGCGCCGGGGGACGCACGGTACGAGGCCGTGCGCATCGGGGGCCGGTTGACCGGGGCGTCGCTCTTGGCCCTCCTCGGGGCGTGGATGTGGACCACCGTTCCGATCGTCAGCGTCGTGGTGCCCCCTGGAGCCTCACGACTTCGGGCCAGGCACGGTGCGAGGGTGCTGTGGCGCTCCGACGGGGGCGTGCCCTGTCGTCCGTCACCCGGGCCGGTGCCCCGTCCGCCGGATGACGACGAACACGGATCGGAGGACGCACGGCGGGCGGCCTGGGCCGTTCCCGTCGGCACCGCTCTGGTGGACGCCGTGACGGCGGCTCCTCTCGACGAGGCCGTCGCCCTCCTGGACTGGGCGCTGTCGAGCGGTCACTTCTCAGTCGCCGGACTGCACGCGGCGTTCGCCGAGGCTCCCGCCGATGTGAGGGGCATCGTCGACTGGGCCGATCCGCGGAGCGAGAGCTTCATCGAGAGCGTCATGCGGGTGACGTTCGCCGACCTGGGGCACCGCGTCGAGTCCCAGACCCGGGTCGGCCCGGAGGATCGCCGCCGCATCGACGTCGTCGTCGACGGTGTCGTCGCCCTCGAACTCGACGGGCGCAGGTGGCACGGCGACACGTTCGACGCGGACCGTCTGAAGGACCTCGCGATCACGGTCCAGGGACGAACCGCCCTTCGAGCCAGCTACGAGATGGTGCGCGACCATCGATCGCTCATCGTCGAGGCCGTGCACGCGGTGCTCGACGACGCCCGGCGACCTCGACGGCGACTCGTCGTGACGACGGGCCGTGCCCACCGTCCGCGAACTCGGCGCACGCGAGGTCGACGCCCGTGGCATCTGGTCCGACCAGCTCGGGGACGTACTCCGCATTCGGGTCGGTCGGGATCGGAGACGGCCTCGTCATCAGGAGCATCGTGAGCTCGTCGGAAGGTCTCGTGGACGAGACGGCGTCCCCGGACGGGACGGGTTCGTCGGACGGGACGGGCTCGCCGGACGGGACGCGCTCGCCGGACGGGACGCGCTCGTCGGACGGGGAAGCGGTTCGAGGTGGTGATGGACCGCGACAGGAGCGCACGCAGGCCCTCGAAGCAGTCGCCGCGGCTGCACTGTCGGCGGTCACGGTCGCTGCCGCCACACTGGATGCCGGCCCCCTCACGGGCGCGAGCGCCGGGGCGGTGACGCTCGTCGGATGTCTCGGAGTCGCGGCCGTGACTCCGGCCCTGGTCTGGATCGACATCGCCGAGCGTCGACTGCCGAACGTCCTCGTCGGAGTGGCCGCGGGTGCGTGGGGGGTGTCGACCGTCCTGCTCGTCGCGGGGGGCGGTATCGCCACGGCGGCCACGAGCCTGGCCTTCGCCCTGGTCGCCGCCGTGCTCGGTCTGGTGGCCGCCATCGCCGGCGGCCTGGGCATGGGGGACGTCAAGCTCGGCGCCGTGTTGAGCGGACTCGTCGCGACGGGTAGCCCGGCGGCCCTCCTGGGTCTCTGGGCTCTTGCCGGAACGTTCGCGGTCGGGGTGGCCGGCGTTCGGGCGTTGGGCTCGAGGTCGCGACGGGCCGGCACGCCTCCGTGGCCAGAGCTGGCATCGGTCAGCCGGGGCATCCCTTTCGGGCCGTGCCTGCTCGCGGCCTTCTGGTGTGTCGTGGCCAGCCCGTCGGTGGCCGTCGCCGTCGATGCCGTCGTGACGGGTCCGTGAGGTCCGCGTCGCGGCGTGCCCCCGTCGACGGGAACGGGAACGGGAACAGGAACGCGAACAGGCAGGCGAGAGGGTAGAGAAGCCTAAAGGTCGAGGAGGCGCGTGTCCGTCGACGACGGGCGCGCGCCTCCTCGACGTGCTGTGGTCCCGGCCGGCCGGGGATGGGCTCAGGACGGAGGGCTCGACCCGGGCCGCTCGGGGCTGGACTCAGGCGGGTGGGCTCAGCCCGGGTGGGTCATGCTGAGCACGTCGAGTGCGGTGTCGAGCTGCTGCTCGGTGACCTCGCCCCGCTCGACGAACCCGAGATCGACGACGGCCTCGCGAACGGTGAGCTTCTGGGCCACCGCGTGCTTGGCCACCTTCGCCGCGGCCTCGTAGCCGATGACGCGGTTGAGCGGCGTCACGATCGACGGGGACGACTCGGCGAGGGCCCGGGCGTGCTCGACGTTGGCCTCGAGCCCGTCGACGGTCTTGTCCGCCAGGGCGCGGGTGGCGTTCGAGAGCAGGCGGATCGACTCGAGCAACGCCGTCCCCATCACGGGGATCGCCACGTTGAGTTCGAAGGCTCCGGACGCGCCCGCCCAGGCGATCGTCGCGTCGTTGCCGATCACCCGTGCCGAGACCATGAGCACGGCCTCGGGGATGACCGGGTTGACCTTGCCCGGCATGATCGACGAGCCGGGCTGCAGGTCGGGGATGTGCAGCTCGCCGAGACCCGCGTTGGGCCCAGAGCCCATCCAGCGGATGTCGTTGTTGATCTTGGTGAGGCTCACGGCGAGCACGCGCAAGGCACCGGAGGCCTCGACGAGCGCGTCGCGGGCCCCCTGCGCCTCGAAGTGGTCGAGCGCCTCGGTGACGGGCAGCCCGCTGTCGTCCGCGAGGGCGGCGATGACCCGCTGCGGGAAGCCCTGAGGCGTGTTGATGCCGGTGCCGGTGGCCGTTCCGCCCAGGGGGACCTCTGCCACGCGCGGCAGGGCGCTCTGCACCCGTTCGATCGCGAGACGGATCTGCCGGGCGTAGCCGCCGAACTCCTGCCCGAGCGTGACCGGCGTGGCGTCCATGAGGTGGGTGCGGCCCGCCTTCACCACGTCGGACCAGGCCGTGGCCTTCTTCTCGAGGGCGACCGCCAGGTGGTCGAGGGCGGGCACCAGGTCGTGCAGCAGCGCGCCCGTGACGGCGACGTGCACCGAGGTCGGGAACACGTCGTTCGACGACTGCGACGCGTTGACGTGGTCGTTGGGGTGGACGGCGACGCCGTCGACCGTTCCGGCGAGGGTGGCGAGCACCTCGTTCATGTTCATGTTCGAAGACGTGCCGCTGCCGGTCTGGTAGACGTCGACCGGGAACTGGTCGTGATGGCTGCCACCGATGATCTGGTCCGCGGCCGAGACGATCGCATCGGCGACGGGACGGTCGATGATGCCCATCTCGCCGTTCACGAGGGCGGCCGCGCGCTTGATGCGAGCGAGCGCGACGATCTGCGCCGGCTCGAGACCGGCCCCGCTGATGGGGAAGTTCTCGACGGCACGCTGCGTCTGGGCGCGGTAGAGGGCCGATGCGGGCACCCGCACCTCGCCCATCGTGTCGTGCTCGATGCGGTACTCGGTCTCGGATGTGGTCACGACGTCGTGGTCCTTTCCTCGGGCCCTGCCGGGCTGCTGCGCCCGTCGAGGGCGCGGGGCGTCGGAGCGTTCGCACCGACTCGGTTCAGAGTCGGCCGACGACGACCGAAGGGTCGACCCGCCCGTTGGCGAGGTCGTAGTTCGCGCCGACCACGGCCAACTTACCGTCCGCGACGGCGGACGCGATGAGGGCGGACCGGTCGACGAGCGTGCGGACCGACGCCTCGATGTGCAATTGGCCGACCGTGCGGGGGTCGAGGTCGGCACCCGTCTCGAGGTCGAGCTGGGCACGCTCGACCGACGGCATGATCATGTCGATCAGCCCACCCAGGAAGGCCGACCCGGGGGCGGCGTCGGAACCGATGGAGTCGATGGCCGAGGCGACGGCGCCGCAGCTGTCGTGGCCGAGCACCACGATGAGGGGGACGTGGAGCACCGAGACCGCGAACTCGAGCGAGGCGATGACGGTGTCGCCGACCACCTGGCCGGCGTTGCGCACGACGAAGAGGTCACCGAGGCCGACGTCGAAGATGATCTCGGCGGCCAGTCGCGAGTCGGCGCATCCGAAGAGGGCCGCCACGGGCTCTTGGCCGGCGGCGAGGGACGACCGCCGGTCGCTGTCCTGGTGGGGGTGGCGAGGTGCCCCCTCGACGAAACGGTGGTTGCCGTCCACCATCCGGCTCCATGCCGTCCCCGGCTCGGACGCGCTCACCGGCGCGATGGCCGAGACGTCCGTGGGCCGGGACGTCGCGGTGTTCTCGGGTGCGGAAGGGACCGCGGTGGCGGGCACGCCGGCGGCGGGGTCGTGTCGGGTCACGTCATTCGCTTTCTTGGCTGGAGATCTGCTCGGCAAGGGAGGTGGCCAGCACGTCGAACTCGGCATCGTCGGCCGTGCCGTAGAGCACGTACGAGCTGCGGTCGACCGTGGTGGTCAGGGCATAGGCGTAGTTGCCCGGGTCGTCGGCGTCGCGCCGGTCGTAGACGTCCCAGGTCAGACCGCCGATCGACCGGGTCGACGTCGCCGCCGCGTTCTGCACCTGCAGGCTGACCCAGGTCGGATTGGCGTCGATGCCCTGTTCGAGCCCGATGAACTGCTGGGCCGGCGTGATCAGCCCCACGTACCAGGTCGGCACGTCGTCGCGGGTCGTGGACCGGACCTCGGCGGCGTTCGAGCTCCAGCCGTCGGGCAGCGGAGGCGCGGCCAGGGGGGCGTCGACGCTCGCCTGGGCCTGCGACGCGACCTGGACGTAGTCGATCTCTTGCCGGTTCACCGTGCCACTCGGGCGGACCACGACGAGCACGAGGAAGAGCACGATGCCGAGCGAGGCGACGATCGACAGGGTCAGGTTGATCGCCGTCTGGTTCGCGTAGTGCTTGCGGGTGTTCTCGGCCTTGCGCGCGGCGGTCTCGTCCGGGGTCTCGGGTCGGCCGAGTTCGGCGACGATGCGGGGCTCTCGGGGACGTCGCGAGCCCCGGGGACCGCCGTCGGAGGGGGAGGTCATTCTGCCGACCCCTGACGGCGGGCCGCCTCGAGGCGCTCCCGCGCCCCCATCAACCATTCTTCGCAGCGCCGGGCGAGCGCCTCGCCGCGTTCCCAGAGGGCCAGCGAGCGCTCGAGGGTCGAGGCGCCCTGCTCGAGTTCGGACACGACGGACACGAGCTCGTCGCGGGCCTGCTCGTAGCTGAGCGACGAGACGTCGGGCGGGGTGCTGGTCGGGGTGGTGTCCACGCGACGATCCTAACGAGGGGTGCTGACGGAGGTCGTGGCGGACGCCACGGGTGACGACTCGTCGGGAGCGTCGGAGCCTGGGGAGGAGGCGCCGGTGCTGACGGCGCCCACCGCGCCTCCGTCGGTCGTCACGAGCAGGCGCGTCTCGGCGGGGGCCTCGGCGGGGGACCGCAACACCCTGCCCGACGGCAGCTGCACGATCGCGTAACCGCGGCGCAGCGTGCCCTGCGGCGACAAGGCGCGCAGCTGGGCCGTGAGCTCCGAGACGCGGGTGTGCGCCCTCTCGACGGCCCGGCCGACGAGTTCTTCGCCGCGGGCCACCGCCCGGACGACCTCGTCGGCCCGCACGTCGACGAGGGTCTGGGGCGACGCCAGCACCGGCCGGCTGCGGATCTGTTCGAGCCGGTCGATCTCGGTGGCGACCAGCGAGGTCAGGCGCACGCCGATGCGGGTGCGCGCCTGTTGCACGCGCGACAGTTCTTCGGTCACGTCGGGGACGACCCGTTTCGCGGCGTCGGTGGGCGTGGACGCGCGCAGGTCGGCGACGTCGTCGAGGAGCGGCCGATCCGCCTCGTGCCCGATGGCGCTGACGACCGGCGTGGTGCACGCCGAGACGGCGCGGACGAGGCCTTCGTCGCTGAAGCCGAGGAGGTTCTGGAAATCGCCGCCGCCTCGCGCGACGATGATGACGTCGACCTCGTCGTCGGCGTCGAGGCGCTGGATCGCCGCCGTGACCTCGCCGACCATGCGGTCGCCCTGCACCGCCGAGTGCACGACGCGGAACGAGACCGAGGGCCATCTCAGCTGGGCGTTGCGCAGGACGTCTTTCTCGGCGTCGCTGTCCTTGCCGGTGACGAGGCCGATGCAGCCGGGCAGGAACGGCAGGGCCCGCTTGCGCTCGGGGGAGAAGAGCCCCTCGGCCGTGAGCTGGCGACGGAGGCGCTCGAGTCGTTCGAGGAGGTCGCCGAGCCCGACGTGGCGCATGTCGAAGACCTGCATCGTGAGGCTGCCGCCCTTGACCCAGTAGTTCGGCTTGACGGCGGCGATGACCCGGTCGCCCTGCTTGAGGTCGGCGGGTACGCGTGACTTCACGCTGGACCAGATCGAGAACGAGACGGTCGCGTCGTGTTCGAGGTCGCGGAGCTTGCCGTAGACGTTGCCGCCCGAGACGTTCCACTGGGTGATCTCGCCCTCGACCCAGGCCGTCCCCAGGCGGTCGATCCAGTCGCGCACCTTGCTCGCGAGGAGGCCGACGGGCCACGGGGACTCGGCGGTGGGGGGAGGGGGAACGATCGTCATGGAGCTCCGTTCGAGGGGTGGTCGACACCGGCAGGACGAGCGGCGACCCCGGTGATCGACCGGTCGCGCGGTCTCTCCCAGTACGCGACCAGTCCGGCACACCTAGACTCGTCGGGTGAGCCACATCTCCAACGGCGCCCTCGCCATCGACCTGCCGACACCGCGTGTTCCTGCGGTGCGGAACAGGCTAAAGGATACCCCCGTCAACGGACGCAAGCAGGTGCTGCTCGCGGCACCCCGCGGGTACTGCGCCGGCGTCGACCGCGCCGTCATCGCGGTCGAGAAAGCCCTCGAGCACTACGGCGCGCCCGTCTACGTCCGCAAGCAGATCGTCCACAACGTGCACGTGGTCGCGACCCTCGAGAGCCAGGGGGCCATCTTCGTCGACGAGGTCGACGAGGTGCCCCCGGGGTCGCACATCGTGTTCAGCGCGCACGGCGTCTCGCCGGCCGTCGTGAAGGGTGCGGCGGATCGCGAGCTGCAGGCCATCGACGCGACCTGCCCCCTCGTCACGAAGGTCCACCGCGAGGCCGTGCGCTTCGGCAACCAGGGCCGGCACATCATCCTGATCGGCCACGCCGGGCACGAAGAGGTCGAGGGCACGATGGGCCACGCGGCGGATCGCACCACCCTGGTGCAGAACCCGGGCGAGGTCGACGACCTCGTCGTCGCCGACCCCGACAACCTCGTCTGGCTGTCGCAGACCACCCTCAGCGTCGACGAGACGATGGAGACCGTGCGTCGACTGCGTGAGCGGTTCCCGAACATCCAGAACCCCCCGAGCGACGACATCTGCTACGCCACGCAGAACCGCCAGGTCGCCATCAAGAAGGTCGCCCAGGGCGCCGACCTCGTCATCGTCGTCGGATCGGCGAACAGCTCCAACAGCGTGCGTCTCGTCGAGGTCGCTCTCGAGCACGGCGCCAAGGCCGCCTACCGCGTCGACTACACGAACGAGATCAAGCAGGAGTGGCTCGACGGCGTCGAGACGGTGGGGGTCACCTCCGGCGCGTCGGTTCCCGAGGTGCTCGTCGACGAGGTGCTGGCCGACCTGTCGGACGCCGGCTACGTCGACGTCCACGAGGTCGTCACGGCTGAGGAAGACCTGATGTTCTCACTGCCGAAAGAGCTGCGGAAAGACGCGACGGGCCAGGTCGACGCCCGCGGCCTCGGCGGTCGCACCCGATGACCGACGACCGACCGAAGCCGCGCTACGGCGAGTACGCGCCCGAGGGCTGGGTCAATCCCGCCGCGGCCGAGGCCGACGCCGCCGAGGAGGCGCGGGTCGCCGGTCAGGGCGCCCGGCCCGCGGTCTCGACCGACGTCCGCCCCGGTGACGAGACCCGCACCGCGCCTCCTGCGCTCTCGACCGGGCGGCGCATCGACCGGGTGGCGACGTTCGCCCTGATCGGGCTGGGTGCCTTCGGGGCGATCCAGGCCGTCGCCCGCGTGCCCGGTTACGCGACGACGCAGCTCGCCCAGTTCGAGACGTTCGGGCTCGACCTCTCGGGGTTCGGCTCGTCCGCTGCGCTGCAGACCTTCGGGGTCGTCATGGCCGTGCTGGCCGTGACGCTGTTCGCCGTCTCGACCTGGTGGACCCTCCGGCGGCTGCGTGCCGGGCGTCTCGGCTTCGTGGTGCCCCTCGTCGCCGGTGTGGTCTTCGGCCTCGTGCAGGGCTTCGGGGCGGCAGCCATCCTGATGGGTGACCCGGCTTTCGCCGAGGCGATGCAGAGCTTCACGAACGACTACTTCTCGGGGTCGAACTGACGTCCACCCCTCGCTCCCACGACGAAGCCCCCGAGCACTCGCTCGGGGGCTTCGTCGTGCGACCAGGAGGCGCGGGTCAGCTCGCCGACTGACCGTACGACCCGAGCTGCTTCGTCGCCTCGACGACGCGGGCGGCCATGGCGCTCTCGGCGACCTTGCCCCAGGCGCGGGGGTCGTACTGCTTCTTGTTGCCGACCTCGCCGTCGACCTTGAGGAACCCGTCGTAGTTCTTCAACACGGTGTCGGCGATGGACCGGCTGAAGGCGTACTGCGTGTCGGTGTCGAGGTTCATCTTGACGACGCCGTTCGAGACGGCCTCGGCGATCTCGGCGTCGGACGACCCCGAACCACCGTGGAAGACGAGTTCGAGGGGCTTCGCGGCGGTGCCGAACTTCTCCTGGATGCCCTGCTGGATCTCGCCGAGCAGTTCGGGACGCAGCTTGACGTTGCCCGGCTTGTACACGCCGTGCACGTTGCCGAAGGTGAGGGCGGCGATGTAGCGGCCGTGTTCGCCGAGGCCGAGCGCCTCGACCACGCGGGTGACGTCGCCCACCGTGGTGTAGAGCGCGTCGTTGGTGCCTTCGTGCTGCACGCCGTCTTCTTCGCCGCCGACGACGCCGATCTCGACCTCGAGGATGGCGTTGATGGCCTTGGTGCGCTTCAGCACGTCCTGCGCGATCGAGATGTTCTCGTCGAGCGGGACGGCCGAGCCGTCCCACATGTGCGACTGGAACAGCGGGTTGCGACCGGCCCGGACCTCTTCTTCGGAGGCGGCGATGAGCGGGAGCACGAAGCCGTCGAGGGCGTCCTTCGGGCAGTGGTCGGTGTGGAGGGCGACGGTCACCGGGTAGTTCTTCGCGACCTCGGTCGCGAACTTGGCGAAGGCGATGGCGCCCGCGGCGCGGTTCTTGACGGTGTGGCCGGCGAAGTAGTCGGCGCCGCCGGTGGTGACCTGGATGATGCCGTCGCTGCCCGCCTCGGTCAGGCCCTGCAGCACGGAGTTGATCGTCTGCGACGACGAGACGTTGACGGCGGGGTAGGCGAAGCCCTTGTTCTTCGCCTTGTCGAGCATCTCGGCGTACTGCTCGGGGGTTGCGACGGGCATTGAATCTCCTTCGATCACGGCTGGTGGCTCATCCACCCTAGTCAGCGCACGTCTGTTCGTCCTGGTCGTCGGAGCCCGGTCGGGAGGCGCGGCGCGGGTAAGATCCGGAGCATGGCTGACACGGATTCCGGAACCCTCTACTCGCACCCCGACCGCAACCTCGGCATGGAACTGGTCCGGGCCACCGAGGCGGCCGCGATCCGTTCGGCGCCGTTCATCGGCAAGGGCGACAAGAACGCCGCCGACAAGGCCGCGGTCGACGCCATGCGCAAGTTCTTGGGCACGGTGGCGTTCGACGGCGTGGTCGTGATCGGCGAGGGCGAGAAGGACGAAGCCCCGATGCTCTTCAACGGCGAGCACGTGGGCAACGGCTTCGGCCCGGCCTGCGACATCGCCGTCGACCCCATCGACGGCACGAGCCTCACCGCGGCGGGACGCATGAACGCCCTCTCGGTGATCGCCGTCAGCGACCGCGGCAGCATGTACGACCCCGGCGCCGTCTTCTACATGGACAAGATCGTCACGGGCCCCGAGGGCCGCGGCATCATCGACCTCGACCGTCCCATCGGCGAGAACATCACCGCCCTGGCCGCCGCCAAGGGCATCGCCGTCGAGGACATGCAGATCGCCGTCCTCGACCGTCCCCGTCACGCCGACCTCATCGCCGAGATCCGGGCCGTGGGCGCGTCGACCCGCCTGCTCCTCGACGGTGACGTCGCCGGTGGCATCAACGCCGCCCGTCCCGACTCCCGCATCGACATGTGCGTCGGTGTCGGTGGCACGCCCGAGGGCATCATCACGGCCTGCGCGGTCAAGGCCCTCGACGGCCTGATCCTCGCCCGCCTCGCCCCGAAGGACGACGCCGAGCGCCAGAAGGCGATCGACGCCGGTCACGACCTCGACCGCGTCCTCGACCAGGACGACCTCGTCACGGGCGACAACGCGTACTTCGTCGCCACGGGTGTCACCGACGGTGCACTCGTCGCGGGCGTCACGCGCAAGCAGGGCATGATCCGCACGTCGAGCATCGTGCTGCGCTCGCACTCGGGCACCATCCGCCGGGTCGAGGCCGACCACCTCGTCTCGAAGTGGTACGGCGAGAAGGCCTGATCGGCGCGACACCCACCTGACACGACGAACGCCCGGCCTCGGCCGGGCGTTCGTCGTGTCGGGGGGTCACTCGTGGTCGGTGCTGCCCTCGACGAGGGCCGACGCGAGCTCGGGGGCGGTGAGTTCTCGGGGAGACTCCTCGACGATCGTCGGGGTCGCGAGGACCTTGGACTCGTCGAGCATGCTGAGCCGGCGGGCCGACGGGAGGACCGTCCGCTCGAGCGACCCGACGAACCGGTTGTAGTCCGTGACGCCGGCGCGTAGCGACCGGCCGAGCTTGTCGACGTGGCCGGCCATGGTCGACAGCCGACCGTAGAGTTCGCGGCTGAGGTCGAAGAGCTCTTTCGCCTCGGCGGTGACGACGTCCTGTTGCCAGCTGAAGGCGACGGTCTTGAGCACCGACCAGAGGGTCACGGGCGAGGCGAGGGCGACGCGCTTCTGGAAGGCGTAGTCCATCAGGGCCGGGTCGGCCTCGAGGGCGGACGACACGAGCGACTCGCTCGGGATGAACGCGATGACCAGCTCGGGCGAGGACTCGAGTCCGGCCCAGTACGTCTTGCCCGCCAGGGCGTCGACGTGGGCCCGCAGCGCCTTGACGTGCTGCCGGACCAGCTGGTCGCGTCGTGCGCCCTCGTCGCCCGTGGCGGATGCGGGGATGGCGCTGGCCTCGAGGTAGGCGGAGAACGGCACCTTGGCGTCGACCGCGATGTTCTTGCCGCCGGGGAGGTGCACCACCATGTCGGGGCGACCGGAGCCGGCGTCCGACGAGATCGACGTCTGCACGTCGAAGTCGACGCGCTCGACGAGACCCGCGGCCTGCACGACGTTGCGCAACTGGGTCTCGCCCCACACGCCGCGGGTGCTGTTCGACTTCAGCGCGGAGGCGAGCGACTCGGCCGTCCCGCGGAGCCGTTCACCCGATTCGGCGGCGGTGCGGAGCTGCTCGCTGAGGGCGCCGTACTGGAGGGTGCGTTCGGCTTCGAGCTCGGCCACCTTCTGCTGGACGGCCTGCAGGCTCTCGGCCACAGGGCTGAGCGCGACGAGCACCTGACCGTCGGTGCGTGCCCTCTCGGCCTCGGCGATGCGGACGTCGCGGAGGCGGTCCTGGAACTCGCGGAGGCGGTCTTCTTGCTGCGCGATCTGTCGACGGTACTGGTCGTCCTGACCGTCGAGGCGCTCACGAGTGGCATCGGCCACGGCGCGGGCTGCGGCGAGGTCGGACGACAGGCGTGCCGTCGCCTCCGCGGCGCGGGTACGAGCGACGAGTGCTCCGACGGCGACGCCGAGGACGAGACCGAGCAGCAGGGCGAGGAACAGCGCGAGCGGAAGGGGCATGGCGGAAGTGTGGCAGCGGCCACCGACACCGGTCGGGAGTCGACGCGGTGGGGTCGGGAGAGACCGACGCGCCCCGGGGGCGTCGGACTGGCGTGAGGGAGGCGCCTAGCCGAAGGCCATCGGGCGTCGGTCGGCCCGGGGCACGGCGGGCGCCGTCGGCGCCCCGGCCGGCTGCAGCACCTTCACCTTGACCGACGCGATCGTCGCGAGTTCGGACAGGTCGGAGGCGCCGTGGAACAGTGCGGCGTGGGCGACGATGGCCGCACAGGCCTCGGCGTCGGCGAGGGCGTCGTGGTGGGAGAAGGCGTCGAATCCGGCGGCCGTCGCGGCGACCGGCAGTCGGTACGAGTCGAGCGAGTAGGTCTTGCGGGCGACCTGCAGGCTGCAGAGGTACGACCACGGGGGAGGGGTGAGCCCGGTCGCTGCGCAGGCGGCCTTGATGACGCCCATGTCGAAGCCGGCGTTGTGGGCGACGAAGACGTCGTCGCCGGCGAAGTCGGCGAGCAGCTCGAACTGTTCGGCCCAGCCGAAGGCGCCGACGACGTCGTTCGCGACGATGCCGTGGATGCGGGTGTTCCACTCGGAGAACTCGTCGTGCCCGGTGGGTGGCTGGATCAACCAGCCGACCTTGTCGACGACGACGCCGTCGCGGACCTTGACGAGGCCGACGGAGCAGGCACTGGCGCTGCTCGAGTTAGCGGTCTCGAAGTCGATCGCGGTGAAGTCGATGGGCATTGACTCATGCTCTCACGCGCCTCCGACACCGCCTCCCCAGGCGCGGTGGGGGACCGTTCCGTCCACAGCGGACGCGGTTCCGACGGCACGGCTCGGCAGGCCCGGTACGCTTGACCCTCGTGGCTCTCACTATCGCGATCGTCGGACTGCCCAACGTCGGCAAGTCCACCCTGTTCAACGCCCTGACCAAGAACCAGGTGCTGGCGGCGAACTATCCGTTCGCGACCATCGAGCCCAACGTGGGCATCGTCAACCTGCCCGACCCGCGCCTCCAGGTGTTGGCCGGTCTCTTCGGCAGCGAGAAGATCCTGCCCGCGCCGGTGTCGTTCGTCGACATCGCCGGCATCGTCAAGGGGGCGAGCGAGGGCGAGGGGCTCGGCAACAAGTTCCTGGCGAACATCCGCGAGGCCGACGCCATCGCCGAGGTCGTGCGCGGCTTCGACGACCCCGACGTCGTGCACGTCGACGGCAAGGTCGACCCCGAGAGCGACATGGGCACGATCAACACCGAGCTGATCCTCGCAGACCTCGAGACGGTCGAGAAGGCGCTCGTCCGGTACGAGAAAGAGCTGCGGCTGAAGCGCGTCGAGCCGATCGTGCACGAGACGGCCGTCGCCGCCAAGGAGGCGCTCGAGCGAGGCGAGGCGCTCTCGGCCACGAGCATCGACCTCGAGCCGATCCGCGAACTCGGGTTGCTCACCGCGAAGCCCTTCATCTACGTCTTCAACGTCGACGAGGCCGTCCTCACCGACGAGGCGCGCAAGGCCGAACTGCAGGCCCTGGTCTCGCCGGCCGAGGCGATCTTCCTCGACGCGCAGGTCGAGTCCGAGCTGATCGGCCTCGACGACGAGGACGCCGCCGAGCTGCTCGCGTCGCTCGGGCAGGACGAGTCCGGTCTCGACCAGCTCGCCCGCATCGGCTTCGAGACGCTCGGGCTGCAGACCTACCTGACGGCCGGCCCGAAAGAGACCCGCGCCTGGACGATCGGCAAGGGCTGGAAGGCCCCGCAGGCCGCCGGGGTCATCCACACCGACTTCGAGAAGGGCTTCATCAAGGCCGAGGTCATCTCGTTCGACGACCTGGTCGAGACCGGCTCCATCGCCGAGGCCCGCTCGGCCGGCAAGGCCCGCATCGAGGGCAAGGAATACGTCATGCAGGACGGCGACGTGGTGGAGTTCCGCTTCAACAACTGACCCTCCGGCTCGGGGGCGAGCGCCACTCATCTACTCTCAAGCATGAGCCAAACGGATTCCCCGCCCACCGGCACCACCTCCGGCGCCCCCGCACTGCTGCGCCTCGGCGTCCTGGCCACCTCGCGCAAGCCCGACGAGCGGCGCCTGCCGATCCACCCCGCCCACCTCGACCGCATCGACGCCGACCTGCGGGCGAACATGACCCTTGAGCGCGGCTACGGCCTGCGCTTCGGCATCCCCGACGCCGACCTCGAGCCCCTCGTGGCGATGGCCGACCGCGAGCAGATCGTCGCGGACAGCGACGTCGTCCTGCTGCCCAAGCCCCAGGCCGCCGACCTCGAGGGCCTGCGCGACGGTCAGACCCTCTGGGGCTGGCCGCACTGCGTCCAGGACCGCGAGATCACCCAGCTCGCCATCGACAAACGGCTCACCCTCATCGCGTGGGAGGCCATGAACCACTGGCAGTCCGACGGCGGCTACGGCCTGCACGTCTTCCACAAGAACAACGAGCTCGCCGGCTACTGCTCGGTGCTGCACGCCCTCCAGCTCTGCGGCTCGACCGGCGACTACGGCCGTCGCCTCAGCGCCGTCGTCATCGGCTTCGGCGCCACCGCCCGCGGCGCCGTCACGGCCCTCAACGCCCACGGCATCCACGACGTGCGCGTCCTGACGAACCGCAACATCGCCGCCGTCGGGTCGCCGATCCCGTCGGTCGACATCTTCCAGTTCGAACACGACCCCGAGACGCCCGGCGCCAGCACCGTGAACACCCCCGACGGGCCGGTCGCCCTCGCTCCGTTCCTCGCCGCAGCCGACATCGTCGTCAACTGCACCCTCCAGGACCCGAACGCCCCGCTCACCTACCTGCGCGAGACCGACCTCGACGCCTTCCGCCCCGGCAGCCTCATCGTCGACGTCTCGGTGGACGAAGGCATGGGCTTCGACTGGGCCCGCGCCACGACGTTCGCCGAACCGCTCGTCACGGTGGGCGCCACCACGAACTACTACGCCGTCGACCACAGCCCGTCGCTCCTCTGGAATTCCACGACGTGGGAGATCAGCGAAGCCCTCCTCCCCTTCCTCCGCACCGTCATGGAGGGGCCGACCTCGTGGGCGGCGTCCGACACGATCCGCCGCGCCGTCGAGATCGCGGAGGGGCGGGTCGAGAACGAGGCGATCCTCGAGTTCCAGCACCGCGCCTCCTCGTACCCGCACGCACCGCTCGACTGAGCAGAGCGCCAGGCCGGGCGGTCGCGGGGGACGGATCAGACCGCAGGAGGCGCGGCGAGGGCCGCGAGGACGCGCTCGGCCCCGAAGTCCCACGCCCCGTCGACGTCGCCGCCCAGCTGGAAGCCGCCGTTGAGCTCCATGATGACGAAGCCCGCCACCCACGCCGTGAGCGTGCGGGCGGCGTCGAGGGCCCGCTCCGGCCCGACGAGCTGCTCGCCGACCCGGAGGGCGGCGGCGCTCGCCGCGGCGCCGAACTCGCGTCGCGCGGTGGGGACGCCGGGCCCGGGCGTCATGACCAGCTGGAACGCGGCCGGGCGCTCGTGCCCGAACGTGCGGAAGGCGTCGAGCACCTCGCGAGCGGACCCCGCCCCGTCGAGCCGCGCGGCCAGGTCGGTGAGGGTGGCCTCCGCGACCGACCGAAGCACCGCCTCCCGGTTCTCGACCCTCTTGTAGAGCGAGGGCGCACGCACGCCGACCCGTGCCGCGACCGCGGCCATCGTGAGGCCGGACGGGCCGTCGGCCTCGAGCAACTCGCGCGCGGCGAACAGGATGGCGTCGGGTGAGGTGCGGTCGGGTGTGGGCATCCGTCGAGTATAGCTATTGACAATAGCCATGATGGCTAACTACCGTAGCCATCATGGAACTCGCCCCCTCCCTCCACCGCATCGGCAACGACATCGTCGCCGCGTACCTCGTCGTCACGCCCGAGGGCGTGACCGTGATCGACGCCGGTCTGCCCGGCCTCTGGTCCGAACTCGTCTCCGAGCTGGCCGCCGTCGGACGCACCCCCGACAACGTGAAGGGCGTCGTCCTCACCCACGGTGACTCCGACCACGTCGGCTTCGCCGAGCGGCTGCGTCGCGAACACGGGGTGCCCGTGTACGTCCACGCCGCCGACGCCTCGCGGGCGAAGGGCGGCCCGAAGCCGGGGAACGGCATGCCGCCCATGAAGCTCGGCCCCCTGCTGGGGTTCGCCGGCTACAGCCTGCGCAAGGGCGGGGCGAGGACCGCGTGGCTCACCGAGGTCGTCGAGGTGCACGGGGGCGAGACGCTCGACCTGCCGGGTGCGCCTCGGATCATCCCGATGCCCGGGCACTCCGAGGGCAGCATCGCCGTCTTCGTCCCGAGCGTCGACGCCGTCTTCGTGGGCGACGCCCTGACCACGCGCCACGTGACGACCGGGCACGTCGGGCCCGCCCCGGCTCCGTTCACCGACGAGCCCGAGCAGGCCCTCGCCTCGCTCGACGCCCTGCTCGGGACCGGTGCGACCTGGGTGCTGCCGGGCCACGGCGCTCCCTGGGACGGTGGCGTGGCCGCGGCCGTCACCGCCGTCCGCGCCGCCGCCCGCTGACCCGACCGAGCCGGCTCGGACGGCGCCGCCCGGCGACGGGCCGACCCGGGGTCAGACCCCGACCGGCACCGCCGCCGGCGTCACCCGCACCAGCACGGCCTTCGACACCGGGGTGTTGCTGCCGATCGACGCGCTGTCGAGCGGCACGAGCACGTTCGCCTCGGGGAAGTACGCGGCGGCGCACCCGCGGGCCGTGGGGTAGGCGACGATGCGGTAGTCGCGGAGCACCCGCTCGACGTCGTCGGTCCAGACCGTCGACACGTCGACCTTCTGGCCGTCGGTCAGCCCGAGGTCGTCGAGGTCGAGCGGGTTGACGAAGACCACGTGCCGACCCTTCTTGATGCCGCGGTAGCGGTCGTTGAGGCTGTAGATCGTGGTGTTGTACTGGTCGTGCGAGCGCAGGGTCTGCAGCAGCAGCGTCCCCTCGGGGCGTTCGACGTGCTCGAGGTCGTTGACCGTGATCATCGCCTTGCCGACCTTCGTCGCGAAGGTCCGCGAGTCGCGCGGCCCGTTCGGCAGCACGAAGCCGTCACGGCTGCGAACCCGCTCGCTGTAGCGCTCGAAGCCCGGCACGACCCGGCTGATGTGGTCGCGCAGCGTGTCGTAGTCGTCCTCGAAGCCCTTCCAGTCGATCTCGAGGTCGGCCCGGTCGCCGAGCGTCGCCCGCGCCAGGCGACTGACGATGGCGACCTCGCTGAGCAGGTCGGGCGCGACCGGCGGCACCTGGCCGTGGCTGCCGTGCACCGAGCACACGGTGTCCTCGACCGAGACGAACTGCGGCCCGGCCTCCTGCACGTCGATCTCGGTGCGGCCGAGCGTCGGCAGGATGAGCGCCTCGGCGCCGACCACGGCGTGCGAGCGGTTCAGCTTCGTCGACACCTGGACGGTCATGTCGGTCCCGCGCATCGCGGCCTCGGCGAGCTGGGTGTCCGAGATCGCGGCCACGAGGTTGCCGCCCATGCCCATCCAGAACTTGATGCGCCCCTCCTGCATGGCCTTGATGCCCTTGAGGGCGTCGACGCCGTGCTCGCGCGGCGGGTCGAAGCGGAACTCCTTCTGCAGGGCGTCGAGGAACTCGTCCGAGACCTGCTCCCAGATGCCCATCGTGCGGTCGCCCTGCACGTTGCTGTGCCCGCGGATCGGCGAGGCGCCGGCACCCGGCTTGCCGATGTTGCCGCGCAGCAGCAGCAGGTTGATGATCTCCTTGATGGTGTCGACGGCCTTGCGGTGCTGCGTGATGCCCATCGCCCAGGTGATGATCACGCGGTCCGAGGCCAGGTAGCGGTCGGCCAGCTCGTCGATCTCGGCCCTGTCGAGCCCGGTCGCCAGCAGCACCTCGTCGTCGTCGACCTGCGCGATGTGTTCGCGGAAGGCCTCGAGCCCGACGGTGTGCTCGGCCAGGAACTCGTGGTCGAGCACCGTGCCGGGGGCGGCGTCCTCGGCCTCGAGGACGCGCTTGGCGACGGCCTGCAGCAGCGCCATGTCGCCACCGAGCCGGATCTGCAGGAACTGGTCGGCGATCTCCGTGCCGCGACCCGCGACGCCGCGCGGCAGCTGCGGGTTCTTGTAGCGACGCAGGCCGGCCTCGGGCAGCGGGTTGACCGCCACGATCTTCGCGCCCTTGAGCTTGGCGTCCTCGAGGGCCGTCAGCATGCGCGGGTGGTTGGTGCCCGGGTTCTGCCCGAGGATGACGATCAGGTCGGCCTGCTCGAAGTCGTCGTAGGCGATGGTCGACTTGCCGATGCCGACCACCTCGGCCATGGCGAGGCTCGTCGACTCGTGGCACATGTTCGAGCAGTCGGGCAGGTTGTTCGTGCCGAAGGCGCGCACGAACAGCTGGTACGCGAAGGCCGCCTCGTTCGAGGTGCGGCCCGAGGTGTAGAACGACGCCTCGTCCGGGCTGTCGAGAGACCTCAGCTTGTCGCCGACGATGCGGAACGCCTCGTCCCACGACACCTCGCGGTAGTGGTCGCTGCCGGCGGGCTTGTGCACGGGCTTGGTGAGGCGGCCCTGCATGCCGAGCCAGTACTCGGTCTTGTCGAGCAGGTCGGTCACCGAGTGCTCGGCCCAGAACGTGTCGGGCACGAGCACCGGGTTGGCCTCCCAGGTGACCGCCTTGGCGCCGTTCTCGCAGAACTCGGCGACCTTGCGGTGGTTCGGGTCGGGCCAGGCGCAGCTCATGCAGTCGAAGCCGTCCTTCTGGTTCAGCGACGTCATGAGCTTGACGGTGCGGGCAAGCCCGAGCTGCTTGATGGCCGGGTCCATCGAGTGCAGCACGCCGGGCACGCCGGCGGCCCACTCGCGCGGGGGGCCGACCTCGATGTCGGCGTCGGTCACGTCGGAGACGGGGGGTTTCTCGGTCACGGTCTGGTTCCGATCGTCAGGGGGACGGGCGAGGAGGCGCGCGTCGCGCCGCCGGGGGAGTCGAGGGCGTCGGCGTCATCGGCGTCGGCGGATTCGCGGGATGAGGAGGCGCGGGTCGCGTCGCCGGCGTCGCGCGAGCGGGCCGACGGCTCGGTCCCGTCGGGCTCGCCGAGCCGGTCCGGTCGCGAGTAGACGACCATCGACCGGCCGCGGAGGAACCCCACGATCGTGACGCCCAGCTCGGTCGCGAGGTCGACGGCGAGCGACGACGGTGCCGACACGGCGGCGAGCACCGGGATGCCGGCCATCGACGCCTTCTGCGTGAGCTCGAACGAGGCGCGACCCGAGACCATCAGGACGGTCCCGCCCAACGGCAGCCGCGCCTCCTTGACGGCCCAGCCGACGACCTTGTCGACGGCGTTGTGCCGACCGACGTCCTCGCGCAGGACGAGCAGCTCGCCCGTGCGGCCGTCGAAGAGTGCAGCGGCGTGGAGCCCGCCGGTCTTCTCGAACACGTCCTGGCCCTCGCGCAGGCGGTCGGGGAAGGTGGCGAGCAGGGCGGGGTCGACGACGAGGGGGTCGTGCCGCACGTCGTGCTGCGACGTCGTGCGGACGGCGTCGATCGAGGCCTTGCCGCACAGCCCGCACGAGCTGGTCGTGTAGAACGCCCGCTCGAGGCTCGGGTCGGGCGCCGGCACCCCGGGCGCGAGCGTGACGTCGAGCACGTTGTACGTGTTGAGCCCCTCGGCGGTGGCCCCGGCGCAGTACCGGGCGGCGAAGAACTCGTCACCGGTCGAGATGACGGCCTCGGACACGAGGAACCCCGCGGCCAGGTCGAAGTCGTGACCGGGTGTGCGCATGGTGATGGCGAGCGACGTGCCGCCGACGCGGATCTCGAGGGGTTCCTCGACCGCGAGGGTGTCCATGGTCTTGCGGACGCCCGCGCTGCCGTCGTCACCGACCGTGATGCGGGTCACCGGTTTGCGGGACGTGATGCGTGCCATGGGTCAGGTCTACCCCTCGAACCCCGGAATCGAAAGCCGGCGGGGTCCGCGCCTCACCACGGGAGGCCGAGCGAGGGGACGACGTCGCCCGCCCGCGCCCCGCCCTCGGGCACGACGAGCAGCCCGTCGGCGTCGGCCAGGCCGCGCAGCATCGCCGACGACTGGCGCTCGGTCGGCACGGCTCCGTCCGGGGTCGCCCGGTACGCCTGCACGAGCGCACCGGGGCGGGGGTGGGCCACGTCGACGGCGAGCGTGACGGACCCGGGAGGCGCGGGTCGCCTCCCGAGGAGGCCGTCCACCACCGCGGTCCCCACGACCACGAGCCCCACGTAGGCGGCCATCGGGTTGCCGGGCAGGCACAGGTAGACCGTGTCGCCGCGGCGCGCCACGACCAGGGGCTGCCCCGGCCGCATCGCGAGACCGTCGACGACGAGCTCGGCGCCCAGCCGGTCGAGGGCGGCGCGGACGTGGTCGGTCGGGCCGTGCGCGGTGCCGCCGGTCGTCACCACGAGGCGACGGTCCGGGCGGTCGAGGGCGGCGGTCGTCGCGTCGAGGTCGTCGGCCACCCGCGTCGTGGTCGCGGACGCCGTGCCGAGGGAGCCGAGGAGGCGCGGCACCGGCACCGAGAACACGTCGCGGACCGTGCCGCGCTCGGGCACGCCCTCGGCCACGACCTCGTCGCCGAGCACGGCCAGGGCCACCGTCGGGCGGGTCACCACGGGCACGGCGTCGTGCCCGCCGAGGGCCAGCACGGCGACGCGGGGCGGGGTGAGGAGCGTGCCCGCGGTGATCAGGGCGTCGCCGCGGTCGATCTCTTCTCCGGCCCGCCGGACGTGCGGCGGACGGCGGGGGTCGTCGTCGGCCGTCAGGACGCCGTCGGCCACGTGCCCGGACTCCGAGCGCAGCACCCGGTCCGTCCCGTCCGGGACGACGGCGCCCGTGGTGACCGGTCGCGCGACCCCGGTCGGCAGCGAGCCGTCGTCGTCGGCGACCCGGCCCGCGACGATCGACGGGCCGAGTCGCCAGGGGCCCTCGCCGGCGACCGCCCAGCCGTCCATCGCCGAGACGTCGGAGCCGGGCACGCGCGCGAGGCTCGTGGCGTCCCGGGCCAGCGTGCGACCGACCGCGTCGGCGAGCAGGACGGTCTCGAGGTCGCGGGGCAGGGCCCGGGCGGCGTCGGACGCCTCGGCGCGGGCCACCCGCCAGTCGGCCCGCCGGACCGTCACGCCGGGTCGGCCGTGGCCAGCGCGGTGGCGGTCGCGGTCGCCCGGTCCAGCTCGGCCTGCGATCCGCCGGCGAGCCCCGCGGCGTAGCCGACGAGGAACGTCGTCAGCGGGGCGGCCGGGCGGGCGACGCCGTGCGCCGCGTCGCGGGCGAGGTCGAGCACCACGGGGACGTCGACCACGAAGTCGTCGGGCAGGCCCAGGGCCCGGACGAGTCGTGCGGCCCAGGCGTCGAGTTCGGCAGGTGTGTCGGTCATGGTCGACACTCAACCAGTCGCGTCGGCCTCGCGCCGGACGACACCCAGGCGGTCGGCGTCGGCGACGGTGTCGACGTCGGCGCAGAGCGCGTCGGGCACGGGGACCTCGAGCAGGTCGAGCCCGTCGAGCAGACGGCGGAGCGACAGGCCCTCGAGGGGGCCGTCGGCCCGCAGTCCTCCGAGTCGCGTCCGCAGGGCGTCGGTCCGGTAGAGAGCGAGCAGCGGCTGACGTCGCCCGCCCGAGTCGACGGCGAGCCGACCGTCCCGGTGTTCGTCGTCCGCGGCGCCGCCGGCGAGGAGGGCCGCCACGGCCTCGGGCGCCCGCGGCAGGTCGCAGGCCAGCACGAGTGCCCACGGTGCCGGGTCGACGACGACGGCGAGACCGGCCGCGAGGGCGGCGACCGGCCCGGACCAGGCGGGCTCCTCACGGGTCAGCAGGGCTCGGGCGGGCGGCACCCGACCGTCGCGCAGGCCGACCACGACGAGGGTCCGGGCTCCGGTCGCCGCCTGGACGGCCCGGTCGAGGAGCGTCGCGTCGCCACTCGTGAAGCCGGTCTTGTCGGCACCGTGCACCCGGGAGGCGCGACCCCCGGCGAGCAGGACGGCGTCGAACCCGGCGTCCCCGGTCATGCCCTGCCTCCCGCGTCCACGCCGCGAGCCTAGACCTGCCCTCGACCGGCGTCCTCGGGGCGAGGCCCATCCCGGAGGATGATCCGATGTCGTCCTCGGAGCCGAGGCTTCCTCGCGTCGTCGTCGTTAGGCTGGAGAGATCAGCCGACAGACCGGTCCGGCATCGGCCTCCTAGGGGGAGACGACCATGAAGCGTTCCGTGAACACCGCCCTCGTCGGTCTTGCACTGGCCGGACTGCTGGCCGGTTGCGCGCCGGCGACGGGTGGAGCGGGCGCGTCGACGTCCGGTCCGACCGCCCCGGCGACCGACGTCGCCGCCTCGCCCGAGGCCACCGCGACCCCGTCGGAGACCCCGACGGCGACTCCGTCGCAGACCCCGACGACGCGGCCCGTGTCGATCCCGACGGACTGCACCGACCTGGTGGACGCCGCGACCTACGCCGCCACGATGGGCGACGCCCCCCTCAACGACCCCGCCTACTTCGGTCAGCCGATGGGACAGGTCGCTCCCACGGCACCCGGCGCCGACGCCGACCTGAGGGACGTCGTGGCGTCCGCCCAGGTGCTCCGCTGTGGCTGGGCCGACGTGCGGGCCGACGTCACGGGCCTCTTCGCCGACGTCAGCACGGTGGACGCCGCGACGGCCGCGGCGTATCCCGCCTGGCTCGCCGAGGGACGCGAACCCACCTCGGTCTTCTGGCTCGACGGCGTGGTCTACGACTGCTCCGAGGCGTACGGCGGCTCGCTCTGCCAGTACGTCACGACCCACCCGATGTACGGCGTCGACATGGCGGACACCGTGCTGGTGCGCGACGACGTCGTCGTCACGGTGTCGCAACGGAATTTCCCGACCGACGACCTCATGGGATCGATCGTCACGCGCCTCTGGGGCTGAGGAGCGACCGGACGCCAGGAGGCGCGGTGCCGGTCGAACCGGCACCGCGCCTCCTAGGGTCCGACGGGCGTCAGCCCGCGGCGACCTGCTGGTCGCGCTTCGGCAGCACCCAGCCCGGACGGACGAAGTGGCAGGTGTAGCCGTAGGGGTCCTTCTCGAGGTAGTCCTGGTGCTCTTCTTCGGCCTCCCAGAAGTCGCCGGCCGGGGTGACCTCGGTGACCACCTTGCCGGGCCAGAGGCCGGACGCGTCGACGTCGGCGATGGTGTCGAGGGCCGTCGCGCGCTGCTCGTCGTCCGCGTAGAAGATCGCCGAGCGGTAGCTGTCGCCGACGTCGTTGCCCTGGCGGTCCTTCGTCGACGGGTCGTGGATCTGGAAGAAGAACTCGAGGATCTCGCGGTACGAGGTCAGACCCGGGTCGAACACGATCTCGACGGCCTCGGCGTGGCCGCGGTGGTTGCGGTACGTCGCGTTCGGCACGCTGCCGCCCGAGTAGCCGACGCGGGTCGAGACGATGCCCGGTCGGCGGCGGAGCAGCTGCTGGGCGCCCCAGAAGCAGCCGCCGGCGAGGATCGCGGTCTCGGTCGTGCCGCTGGGGGCGGGGGTGGATTCGGGGGAGAAGAGCGTCATGTAGGCACCGTATCCTTCGGTTTCGAGTGAGGCGTAGGGGACGAAGCGGAGAGCCGCCGAGTTGATGCAGTACCGCAGCCCGCCGGTCGCGGTGGGTCCGTCGCGGAAGACGTGGCCGAGGTGGCTGTCCCCGGCGGTCGAGCGCACCTCGGTGCGCTTGAAGAACAAGCCCTCGCGCTTCTCGACGACGTGTTCGGCGTCGATGGGTCGCGTGAAGCTCGGCCAGCCGGTGCGGCTGTCGAACTTGTCGACCGAGGCGAACAGGGGCTCGCCCGAGACGACGTCGACGTAGATGCCCGCGTCCTTCGAGTCCCAGAACTCGTTGCGGAAGGCGGGTTCGGTGCCACCGCCCTGGGTCACGCGGCGCTGGGTCGAGGTGAGGCGGGCGACCGCCTCGGGGTCTTTCCGGTACTGGTCCGACATGATGCCTCCTGTTCGTCGGCGTCGGTGCGATCGGATGGGTCGGATGCCCGCGGTCGCCTCGATGCCTCTCACGACAACAACCGCGCGGCGCCGGGTGTTCCGTCGGCCTGCGAGGATCGACGCATGAGCCTGATCCGACTGAACGACGTGACCGTCCGCTTCGACGGCACCCCGGTGGTGCGCGAGGCGTTCTTCCGCCTCGACGAGAAGGAGCGCGTGGGGATCGTCGGTCGCAACGGCAGCGGCAAGTCCACGCTGCTCAAGCTGATGCTCGACCAGGTGCAGCCCGACGAGGGCACGGTCACGCTCGAGCAGGGCGTCCGGGTGGGGTACTTCTCGCAGTTCTCCGAACTCGACGGCACGCAGACCATCGTCGAGGTGCTGACCGGGCTCTTCGCCCACGAGCGGGCGATCGAGGCCGACCTGGCGCAGATCGACGCCGACATCGCCGTGGTCGCGATGGACCCCGACGGCGGGGACGCCCTCGACCAGCTGATCCACCGACAGTCCGAACTGTTCGCCGAGATGGACCGGGTCGACGGCTGGGAGTACCCGCGCCGCATCGACACGGCACTGAGCGTGCTCGGATTCAGCGACGCGCACCGCACCAGCCCGATCGACGACCTCAGCGGTGGTTGGCGCAACCGGGCGGCCCTCGCGAAGATCGTCCTCGAGGACCCCGACGTGCTGCTGCTCGACGAGCCCACGAACTTCCTCGACGTGGCCGGCGTCGAGTGGCTCGAGTCGTGGTTCCGCGACTTCCACGGCGCGGCCGTGGTCGTCTCGCACGACCGCAGCTTCCTCGACGCGGTCGTCACCCGCATCGTCGAGGTCGAGAACTTCCACCTGCACGACTACCCGGGGGACTTCGCCGAGTACGTCGTGCAGAAGCAGTTCCGGCTGAAGAGCCTCGAGCAGCAGTTCGTGCACGAGTCCGAGCTGCTCGCGTTCGAGGCCGAGGGCATCTCGGACCGCCGCGACGCCGCCAAGGCCGCCAAGCGCCAGGACGGCGGCGACCTGCTCAAGCAGCTCGCCAAGGTCAAGAAGTCGCGGGCACCCCGCCCCGTCGACCAGATCATCACCGAGATCTACTCGGGGCTGCACGTCAAGGACGTCCTGTGCCGGGTCGACGGTCTCGGCAAGGCCCGCGACGACCGGACGCTCTTCGACGACCTCACGTTCGAGCTGCGGCGCGGCGACCGCCTGGTGATCACGGGGGCGAACGGCAGCGGCAAGAGCACGCTGCTGCGGGTGCTGACGGGGGAAGAACGTGCCGACGCCGGTCGGGCCGCCTGGGCGGGCGGGGTCAAGGTGGTCTCGTACGACCAGGTGCTGGCCGAGCTCGACGACGACGACACCGTCACGCACTCGGTCAACGCGATGCCCGACAGCCTCGCCCTGACCGCGACGCGGAAGTCGGTCGGGCGGTTCCTCGCGATGTTCCAGTTCAGCGAGGCCGATCTCAAGAAGCGCATCGGCGCGCTCTCCGGTGGGCAGCGGGCCCGCGTCGCGATGGCGCAGTGCCTGCTCTCGGGGGCCTCGGTGCTGCTGCTCGACGAGCCCACCAACCACCTCGACGTGCCGAGCGCCCAGGTCATGGAGCGGGCGCTGCAGCACTTCCCCGGGGCGGTCGTCGTGGTCAGCCACGACCGGTTCTTCGCCGACAAGGTCGCCACGCGGCGTCTGGTCTTCGGCGCGGACGCCGACCGTCCCGAGCGCGTGGTCACACCGCCGCCTGAGCCGCGGGGCGCGGGGCGCGGGTCGGGTCCGCGTGCGACCGGGCTCAGCCCTCGGTCGTCAGCTGCCGGACGACCTCGGCGACGCCCGAGACGACGAGCCCGGACGCACCCCCGTCGAGCGCGGCGCGAGCGGCGTCCAGGTCGGACACGAT
Source organism: Frigoribacterium sp. SL97 (assembly GCF_026625765.1). Taxonomy (NCBI): domain Bacteria; kingdom Bacillati; phylum Actinomycetota; class Actinomycetes; order Micrococcales; family Microbacteriaceae; genus Frigoribacterium; species Frigoribacterium sp. SL97. Next base: position 1,224,891 of record NZ_CP113062.1, read on the forward strand.
GTGCCCGAGGACCGGCTTGCCGGTGGCCGTCATCGTCGCCCAGGTCGCGGCCGGGGCGGACCAGTCGAGGCCCAGCAGGCTCCAGCTGTCGGAGGTCCGGGTGAGCAGCTCGGGGTCGTCCGCCAGCTCGTCGGCGTAGTAGTACCCCCAGGTCGCGCACCCTTCGGAGGCGGCGAGGTCGCCCCACTCGGTCTGCGTGCAGTACCCCTTGCCGACGAGGGTCTGCGCCACCTCGGACGTCCCGAGCTGCATCCACGCGATCTCGAACAGCTCGGGGTAGAAGCGGGCGTCGACGTACTTCGGGTCGACGAACAGGGCGTGTTCCCGGCCGAACTCACGCACGATCTCGTCGAAGCGGGCGTACGGCTGGTCGGACTGCTCGGGGTCGTTCGTCTCGGCCGCCGAGATGCGGTACTGCTGCACCTCGCTCCACGTGTGGTCGGCGGGGACGAACCCGGTCGTGCCCGAGGTGCGGTCGAGGGTCTCGTCGTGCAGTCCGAACCAGACGCCGTCCGAGGTGCGGGAGAGCGACACCTCGAGTCCGTCCACCCCGGCGGCGACCGACTGCCGGTAGGCGAACATCGACATCTCGGGCCAGTCGCCGGACCCGCCGCGGTGGGCGACGGTGGAGGGCCGAGCCGCCAGGAGGGCGTCGACGGGCCGAGGAGGCGCGGCCCGGGTGACCGGCGCCTCCTCGCTCAGTCGCGCGGAACGCAACCCGAGGGCGACGGCGGCCGTCCCGAGGACGGCGACGCCGCCGACGCCGAGCAGGACCGTTCGACGGGAGAGGCGTGCCAGGGGCTCGGGCGTGCGGGGCATGTGCCCACTATGGGGGGAGACCGGGTGCCGCGCCGACCACCGCCCGCCGGATCACCCGTCGTTCGCCCGGTTCAGTCGGCCGCGTACTCATCGAGCGCGGGCAGCGGGCGACCGTCGTGGTCCCACATCGCCTGGTTCTCCCACGCGTTGCCCGAGGTCGGGTCGTCCGGGTCCCATCCGGCACCGTCGACCGCGGTCCACGCGGGTTCCCACGCGACGACGCCGATTCCGCGGCCGCCCGGGGCCGAGGCCACGACGTCCTGGATCGCACGGAAGTTCGCGGCCTGCCCCTCGGGCGTCGCGGGGTAGCCCGCGACGAGCTGCGACGGGTCGACGACGACGTTCTCCCAGAGGTGGTCGGGGTCGTCCTCGAGCGTCCAGGGGTACGACGTCTCGACGATCAGCACGTCGCGGTCGTAGCGCTCGGACAGCGTCGTGACCGCCTGCTGCATGCCCGACAGCCCGCCGTGCCAGTAGCCGTAGTACGACAGGCCGATCAGGTCGAACGGCACGCCGCGTGAGGTCGCCTCGTCGAACCACCAGGTGAGGCCGTCGACGCCGGCGTTGATGTTGGTCAGGTGCAGCACGACCTGCGTCGTGGGCGAGACCTCCTTCACCGCCGTCGCTCCGGCCGTGAGGAACATGGCCAGGTTGCTCCACTGCGCACCGCTGACGCCGTCGCTCGGGTCGACGTCCCAGGTCTGGCCCAGCGGCCAGACCATGCCGGGGTTGATCTCGTTGCCGACCTGCACGGCGTCCGCGGTGATCCCCTCGGCGGCGAGGGCGTCGAGCACGCTGCGGGTGTGGTCGTGGATCCTCGTGGCGACCTCGGGGGCGCTCAGCCCGAGCCAGGCCCTCGGCATGGTCTGGGCGCCCGGGTCGGTCCACCGGTCGCTGTAGTGGAAGTCCACGAGCAGCTGCATGCCCGCCGCCTTCACCCGCGCCGCCATCGCGACGACGTCGTCCTGGTCGTTGTAGCCGTCGGTCGGGTCGACCCAGACCTTCAGCCGCACCATGTTCGCCCCGTGGTCCGCCAGCTGCGTCACCGGGTCGGTGGGTCGACCGGCGGCGTCGAGGTAGACGGCTCCGCGATCCTCGTTGCGGGGCAGACCCGACAGGTCGGCACCCCGCACGTCGCGCGTCACCCGCCCGGGCGTGACGGTGACGTCGTCGATGCTCGCCCAGGCACCGGCCGCGCCACTCGTGGTGAACGTCGGAGTGCACTGGCGGTGCGTCACCTCGGCCGAGACCGAGAGGCGCAGCCACCCGTCGTCGGACTCGGTCGAGGGGATCACCGTCGTCGCCGCGGCGTCCGTGCTCGAGCCGGTGCCGCACCCGGTCAGCGACAGCGTGCTCGAGGCCAGGTCGCCACCGCTCTTCACCCAGGCCGAGAAGGTCCACCACCCGGGCGTCACCTTCTTGAGCTTCTGGCTGGTCGTGGCCGTGCCGGCCGTCGACAGCACGTGTGTCAGGCGCGTGGCCGAGTCGTGCCCACCCGCCTCGAGCGTCGTGGTGCCCGACCCCTTCGAGACCCAGCCCGTCGCGCCGTGCTCGAAGCCGGGGTCCTGCACGACGACGGGGCGAGGAGCCGGGCCGCCGGGCACCGCGGTCGCGGGGGCGCCCGACAGCAGGCCGGCTCCCAGGGCCGCCGTGGCGAGGGCGGCGCCGACGGCGAGACCGCGCCGGCCCCTCCGGTCGGCGGGGGGCCGGGGTGTGGTGGTGGGTCGTGTCATCGCGTCGTCCTCCTTGACGATCGGTGTGGCGGGGTGCTGCGGGGGCGGTACGGGGTTCGGGACGGTGGGGCGCAGGAGGCGCGGTGCCGGTCTCGACGCCGGCACCGCGCCTCCTGCGGTCGCCTCGCGTCGCGGCTCAGCCGCGCGGGCGGCTGACGACGCGGACCGCACCGGCGGGGACGCCCACGCGGCCGTCGACGGCGTCGCCGGTGATCAGCTCGGTGCCCTGACCGACCACGACGTCGGTCGCGGTCTCGGCGTGGTTGACCAGGAAGGTGAAGTCGACGTCGTCCCCGTGGCGCACGACGACCTCGAGCCCCTCGGGGTGGTCCACCGGCAGCGGCACTCCGGCGTCGTCGAGCACCGACCGGACGAGACCCTCGAGGTCGGCCCCGGTCGTGCGCGTCGAGACGTACCAGGCCGAGCCGTCGCCGTGGGCGTGGCGGGTGACCGCCGGACCTCCCGCCGCCGGGCCGTCGACGTAGCTCGCGACCGCCACGGCGCCCTCGAGCACGATGTCGTCGGACCAGCCCGTGCCCGTCGTGCCGTCGTCGAGGGTGACGACCTGGTCGGCGTACAGGGGCAGGAACTCGGGCACCGAGAGGCCGAGCACCTCGCGCAGGGCGCCGGGTGCGCCACCGGCGTGGACGGTGTCGTTCTCGTCGACGACGCCCGAGAAGTACGACGCGACGAAGGTGCCGCCCTTGCGGACGAACGCGCCGAGGCCGTGGGTCGTCCGCCGGTCGGCCAGGTACAGCGAGGGCGCGAGCACGAGGTCGTAGCCCGACAGGTCGTCGTGCGGGTGGCGGAAGTCCACCGTCACGCCGAGCTGCCACAGGGCGGAGTACCAGGCGACGACGCGCTCGCGGTGCTGGAGTTCGACCGACGGCCGCCATTCGAGGTCGTGGGCCCAGAAGGACTCGACGTCCCAGAGGATCGCGACCCGCGCCTCCACCCGGCTGCCGCGGACGGCCGAGAGCCGACCCAGGTCGGCGCCGAAGTCGACGACCTCGCGCCAGGTGCGGGTCGAGGTGCCGGCGTGCGGCAGCATCGCGGAGTGGAACTTCTCGGCGCCGTACCGCGACGCCCGGAACTGGAAGAACAGGATCGCGTCGGCGCCCCGGGCCAGGTGGCTCGCGGCGTTCCGGGCGAGCTCGCCGGGGCGCTTGGCGATGTTGCGCGGTTGCCAGTTGACGGCCGAGGTCGAGTGCTCCATCAGCATCCACGGGGCACCGCCGGCGAGCGAACGGGTGAGGTCGGCGTCCATGGCGAGCAGCACGTGGTTGTCGCGGCGCTCGGCCACGAGGTAGTGGTCGTTCGCGACGACGTCGACCTCGCGGGCCCACCTCCAGTAGTCGATGGAGGGGCAGTTCGTGGCCATGAAGTTCGTGGTGACCGGGAGGTGCGGCGCGTGTCGTTTGATCGCGTCGCGTTCGGCGGTGAAGCAGGCCAGCAGGGCGTCGGAGGTGAAGCGGGCGAAGTCGAGGCGCGAGGTCTGGTTCACGACCGTGGCCGAGGTGCGTGGGGCGTCGATCTCGTCCCACTCGCCGTAGGTCTGGCCCCAGAAGCGGGTGCCCCAGGCCTCGTTGAGCGCGTCGAGGGTGACGTACTTCTCCTCGAGCCAGGTGCGGAAGGCGAGCACCGAGTGGGGGCCGTAGTCCTCGCTGATCGGGGCGCCGTACTCGTTGTGGACGTGCCAGAGCACGACCGCGGGGTGGTTCGCGTAGCGCTCGGCCAGTCGCTCGGTGATCGCGAGGGCCGCCCGGCGGTAGTCGGGGCTGCTCGGGCTGACCATGCCGCGGGAGCCGCGGCCCAGGGTGACGCCGTCCCGCGTGACCGGGTGGGAATCGGGGTAGGCCTTCCAGAACCAGGCCGGCGGGACCGTCGTCGGGGTGGCCAGGTCGACGTCGATGTCGGCGTCGTGCAGCAGGCCCAGGATGTCGTCGAGGAAGCCGAAGTCGTACTCGCCCTCGCGGGGTTCGAGCAGGGCCCACGAGAAGATGCCGACGCTGACCAGGTTGACGCCCGCCTGCTTCATCAGGGCGATGTCCTCGAGCCAGACCTCGCGCGGCCACTGTTCGGGGTTGTAGTCGCCGCCGTAGCGCAGGTCGGCTCGGCCGGGCAGCCAGGTCGTGGTGGCCTGGGGCGTGGGTCGGGCGTCGAGCTCGAGTGACATGCGGTGATCTCCTTTGACTGTGTGCGCTCCCAGTTGTAACACACCGATATCGAGCGGCGAAAGGGCCCGTAACGGTGTTGACAAGCGAAAACCGCTGTGCGTAACTGTAACCGCTCACAGGCACAGCGACGTGGTTCTCCGAAGCACGCGCTGTCCCGCCCCCACCACAGCTCTTGCTTTCCTCAAGGAGGACGAATGCGCAGCTCATTCCACCGTCTCGGTGTCGCCATGGTCGCGACCGCCGCCCTACTGCTCACCGCCGGGTGCTCCGGCGCCGGGGGAGGCGCGGCCGACGACGGTCCCGTCGAGCTCAGCTACTGGGCCTGGGCCCCGAACCTCGACAAGGTCGTCGACCTCTGGAACCAGGACAACCCCGACATCCAGGTCACCGTCAACAAACAGGACGGCGGAGACCCGGCCATCACCAAGCTGCTCACCGCCATCAAGGCCGGGAGCGGCGCACCGGACCTGATCCAGGCCGAGTACCAGAAGATCCCGACGCTCGTGTCCTCGGACGCGCTCGCCGACATCTCCGACCAGGGCGCCGCCGACCTCGAAGGCGACTTCTCGGAGGGCACCTGGTCGTCGGTGACCCTCGGCGGTGACGGCGTCTACGCCATCCCGCAGGACTCCGGCCCGATGATGGCGTACTACCGCACCGACGTCCTCGACCAGTACGGCCTGAGCGTCCCCACCACGTGGGACGAGTACGCCGACGTCGCCACCAAGCTCCACGCCGCGGACCCGACGAAGTACCTCGGCACCTTCTCGGCCAACGACGCCGGCTGGTTCGCCGGCCTCACGCAGCAGGCCGGGGCCTCGTGGTGGTCGATCGACGGCGACAGCTGGGGCGTCGACATCGACGGCGGCCCGGCGGAGAAGGTCGCCTCGTACTGGGGCGGGCTCGTCGAGAGCGGAGCGATCGACAACAAGCCGATGTACACGCCCGAGTGGAACGCCGGTCTGAACGACGGCAGCCAGGTCGGCTGGATCAGCTCGGTCTGGGCGCCGGGCGTGCTGGGCGGCAACGCCCCCGACACCGCCGGCAAGTGGACCGCGGCCCCGATGCCGCAGTGGGACGCCTCGAAGCCGGCGGACGGCAACTGGGGCGGCTCGACCACGGCCGTGACGACCCAGTCCGAGCACAAGGAGGCGGCGGTCGAGTTCGCGACGTGGCTCAACACCGACCCCACGGCCGTGGCGGCGCTCGCCGACATCGCCGGCGTCTACCCGGCGGCCACCGACGCGGCCTCGGACGCGCTGACCACCAGCCCCGAGTTCTTCAGCCAGCAGGACGACTTCTACGACATCGCCGCCGAGGCGTCCGAGTCGGTGCAGCCGTTCACCTACGGCCCGAACGTCAACGTGGCCTTCAGCGCCTACAACGACGAGTTCGCCAAGGCGGCCGACGCCAAGACGCAGGCGGCCTTCGAGGACGCGGTCGCGGCCATGCAGAAGATCACCGTCGACGACCTGACCAAGAGTGGCTTCTCGGTCAAGTAGCGACATCGGGCGGGGCGGTCGGGGTCACCCCGCCCGCCCCGTCACCCCTCCGTCACACCCGTCTCGACCCAAGGACACGGCATGGCCGACACCCTCACCCCCCTCAGCCCGCGAACCGACGGGTCCGGCCCTCCGCGGTCGTCGGCCGGTCGCGAGGCGCCCCGCCCGGCGACCCGCAAGGGCAACGGCAGCTTCCGCACGCGGGTGCTGACCCCCTACGCCATGTTGGCCCCCGGAATCGTGCTGTTCGTGCTGTTCATGGCGGCGCCCATCGTCTACACGCTGTTCCTCAGCTTCCAGAAGAAACAGGTCGTCGGCCTGGGGCTCGGCTCGGGCGGCGAGAGCCAGGTGTTCGCCGGGTTCGAGAACTACGTCGGTTCGCTGACCGACCCCGAGTTCGCCTCCAGCGTGGGTCGCGTCCTGCTCTACGGCGTCGTGCTGATCCCGTGCATGCTCGGCCTCGCGTTGCTCTTCGCCCTGCTGCTCGACTCGAAGCGCACGCGGGCCACCGCCTTCTCGCGGGTCTCCATCTTCCTGCCCTACGCGGTGCCCGCCGTGATCAGCTCGCTGCTCTGGGGCTTCCTCTACCTCCCGGCCGTGAGCCCCTTCTACTACGTGTTCGACCGGCTCGGCTGGGACGTCGACGGGGTGCTCGGCTCGGGAACCGTGCTGTTCGCGATCGCCAACATCGCCCTCTGGGGCGGTGTCGGCTTCAACATGATCGTCATCTACACCTCGCTCAAGGCCGTGCCGACCGACGTCTACGAGGCCGCCCGCCTCGACGGTGCCAGCGAGGTGCAGATCGCCCTGCGCATCAAGATCCCCATGGTCGCGCCGGCGCTCGTCATGACCGCGCTGTTCTCGATGGTGGCCACCCTGCAGGTGTTCGCCGAGCCGACCACCCTCCGTCCGCTCACGAACAGCCTGTCGACCAGCTGGTCACCGCTCATGCTCGTCTACCGCGACGCCTTCACCCGCGACGACATCTACTCGGCGGCGGCGACCTCGGTCGTCATCGCGCTCGCCACCTTCATCGTCAGCTTCTTCTTCCTCCGGGTCGTCCAGAAGCGCGCATTCGGCCAGGAGGACTGACCATGACCACCATCGACCTCGACGGCTCCCGAGACGCCACGGCCCCGGTGCCCGACCCGACCCGCGCCTCCTCGACGAACCGTCGTCCCTCGGGCAGGGTGCCGCGCGACCCGGCCGCACCGCGCCTGCACGCCGAACGGCCGAGCGTCGTCTCGACGGTGCTGCTGCTGATCGGCGCCGTCTACTGCCTGTTCCCGGTGCTCTGGGTCGTCATGGCCTCGACCAAGGACGGCGGCGAGCTCTTCTCGACCTTCACCCTGGCGCCGAGCGGTCACCTGCTCGACAACGTCGTCGCCCTGACGCAGTACCGCGACGGGCTGTTCTGGCGATGGATGCTCAACACGGCCCTCTACGCCGGCATCGGCGCGATCGCCTCGACCTTCGTCTCGGCGCTCTCGGGCTACGTGCTCGCGAAGTTCGAGTTCCCGGGCAAGAAGGTCGTCTTCAACGTGCTGCTGATGGGCGTGCTCGTGCCCGGCGTCATCCTGGCGATCCCGCAGTACTTCCTGCTCGCGAACGTCGGCCTGACCAACACCTTCTGGGGCGTGCTGCTGCCGCAGATCATCAGCCCCTACGGCATCTACCTCGCCCGCATCTACGCCGCGGCCGCCGTGCCCACCGACGTGATCGAGGCCGCGCGCACCGAGGGGGCCCGCGAGATGGGCATCTTCTCGAGGATCGCCGTGCCGATGCTGCTGCCCGGGCTCGTGACGATCTTCCTGTTCCAGTTCGTCGCCATCTGGAACAACTTCATGCTGCCGTACATCATGCTCGGCGACGACGCGCTGTTCCCGCTCACGGTGGGACTCAACGGGCTGCTCAACCAGGGGGCCTCGGCGCCGGCGTTGTACACGCTCGTCATCACGGGTGCCCTGCTCTCGGTCATCCCGCTGATCGCGATCTTCCTCGTGCTGCAGCGCTTCTGGAAGGTCGACCTCGCGGCCGGCGCGGTCAAGTAGTGCGGCCTCGACGACCGGTCGTGCCGGCGGGGCGGAGCGCGCCGCCGGCCCGGCGGTCGCCGCACCCTATGCTGGCCGCGTGAGCAGCACGACCGGCCGCGGCCGACCGACCATCGACGACGTCGCGACCGCCGCCGGCGTCTCGCGGGGCACGGTGTCGCGGGCCCTGAACGGCGGCCGGTGGGTCAGTCCCGAGGCCAAGACCGCGGTCGACGCCGCCATCAAGGCCACCGGGTACCGCGTCAACCCGCACGCGCGCAGCCTCGCGACGAACCGCACCGGCTCGGTCGCCTTCCTGCTCACCGAGGACCACGAACAGCTCTTCGAGGACCCGAACTTCTCCATCCTGCTGAGGGGGGCGGCCTCGGCGCTCGCCGAGCGCGACGTCTCGCTCGTGCTGATCATGGCCGGGTCGCCTGCCGAACAGCAGCGGGCGTTGGCCTACATCGGGGCCGGGCACGTCGACGGCGTCCTGCTCGTCTCGGCGCACAGCGGCGGAAGGCTGCTCGCCGACGTGGTCGAGTCGGGGGTCCCCGCGATCGCCTGCGGCATCCCGATCGGCCACGAGAAGAAGATGGGGTGGGTGGCCGCCGACGACCGCGAGGGCGCGCGCGAGATGGTCGCGTACCTCCGCGGCCTGGGGCGCAGGCACATCGCCACGATCGCCGGCCCCGCCGACACCCCCGGCGGCATCACCCGCCTCGAGGGCTACCGGGCCGAGCTGGGCGACGACGCCGACGACGCGCTCGTGCGCCACGGCGACTACGGGCGTGAGAGCGGCCGCGTCGTGATGGAGTCCCTGCTCGCCGAACGGCCGGACCTCGACGCCGTCTTCGCCGCCACCGACCGCATGGCCGCCGGGGCGATCGACGCCCTGACGGCCGCGGGGCGGCTCGTGCCGGACGACGTCGCGGTCGCGGGCTTCGACGACTCGAGCGTCGCGACCGCGACGTCGCCGGCCCTCACGACCATGCGTCAACCGTTCGACCGCATCAGCAGCGAGATGGTGCGCCTGCTCCTGCAGGTCATCGACGGCGAGAAGCCGGCCGCCATGACGTTGCCGACCGAGCTGGTGGTGCGCGCGTCCGCGTGACGCGACCCGCGCCTCCTGCGGTCCCTCGCCCCGGCGTCCCACCGGGACGCGCGCGTAGGGTCGGCGGCATGACCGATCTCGACGGAGCCGTGGTGCTCGTGGCCGGTGCGTCCGGCGGACTGGGGCAGCGTCTCGCGGCGATGCTCGAAGACGAGGGGGCCGTCGTCGTCCGCGCGGCCCGACGACCCGAGTCGCTCTCGGGCCCCGGCGCCTACCTCGCCGACCTGCGTGACCGGTCGGGAGGCGCGGCGCTGGTCCGGTCGGCGCTCGACGAGCACGGACGCCTCGACGGCGTCGTGGTCGCCGCGGGCGTCGTCGCGTTCGGAGCGGCGAAGGACCTCGACGACGACACGCTCGACGAACTCGTCGAGACGAACGCTCTCGGACCCATCCGTCTGGTGCGTGCCGCGCACGCCGCCCTCGCGGAGTCCGCGGCGGCCGGTCGCGAACCCTTCGTCGTGACGATCAGCGGCGTCGTGTCCGAGGCCGCGACCGTGGGGATGGCCGCCTACTCGGCGTCCAAGGCGGCCCTGGCGTCCTTCGCGTCGGCCGCCGGACGCGAGTACCGGCGAGACGGCATCCGCATGCTCGACGCGCGCCCGGGGCACACCGACACCGGCCTCGCCACGCGGGCGGTCGCCGGGAAGGCGCCGACGTTCGGCGCGGCCCTCGACCCCGACGCGGTGGCCGAGCGGATCGTGCGGGCGATCGTCGACGGCGAGAAGGATCTGCCGAGCTCGGCGTTCTCGAGCTGACTCCCGACCGGCCCGACGCCGTCAGCTGAACTCGTCGCCGACGAGCCGCAGCAGGTCGGCGAGCTGGGCCTGCTGGGCGGGTGACAGCGAGTGCAGCCGTGCGCTCTCGGCGTCGACCAGACTCAGCATGGCGGCGTCGACCCGCGCGATGCCGTCCTCGGTCACGCGCACCAGCACACCGCGGCCGTCGCTCGGGTCGCCGTGGCGTTCGACGAGGCCGCGCTCGACCAGACGGTCGAGTCGGTTCGTCATGGTACCGCTCGTGACCATGGTCGCCGTGACGAGGTGCTTCGGGCTGAGCTGGAAGGGGTCGCCGGCCCGACGGAGGGCCGAGAGCACGTCGAACTCCCAGATCTCGAGGCCCGCATGGGCGAACGCCTCGCTGCGGATCCGGTCGAGGCGCCGCGACAGGCGGCGGAGGCGCGAGAAGACGTCGAGGGGTGCGAAGTCGATGTCGGGGCGCTCGCGGGCCCAGGCGTCGATGATCAGGTCGACTTCGTCGTTCGTGGCCACGGTGCTGCGTTCCCATCGGTCGGTTTCGGACTCCTCATCTTCGTCCACCTGCCGGTGAATCGTCCGCACGGGTCGCCGGGGCGACCCGGGTGGTGGGCTACTGGTACGTCACGAGGTCGGGCGTCGGCGACACGTCGGCCATGGTCTGCTCGGGCGAGAGCATCGGGGCGTCCTCGTCGTAGAAGTTCTTCCAGCCCCAGGCGACCCCGGCCGGAGCGCCGTCGTGCAGCGTGCGCCAGGTCGCCTGCTTGTCGGGCTGCGAGCCCTGACCGTCGGCGTGGATCACGCATGGCCAGCTCGGGCCGCGACGTGTCGATCGACGCCCGGTCGCGCAGCATGTCGAGTCGGAACTGGTGCAGCACGAACATCTTCGGCGGCAGACCCTTCGAGGCCACGAGGTCGGCCAGCCAGGTCGACACGGCGTTCACCTCGCCCGCCTCGACCCCGCCGATCTGGCGCAACGGCACCTGGTCGGCCTCGAGGCGCCATTCGGGGTCGAGGGCCAAGCCGACGTTCGGCCGCGACAGCAGAGACTCGTAGCGCTTCGCCTGGCTGAGGAAGTCCGCCCGACCCGGCTGCAGGTCGATCACCACGTACTGCCCCGCGGCGACGGCCGCGTCCACGTAGGGCTCGATGCTCTCGACCGACAGCTCGTTCGAGTAGTCGCCGTCGTCCCCGGCGGCACCGGCGGCGACCGTCGCGATGACCTCGAGCATCGGCACCACGGGACGGTCGCTCGCCGCGTCATAGCTCGCCGCGACGTCGGCGGCACGCTGCACGGTCGCGGCGACGTCCTGCTCGCCGAGGACGCCGAGCGCCCCGATGCCGGGCGCGCCGTAGAGCGCCACGAACCGCCGGTCCGGGAAGAACCGTTGGCCGCCGCCGGGCAGCTGTGCCCCGGACCGGGCCGCCGCGACCGACCACGCGGCGTCGCGCACGGTCGAGAAGGACGAGCCGATCAGGACGGTGTCGGTCGTCGTCGAGGCGTGCAGCGCGTCGATCGCCTCACCGGAGGCCTGAAGGTCGACGACCCCCTCGGGCAGGGCCTGGACCTCGGCACCCGCGGCCCGGGCTGTGGCCGTGGCCGCGACGTCCTCGGCTCCGGCCACGACGGCGAGGACGTCGTCCAGGGGCGTCGCCGGGTCGGGCACGTCGACCGAGGAGGCGCGGCTCGCGATCTCGACGCCCGCCCCGTCGATCGCGCCCACGTCGCCGACCGCCAGCACGGTCTCTACGCCGAGCCGGTCGAGCTCGGCCGCCAGGACGGACGGCCCGGTCGTGGGGCTGTCGCTCGACGGGCCGGCGGACGGCGACGCCGTCGGCGCCCCCGCCGGGGCGAGCAGCAGGGGCACGCCCAGTCGCTCCGCCTCGTCGGCCGCCTCCGCCTGGCCCGCCGCGTCCCCGTCCGCTGCGACGACCGCGACCGGCTGGCCTTGACGGCCCTCTCTCGGGGCGGTGGCGCCGCCGACCACCGTGACCCGCGCCTCCTGCTGGTGGGTGACGAGGGCCGTGCGCCCGTCGGCGTCGTCGGTCGACGTGGACGTGCAGCCGGTCGCGGCGAGCAGGGCCACGGTGGCGAGCGACGCCGCCACGGTCAGGCGGAACGGGCGGGAGGGGACGCGGGATCGGCGGGTACGGGAAAGCACCGATCCACGGTAACCGCGACCGCCGACACGGGCGCGCCGACGGCTCAGCTCAGGACGTCCTTCGTGGTGAACCGGCCGAGCGCCAGGGCACCGAAGACCACGACGTAGCCGGCCTGCAGCAGGGCGTTGGCGCCGAACGAGTCCCACGAGACCGGGTCGCGCATGAGGTCGGCGAATCCCAGCCAGTGGTGCGTGAACAGCCAGGGGTCCAGGACGTCCAGTTGCGGCAGCGCATCGACGATCTGGGCGACGGTCGAGAGCACGATCGTGGCCGCCATGGCCCCGACGGGCACGCTCGTCAGCGTCGA